>JANXSG010000243.1 GCA_025352825.1 Chthonomonadaceae bacterium | reverse complement strand
CATGCAGGATATACAATAGATCCTTATTGGCTTGGAAGTGGATATGCTACGCAAGATCGATGGAGTTTATTTCACAGATATTTAAATCCATCGCCAAATGGGCGTAGAGTTTTGCTCCAAGGTTTCAGACATCACGTTTATGATTGGACGGATAATAATGAGGACATATGCTACTTTCTCATCGTAGATAAAAATGGGAAGAAAATTGAAGATTCATCATCAGGTGAACGACTGCCTATATTTTATCAGTGGCTTGATAATAGATATTTGATCGGATGGCTGCATCCAGATGATGTCGACGAAAACTATGATGAGAAGACCATGTTTTTACGCAAGCATCGAAAAATGGTTTTATATGACACAGATACAGGTAAAAAGTGGGCTGCTCAGTTCCCTCGCCACTACTTACACGATGCCTTACATTGGCGTTTAATTGGTTATTCAGGACATTAACAATAAATAAATCACATTCTATCTCAGGATAAAAAGAGATATGTAATGATATTTCTCCAAAGGCAATAGTTTTCAACTACCAACTCCACATACCTTTTTTTCTTGAAGATGGTCATAAACAGAAGATATAGTACTTTCTTCATTTCTACTATACTATTGCAAATCATTGGTTGAATGGTGTATAATACCCTCAACTCGAATAATTATCGTTCGTCGAGTTTACATGTTAACATGGGGCTGTAGCTCATCTGGGAGAGCGCTTCAATGGCATTGAAGAGGTAAGGAGTTCGATCCTCCTCAGCTCCACCATTCGACTGATAATTGCAGTTAGACCGGTCTCGTTTTAATATTTTCATTGGTCAGGTTCAGGTAAAGTGAGCAGCTTTAGTGATTCCAGACTTTTCCATCCAACCGCCCTCCATTGCGTAAAGTGAGCAAGCACGTGCGCGATGCAAATCTCAAATCTTCTATAAAATTCTATATTCTGTTATTTGCAGCATTGTTTGCAGTAATGGGCCATTCTCATATTGCGACAGCCGGCCAGGAGTCCGTCCCCAGTGCAAATACAGTAAATGATGGGCCAGATATCGTTTTGCTCGTGCTGCCGGATGTTGGCATGAGTACACGAATCGGTCTTGCCTACAGTAAAATGGTACCTCACAGCCAGGTACGTACTGCTGTGAAACATCTTTCTGATCTCAGCGGCTGGCAGGTAGCATCTGATCTCGTAATATTAGATGGCAGCATCCATCCGGATAGAACAAAAGAGTATCCACTTACCACGACTGCGATGTTCACTCTAAATAATGCGCCTCAGGTACATAACTTTTCTCCTGTTTTAATGCCGTATATGCGTGCATTCCAGGAGTGGAATCGTATCGAAATCCTCTATCACCTCCCTGAGATGAACCCCTTTCGAGGCCCGGAGCATATTGACAGCGAATTCTATTCTCTTCTGCTCAATAAAACCCAGGGAGTATACAGATATGAAATTCAGATGAAGGTTCATAAAGGAGTTCTGCCCGAACCCCTCGAATTGATCCGTACATCACAAGCTGTCCCTTCGCCGAAAAATTCTGTGGAGACCAAAACTGCCACTCAATCCTTGATCAGTATTCCGATGGTTTTGGTAATTGTAGGTGCGCTGATATCCGGTGGAGTTGGTGTGTATTTAGTTTATGTACGCCGTACAATAACGGTTCATGAAAGATAATCTCTATCATTTTGTAAGATTGTTTTTGTATTGAAAGGAAAACGATGACTCAAGATCTTGATGACTTATTAAAATATGCGCTGGAGAAAAATGCTTCTGATCTTTTTGTCAAAGCAAACTCAGTGCCGTGTCTCCGCGTAAATGGCCGAATCGTACATACGGATTTTCCTGTTCTCACTATAGCTGAAGCACATCGCCTGTGTTATAGCAAAATGTCCGCCAGGCAGCAGGCTATTTTTGAACAGCATCATGAGATGGACCTCGCCTTCGAAGTGGAAGATATTCTTCGTATTCGCATGAACGTCTACAACCAGCGCGGCGCTACAGCAGGCGTTTGCCGGTTGATTCCAAAAGGTATTAAATCACTCGAAGAGTTGGGAATTCCACCGAAAGTGAAAGATTTTTGCCAGCACAGAAGTGGATTAGTTCTGGTGACAGGGCCAACCGGATGTGGTAAAACGACTACTCTTGCTTCTATGATCGATCTGATCAATCAAAATCGAAGTGTGAATATCATTACTGTCGAAGATCCGATTGAGTTCACCCATCCGGATAAAACAGCAATCGTCAGCCAGCGTGAGATAGGTATCGATACCGACAACTTCCAGCAGGCTTTGCGGCATATACTAAGGCAGGCTCCCGACATAATCCTCATTGGTGAAATGCGCGATATTGAAACTATGAATGTAGCTCTCCAGGCAGCAGAAACAGGCCACCTTGTTTTTGCCACCGTGCATACTTCCAGCGCCGCAGAGACTTTGGATCGTATCTCAAATATGTTTCAGCCTCACGAACGCCCCATGCTTTGGCTGCGTCTAGCTGTTTCCCTCAGAGGAGTTATTTCTCAAAAACTAGTACCTAGAGCAGATGGCGACGGACGAATTTGCTCCGTAGAAGTGATGGAAGTTACCCCTACTATCTCAAAACTTCTTGAGGAGGGTAAATCAGATGAGATATACACCGCCATTCGCCAGGCAGGCTTGGAAGCCTATTGGGGCATGCAGACGATGAATCAGTGTCTGCTCGAATTTTATAAGCGCAATCTCATCTCAGAAAAGGATGCCCTGGCAAGTTCAGGAGTTTTCTCGGAAATGAAACAGCTTATACGATCCGCAAATACACGTGGTGATGTCGACGCTGTCAATAGCCCGGCAGCTAATACGGCGCCGAAGATTCCAGGACTTCCCGTGGCGCCTCTCACTTAACTTAAATTAAGAAGGTATCTTGAACCAAAAAGGGGAAAAGTAAACAATGTTTTACTTTTCCCCTTTATTTATCGTGGACAGGAGAACGGTTAATGCTTGTAATTGACGATCTTCTTCGACGGCTCGTGGAGACTGAAGCCTCCGATCTCCACCTTAGGGTGGGCGAACCGCCAGTAATGCGCATACATGGAAATCTTACTAGATTAGATATGCCTGCACTCACAGACACTGATCTATATGATCTGGTACATCCGATGATGAATCCAGAAAGGCAGCATCGTTTTGAGACGACCATGGAGCTAGATATGTCCTATCAAGTACCCGGTCTATCTCGGTTCCGGGTGAATATATTTCGTCAGCAGGGGCATATCGGTGCTGTAATGAGAGTTATTCCGTTTCGTATTCGCACAATCGATGAACTGGAGCTCCCTCAAGTCACCAAAGATATTGCACTGCTGCCGCGTGGTCTGATCCTAGTTACCGGGCCTACAGGATCTGGTAAATCGACTTCACTAGCTGCTATGATTGACTGGATCAACAATTCTCGATCCAGCCACATTGTAACGATTGAAGATCCAATTGAGTACGTTCATGCAGACAAACAATGTGCAATCAACCAGCGCGAAGTAGGCCTTGATACAAAATCTTTCGCAGCTGCGCTGAAACACGTTATGCGCCAAAACCCTGACGTGATTCTTGTCGGTGAAATGCGTGATCTTGAAACCATTCAACTAGCCGTCACTGCAGCAGAGACGGGCCACCTTGTTTTTGCCACGCTGCATACCACAGATGCTCCCCAAACTATCGACCGAGTCATAGACGTGTTCGAACCGGATGCCCAGCAGCAAATTCGTTTGCAGCTTTCCGTAGTGCTGCAAGCAGTAATTTCTCAAACTCTGCTTATGCGCAAGGATGGCGCTGGAAGATGTGCAGCATTCGAAGTAATGATATGTACGAGCGCTATAAGAACATTAATTCGTGAAGGTAAGACTTATCAGATATATACAGATATACAGACTGGGCAGCAGTTTGGAATGCAAACTCTCGATTCCAGCCTGCTCGATCTTGTGAAAAAGGGCCTGGTTGAATACGAGGATGCGTTAGGTAAGACTTCAAATCCCAATGAATTTCAGCAGAGGGCATCGAGACTTGGCATATTTCCTGATAAACCAGTGGCTTAAATTTATATGACGATGAACCTCCAGAATTAGCAGGAGGCGTGAGGATATCAGTATGGTAGTTCTAAATCAACTTCTTGAATCTGTGGTATTTCATGGCGGATCGGATCTACATATCAAAGCTGAGAGTCCACCGCTGGTGCGTATAGATGGTGATCTTTTTCCTATGGAGATGGATCCGATCACTTCAGATGAAGCGAAATGGCTGAGCTTATCTGTAATTAGCGATATTCAGAAACGCCGCTTCGACGAGGAGATGGAGCTCGATTTTGCCTATGAGATTCCAGGAGTGGCTCGGTTTCGAGGAAATTTATATGTTCAGCGTGGGCATGTTGGTTCAGCATTTCGAGTAATACCGTATAAAATCCAAACCTGTGAAGAACTGAATCTCCCTGCAGCCTGCATGAAGTTTGCCGAGCGGCCGCGTGGGTTGGTATTAATTACAGGGCCTGCGGGATCTGGCAAGTCGACAACTCAGGCGGCGCTGGTCGACTTTGTGAACCGGCAATTTCCCGTGCATATTATAACTATTGAGGACCCTGTTGAGTTTGTGCATACCGATCAAAAGGCGTTGATTAATCAGCGGGAACTCGACACAGATACTCTCGCTTTCCCCAACGCGCTGCGTGCATCACTGCGTGAAGATCCGGATGTAATCCTCATTGGCGAGATGAGAGATCTAGAAACAATTCAGTTAGCAATCACTGCAGCAGAGACAGGACACCTTGTCTTTGGTACATTACATACAACAGATGCTGTTCAAACTGTTGATCGAGTAATCGATGTGTTCCCAACGCATCAACAGCAGCAGATGCGTATGCAGATGTCGGTGAATTTACTGGGAGTAGTTTCCCAAACTCTTGTGAAGAAAGCATCCGGCCAAGGCAGGATAGCAGCTTTTGAAATTCTAGTTGCGATTCCTGCGGTGAGGAATTTAATTCGAGAAGCGAAAACATATCAGCTTGGTTCTATTATTCAAACGGGTCAGCGCCACGGCATGCAGACTCTCGATCAAGCTCTGGCAACCCTTGCTCTAAATGGAGAAGTAAACTACAAGGATGCTCTGGAAAAAGCATCGAATCCCATTGAATTTAAGGCACTCGTTGGGGAAATGTCGGAGCGTACTCAAGAGAATTAATAAGCGGCTGCATGGGAGTACATTTAGTCTTGAAATACGTAATTGTATTCAGTACTATGTGAATATAGGCGGACGATCGGTGTATTGACCCGACAAAATTGTTTTTTTTAGTAAATTATGTATTGTTCGGACTAAAAGAGGAACTATTGGACGCCATTGAACTCTCAAATAAAGCCCAGCGTGTAACCGACGCGGTGGAGACTGCAATTGTAGGAAAAACAGATATAGTGAAATTGGCGCTTGCAGTGCTCCTATCAAACGGCCATCTGCTAATTGAAGATATACCTGGCGTCGGAAAAACTACACTAGCAAAAGCACTTGCACACGCTCTAGGACTAAGTTTTAAACGAATTCAGTTCACCCCAGATCTATTACCATCAGACATCACCGGGTCTTCTATCTATAATCAAAAAACAAGCGAATTTGAAGTACGGCCAGGCCCAGTATTTGCAAATATCGTATTGGCAGACGAGATCAACCGTACCACCCCAAAGACTCAGGCTGCACTTCTTGAGTGTATGGAAGAGCACCAGGTAACCATTGATGGGGTGGCACATCCCCTTCCCAATCCATTTTTTGTCATTGCCACGCAAAATAATATTGAGATGTCCGGAACCTATCCTCTTCCAGAAGCGCAGCTCGATCGATTTAGTGCCAGAATCACGATCGGCTATCCGGACCGAGATGCAGAGCTTAAAATTCTTACCAATCAGCGCCAAGCACATCCTGTAGACAGTATCAATTCTGTGACTACAGCCGAAGAGATACTCGATATGCAAAAAGCGGTGAAACAGGTGCATGTGGACGATAGCATTCGCGGTTATATTGTCGATATAGTATGTGCCACTCGGGCTCTTAACTCAGTCCTACTTGGCGCCAGTCCAAGAGGTTCGCTAAATTTGCTCAGTGCCTGCCAGGCCCTTGCCGGGCTGCAGGGGCGTACCTTTGTTACTCCCGACGATGTGAAATTGCTTGCTCCCGCAGTGCTGTCACACAGATTAATTCTGAGGCCGGAGCATCGAATTAGAGGTCTATCTGCGCTCCAGTGTATTGAAGAAGCGCTGTCTCGCGTATCAGTACCCATCGGCCTTTCGCACTAGTTGTAATTAGTCAGCTGCCAAACGAATGGAGCAATATGCAGTCTATCAAGTGGTTGACTCTGATATTTGCAGCAGTATGCCTGGTTGTGGTTGCGGGAGTTTTCAACTCGCATCATCTCTACTACATGGCAGCGATTCTGCTTACTCTGCCGGGAGTATCCTACCTGATAGGTATGGTTATGCTTCGAGGACTCATCTTCAAGCGCATACTCCCTGCACAGGGATGGGTGGGCGAGGAAGGCGAGTTTCGTTACCTTGCTGAAAATCGAAGTAGATTTCCACGCTTCTTTCTTACGGCAAATGAACTGCTTCCGTCTTGGATTGAATTTGTAGATTTGGAACCAGGGATGTTCAATGTATCGCCAATGGGCTCTACTGAAGTAGTTGTGCCTGTGCGATTTCTGCGCAGGGGAGTATTCCAAAATACCCACTTCCAAATGTCTGCACTCGATCCTCTTGGTGTTTTTGCATTTACCAGAAAAGCACCTTGCAGCGGTGAACTGGTCATCTACCCCACGCCCCGGAAAATACGAATACTACCTTCTAGTGGCACTGATAAGTACGGATTTCAGGATCTTATATCCCTTATTATGCATGGTAACAGTGTCGATCCAGACGGTGTGCGCAGATATATGCCAGGAGATCCACTCAGAAGAATTCACTGGCGGCAAACTGCCAGAACCGGAAAATTAAGCGTCATCGAGTTTGAAGAGACTCAGGCTGTCAACTTTATCATACTGCTTGACACAAAGAAGATATCTGGCGTGCGTTCTGGAACGGATGCTGCGTTCGAATGCGCCGTATCTGTTGCAGCTTCCATTTTACAGCAAGTGATAGATATAGGCGCTGGAGTGCGACTCTTAGCCTCGGAAGATAAGTACTCACTTTCGGCAATTAGCGGGAGAGGGCGGCAGCATTTGCACATGCTGCTAGATACATTGGCACGGGTTCAGCCTGTGAGCGAATTAAGAGTAAGTGAGAAGTTAAGCAGAGAAACAGGATATATCCAACCTGCCACCACACTTCTGATTATACTTACGGGTTATGATCCAGAGCTACCGCAAGTACTTGCTGCATATGCTGCCGCTGGATCGAAAATTGCTGTACTTATGATTGATTCAGATGGGTTTCGTGGAGTCAGCCCACTTGGTAAGAATACTAATCAGAAGGAAATTCATTCTGAACTACTAGCTGTGGGAGCACATATTTTTCTGGTGAAACAGCGTATCGAAAATGAGATATTTCTGGAGGAGCCTGTCTATGAGGATAGCTAAAATCCAAAAATCCGAAAATCCAGCTTCTATACCCAATCCTGAACCGTTCTCTGAAGATTCGCTGCATAAAGCTGTTGAAGACACAGTAAGCCTCAGTCTGTATATCGCTGGATTATGTGTTAGCCTTGCTGGCCTATATGCATTCAACTTCAATCTTGAAGATACAAATTTCGCTCTCCTTAGTTATGTGTTGGTTATCACAGGGTATGTTCTTTGCTTCACAATGCGCAGGTTTGAGTTATCAGCGAGGGCGGCACAAATTCCCCTGTTGATAGTAGTTGGCCTTTTCTGTTTCTCCGGTATCTCAAATGGATGGTTCGCGCCATCTGTGGGTGATGACAGGGCTCGCAGTATTGAGCTCATGCTGGTGTATATATGCATCTTTCACAGCTTCACTCTCACTACAGATACTGTGGTGATGTTCGCTTGCGTTCCTGTAATGGCAATTCTATCCCTGACTAGCACAACGTCCCCCGATCTTGAAATCGAGTATGCGTTTATATTCTTCATTTCTGCGGCAACATTTTTAATGATCCACGAGAACTACTTACGAACTCAACTATCTGTAGTTCGAGGTAGATCACAGCAAAAAGATAAAAAGCTCTTTGGCGGTCAGTTCTTACTGGCTTCGCTATGCGTGGTTACAGCACTAACTCTGGCGAATGTTGTGGCGATACCCATCTCGGAGATTGGGAGGCGCCTGCCGATAAGTACTGATATCACTGCCAATGCAGCTGATAAATCTAAGTCTTCTTCAGCAGTAAAATCGAATGTTCGAGTTACAGAGAACAGCTCAATTGAACTCTCAGCCGGGCCAGAGTCTGAGAGCGATATAGTCCTGATGCGAGTTCGTTGTGACCGGGGGCTCTTCTGGCGAGGAGACACCTATAACGACTATAATGGTCAGACTTTTACGCATCCAAAAGTGCCGGTTATCCCTGTCCCGGCAGAAACAATTTCACGAGATAATGGAGGTCGTGGCGGCCGGTTCGGCGGCCCGCCAGATTTGCATGGGCAAGAATTCGGAGCATTTACCGGAAGACGTGTGGATGCATTTAATCAGTACCAGATTCCACTTGGCTCTGGCGAAATACCTGAGCAGGAGATGGATAACAGCCATGCGGCCTTTCAGAATGTTACAGTAGTTGCTGGCAACTTTGACAGGCTGTATGGGGCAGGGGTAGTGCAGTCTGTGCGTGGGGATATACCCGAAGTAAACGTATCGGATTCGGGATCGATGGCAGTCAAATCGCTGCCTGTCAACACAAGTTATGATGTCTTCTCACGAGTTCCTGATGATGATCCTGATCGCCTGCGTGCAGCTTCCTCAAGTCCGGATGCGTACACACCCGCCATCAAAAGGATGTATTTGCAAATTCCCAAAGAGAATGAAGAAATGGCAGAACTGCGTAAAACAGCTATCGATCAAACTAAAACCAGTATATCGAACTACGATAAAGTGATAGCGCTCCAGCATTATATTGTTCAGACATGTAAATACAACCTCAATGTACCTATAGCTCCAAAAGATAAGGACTTGGTGCACTATTTCTTGTTTGAAGCCAAGGAAGGATACTGCACTCAGTTTGCCGCGTCACTTACAATGCTTTGCAGGTATGCTGGAATACCTGCAAGGCTGGCATCTGGATTTATAGCAGGTGAACTGGATAAAGATGGCAGCTATATTGTTCGAGAGAAGCATAAACATGCCTGGACAGAAGTATATTTCCCTAGAGTGGGATGGGTGCCGTTTGAATCGACCGATGGATCCGATGATATCACCGACCGATCAGCTCATTCGAAATCGGCTCCGACGTCGTTTGTTGGATGGTTGTTTTCAAACGGCTGGGTTCCACCTGTTGTTGGGCTGGTTATCATCTCCATACTCTCCTATATTGTTATTACCGAACTAAAAGCTCGTATGGGGCCCCGCAAACATCTTATCTCGGACAGACATTTTCATCTTGCACCGTCAAATCAGGCTGTGGTGAGTTCGTACGCCATCGCATCTGACCAGCTTAAAAGGGCAGGTTTTGCACGGCGGGAGGATCAGACTGCGTGTGAATATCTGAGCTGGTTGGAATCGTGTACTCAGTCAACTGTGCCCTCGCTTTCAACACATCTTCGCCGCCTCACCTCATTGCACGAGAGATATCGATATAGTAGGGAGATAGCTGGCGCAGCTGAGATTAAAAACGCTGAGGAAGAATCAGCAGCGTTAATAGCTGTAATTCGCTCTAACCGAAAGCTGCTAAATCAATTTAAAGCAGGTAACCTTCAGAATGCAATTCCTCTCCTCCATTAGGAGATTTGTGCACTGCTATTCAGCACAGAATACCACTTTTCGATCGGACATATAATTTGGAACTAGACTATGAAAATGGTGCGCCAGAGGCGCTGTGGAACCCAAGAGTATATCCAGTCTATCTTTTTACAGGCGAAGAAGATAGATTAAAAGAGGAAGCGCTGACAGCCATTATCTCCCGCACAGTTTCTGCCGACTTTGCCGATTTTGATCTTGAAACTATCGATGGCTCCTCAGCAGGCGCTGAAACTATACTTGCCGCAGTCTCGCAAGTACCGTTCGGGTCGGATTATAGACTCGTTCTTGTTAAAGGGATGGATCAGTGGAGAGATAAGTCAAAATCTTCTGAGGTGGAGAGACTCGCTGAGGGTATTCTGAAACTCGGTGGATCGTCTGTGCTAGTTTTATTGGTATCCGCGGAAGAAGAAGAAGCAAAACGTAAAACTGGTATTTCCGTCAAATTTGATAACGCTGTTAAAAAAGTTG
The DNA here is from genome assembly GCA_025352825.1 of Chthonomonadaceae bacterium. Taxonomy (GTDB): domain Bacteria; phylum Armatimonadota; class Chthonomonadetes; order Chthonomonadales; family Chthonomonadaceae; genus JANXSG01. The sequence continues at coordinate 5,810 of JANXSG010000243.1, read as the reverse complement.
GAGCTATTGTTTTTTTTCGATCACTAAAAGGAGCATCGCTAACTAGATGGGTGTTACAGAGAGCGTCACAAGAAGGAAAACAGATTGAGCTAGCCGCAGTAGAACTGCTCATTCAATCAATTGGTAATGATATGCTTCCGCTGGAGCAGGAAATAATTAAATTGGTGTGTTACGCTGGTGATCGTGAAACAATAACTGCGGCCGATGTGGGCATGGTAACATCGTCCAGTCCGGAAGACGTGGTATTCACGGTGATAGATGCAATCACTCGCAGGCAAACAGACCGCGCTCTCAGCCTGCTAGTTGAACTGCATCGTTACGATCCTAAACCACAGGCAGTTGCTGGTAAACTGCTTGCGCTGCTGGCCAGGCAATACCGCATGCTGTGGCAGGCCAAGTACCTTACGGAGCAAAAGATTCAGCCTAGAGATGTTCGCAGTATCCCGCTAGAAATTGCAGATAATCTGCCATCTGATGGTAATATCTCTCAACTCGCGTTCAAAGCCGCAGACCTGTTCTCCCAATCGCGGACTTACAGCTGGACTCAATTGAAACAAGCGATGGAGTTGCTGCTTATCTGCGATCTGGCTAATAAAGGCGGAGTGACTGATGATATTGGGATATTTGGAGCGAACCCGGCCTCAAACTTACAGCTTTTAGCTCTTTCGCTCTCAGGTGCGGGAACATGATGTCTGCCCTCACCCCCCGACCCCCTCTCCCAAAAACCGGACAGGGGGTCGGGGGGGTGAGAGCAGAAGCGTTTAGTTAACGATTAATTGTATTTGTGGAGAAGAGCTTTAGGGGCTGTGAAAGTAATTCAAAATAGTTCATCACTTATTGCCGGGCACTGAAGTACCCGTCTGGAAGGTCTGCGGCCAACCGCCCTGCGGCAGGGATTCGCGTCTGAAAGGCGCCTGTTTTTTGATGCCGGGAGTTTTCAACTCCTGGAAATAGTCGGTATAGTCATGCCTTTTACAGCCCTTTACTGCGATCAAAAATAAAGGCCGCTCGAACGAGCGGCCTTAGATACGTTCAAATTTAAAACTGCTATACTGCTAGCGTAGCAGCAACTTTGTTTGCTCGTTTCATGAGACGTGATTTTTTGCGAGCTGCCTGGTTCTTGTGAATTATGCTTCTCTCAGCAACTTTGTCGATAAATTTACATGCTAAGCGCACTGCTTCCGTGGTCTCGGCCATATCAGGTGTGTGGGAATCGGCAGCGGTGCGAGCTTTCTTGATAAAAGTCTTCATTGCGGATTTAGCGGATATATTCCGCTGATGGTTCTTACGCGACTTGATGACATCTTTTTTAACAGATTTGATATTCGGCACAGGTTTCTCCTCCTGGAATCGATTTATTGTACCTTAAGCATTGCATAGAATACAACCATATTTAAAAAAATACAACCATTTCAGAATTTAGCGCTTTTCATAGATTGTTACTGTTGGTTGAATATAGAGTAGATCTTCCGGATATATCTCGCCTGGAATAAGATGTCCGAGCGCAGGTGACGGCCCGAAGACCACAGGCTGCATGTCTGCCGGAATGGCTTTCATAAATGCAGTAGGTGCGGACAGCTTGAGTCGATCCACGGCATGCATTGTTTCGATGTCGGACATCACCAGATAATCTGGTTCCGGAGTAAGTACTTCTATATCCCATTCAGTTGTGGGTATTCTAAGATGGAATCGACTAGTCATCTCTGCTGATTGGGCTCGTTGTGGCGCCGCCATAGCTCCAAATAGAGGCGATAATGGTGGCGAGTAGAACCACGGAATTGTCGCAAAAGCTACAGATGACCCAGGCTTGGAGTGAAGTACTAGGTAGTCGGCTGCTTCATCACGGGGATCGTTTCCGGCCATTTGTTGGACTAGCCTATAGGTATTTACCCATTCGTGCAGAGCAACAATTACTACTAGACAAGCAAAAACTTTACGATGAATAATAAAGTGTGTAGGATCTGTAAGAAATCGTGCCGCCCAGATGCAAAGTATAGGAATGAGCGGGATCATATAACGTGCAAACCGAACGGCAGATAAACCTGAAGCAGCGTAGTATATTAGAAAAAATGTCAGGAGGATAAGATCCGCCTTAGATCTTTTCTTAATAGCCCAGATTAAGCCGATCAATCCAGCAATCAGAAGAGGAATCCGCACTCCATATTTTAGTGATATCACCAGATGGTACCACCAGCCAATACCCGTGTTCACGAAGAGGAGTCCATGCCCGGTACGTGAGTGCTCGAAGAGTTCGTATTTTACTCCAGTGCCGGGGTAGGTTCCATCCCAGAAGGCTGTAAGATTGAGGATAGGGCCGGGGCATGCCAGCAGAAAGAATATCAGAAACAGTACGATCAATACGACGAACTCTGCAGTTCGATGTTTGCGGCATGCTAGCGGATTGTTATTGAGTATGTGAGCTAGAATTGGGGCGACGATCACTATGCCAGCAGTATACTTGGTTGCGGCGGCCAGGCCAGCCCAGAGAGAGGCCAATCCATACTCACGCCACGACTGCTTTTCCAGCAGCCGCAACGACCACAGGAGAGTCATACACACGAAAAACGTGGCAGGCACATCGACTGTTAGAAAATGTGCATGAACCACGGAAAGAGGCGCTATTGCAGCGAATAGCGCAGCCACGACACCGCATTTTCTACCTGCCAGCCTGGTTCCTATGGCGAAAATAATTATCGTTGTTACTGATCCCAGAAGAGCCGATACGAGTCGGCCGGCTAGAAAAAGTGCGGCTTGTTCAGGGGCGGCTGCGATCGCGTGATCGAGTTTGGATTGATCGGGTGGAGATGACGTGGTGGGAATCCAGCCATACCCTCTTCCTATGATCTGGCTGAGGCTGACAAGGTAGAAATCGAACGCCCCGTAGTTATAGAAACCGAAATCGAATTGGCCGTGGGGAATATCTGCGGCTAGCGATGCATTCAGATTTACTAATTCGTCCGGGTGATATGTTGCTAATGGGTGGCGTGCATCGGGAAGACTCCAGCCGATGCCCCATAACCGTATTAAAAGTCCTAATAGTGTGATGCAGCACACAATAGCTGCAGTTGTGTGTTTCTTTCGTTTCGAAGCCGAGGGACTATGGGCGGTCATCACTAGAAACTATCTCTACACTTCGAACAGGTTTAGCCCAGGGTGCAATCCAGGCCGAGTATGCAACCGCAGCCATTAGCAAAAGTAATCCAACAGCGCGCCGGTAAAATTTCATGCGCGATTGTCTTCTAGTCTCTCGAATCATTGGAATTCTCATAAGCATACTATACTTTCGGTTAAAGTTAGGCTCTTATGAAGAGCAAGGTGACCATAGATTAATCACTGCAGCAGGAAAATCATTCTTACCGGGTAAAATGAGGAAAGAAATTTTACCCGGAGGCCCAAAGTGGTTGAGCATGTTGTACTTTTTAAGTGGTCTGAGGCGGCGACCTCTGCCCAGATCAGCAGCGCGATGGACGCTCTCAGAACGTTAAAGCAAAGCGTTCCTGGTATTGTAGACCTAACCTGTGGTGAGAACTTTACCCAGCGGTCTCAGAGTTTCACGCATGGGTTAGTAGTTCGATTCAATGATCGATCTGGTCTAGAAATATATGTTCCTCATCCTAATCATCAAAAAGTAGTGGAAGCATTTATCAATCCCATAAAGGCCGATATCCTGGCTTTGGATTTTGAATTTTGAGTCCCGGTCTTATAAGGAGAACAATCATATGCGTTTAGCACCGCCGTTCCCAACGCTAAGTGAGATCATGCATTTGATAGGGCAAACTGGGCAAAGACTTGCCGAGATCGAGGCAAGCGAGGGAGCCGCAGGTAACATCAGCGTCTATATGGGATGGGATGTGAATCCTGAGCCATTTTTCCCAGTCAATGAACCGTTTACCTTGCCCACAGCCGCTCCGGAATTAGCTGGCCATGCTTTTCTGGTGACAGGATCTGGCCGTAGACTTCGAGAAATAGCGAACTCACCCGAAGCAAATCTTGCTTTTATAAGTGTTGACAAAGGCGGTCTGAAAGGCCGAATTTATTCTTCACTTGATAGGCTGTTTCAGAAACCTACTTCAGAATTTAATTCACATCTCGCGGTGCATCGAGATCAGATAGCGCGCAACAATCTCAATTTTCATGCGATTATTCACGCACAGCCTCTTCATTTGGTATACCTCAGCCACATTGCCAGATATCAGGATACGCACTATCTAAGCCGCCACATTCTTAGATGGCAGCCAGAGAGTATAGTCAATATTCCGGAAGGAATTGGCTTCCTTCCTTTTATGCTGCCAGGATCACAGGCTCTGATGGTGGCGAATATCAAATCGATGAGAGAGCATAGTATTGTGCTCTGGGCAAAACATGGGGTGATGGTGCGTTCGGATAGCTCCGTGAAGAAGGCGTGTGACTTAATCGAGTATGCAGAGACCGGCTCTCACTACGAATATTTAAATCTGACAAATCATGGGCTTGCAGATGGGCTGTCCATACCTGAAATTCACTCCATTTGTGATCAGTTCCATGTAGAACAACACATCTTCTAGAAGGCGGATGTTACAACCTCGATGAAGATTTTAGATCGCTACCTGCTCGGAGAGATGGTTGTTCCATTCCTGATTGGGCAGGCAGCCATTGTGATGATGCTGACTGGCACCGTCCTCTACAATAATGCGGATGTCCTTCTGTTAAACAGAGTGGAAATAAGCTACGTGGTGAGGATGGTGCTCTATTTTTTGCCATTCCTGATACACATGACTATGCCTGTGGCAATGGCTGTAGCGGCTTCACTAACGGTCAGTCGATTGGGCAAGGATTCTGAGATCACTGTACTCAGGTCATCTGGGGTGGGGCTTGTTCGAATTTTTGCGCCCATCATGGCAATTGGGCTTGTGGTGAGCATTGGGGATTTCTGGTTTGGAGAGTATGTAGTACCGCCGTCCATTGACCGCTTCGAAGCAGTAATCGGAGAGATGGTTACTCACAGCCCTAACATGTCGCCACAAGCAGGGCAGTGGATCATTTCGAATGATCAGTCTTATGCGCTATTTGTAAAAAGCATGATTCCTCGCCTGAACTATGTTGAGATGCATGGCATTCAGATTGTGGCAAGCCCAAAGCCGATTTTGAATGGTGAAACTGCTCCCATTGTAGTCACAGCAAAAAATGGGCGATTTCAAGATGGCTGGTGGACGCTGGATAACGCCTTCTTCATGAGGTACAGCCTGGACAAGGAAGACTGGCAGACTTCGCGTGTTGGCAGATATAAACTGAATACCTCGGTCGATCCGCAGGTATTCCATTCAGGATTCTTACTCCAACTGCCGATGTGGAAAATGTCTGGCTCGGCAGCACGCTCATTTACACGCCTCGGGCTGGATTTAAAGCATAATCGAGAGCAGGGAATTCACGATCTCTCAACTCTGCTGGACTATCATTTCAAACTATCCGTGCCGTTCTCTTGTTTAGTAATGGCTCTCTGCTGCCCTCCCATGGCGCTTCGATTTGCCAGAGGTGGTGGATTTATGGGCACGCTACTCTCAATCTGCCTCGTCTTTGTCTACTGGAATACTCTTCTGTTAGCGCGCATTCTGGGTTCTGTTGGCCCAGGCGGAGGTGCACCGCTGCTTCCGCCTCCGATAGCGGCATGGTCTCAGAATGTGTTGTTTGTAGTTCTCGGATTGATCGTTCTAAGAAAAAGTGAATAGCATGCAAAAAAGCTCTATCCCCTCCTGTAAACGGGAGGGGATAGAGGAGGCACTATGTACGAACTATGTATTTGTAGGTAACGACCAGCACAATCCATATGGGGG
>JANXSG010000235.1 GCA_025352825.1 Chthonomonadaceae bacterium | reverse complement strand
CACGAAGGACGGCTGTCATGTTTCCTACAGGGGATACAACTAATGCACAGGTTCCCCTGGCGGGATTTAAACCCGCTAGCGAAGTGCGCTGTGAGGCGCACCCGAGTGTGCTTCGCACACGATTCTAGCATCATCGAATCCTGTGTCCGAAGGACACTTAGCCGCAGGCTACCAAGCGAAGAAATTCATTTCGTCGCATAAAATCTACTGTGGAACCCTATTTTACAGCTTAACCTAACGCTTATGGGGATGGGGGGTGAGGGCGTGAAGAGTGTTTTGATCATTTTGAGACTTTTGCAAAAGGCTATATAGGGTGATTACGTTTCATGAACGAAGGCCACGATTTCGTTCGCCAATGCACTCCATTTTCCATAGTTACTCCAAGCCCGACTCTATTGAGCACGGCATGAACTTTTTGCCAATTCGACCCCACGACCAATCTTGCAAGCCAGTAACTCAGTTCAAATTCTATTACCGTTTCAGGAACACGTCTATCGGAAAGCAGGCCATGCAGACTTATTTTTCCTTCTATAGGAAACCAGTATGAGAGGCCTTTCTGCCTGACAGAAGCATGCATCCACTCCACATTAATTGTTCGGTTTTCTGTGAATTGAACTTTCATTTGCTTCATTAAAATTTGAAGCTTGTGATTGATATCGGATTCTGTTCGGTTGCCAGGCTGTTCAATAAACCTTCTCCAGACTGCATCAATTGTTTCGGATTGTACTGTTTTTCTTTCGGTGATATCTCCACATTGGCTTTTATAAAAGGTATCCCAATGGGCTTTACGCCACTCATCTGCTTTTCGGTCTAACTCGCCAAGTCCGCGTTTTGCCAGTTCAATATCCACCACACCACCCCTGTGTGGATGCAGATACAACCGGGGAAGCCCAGAACCGAATCCGTGGGCATAGTGCGCTAATTCATGGGCGAGGGTGCCATCTAGCACAAATACGGGGACTCGGAGATTAGCAAAGAGGCGGTTCACCATAATTAATGAGACACCTTGGCGTTCTGCAATTGAGCCGAATCGATACTGAGCCCTCGGGCCGAATCTAGTGACAATAGGCAATCCTTGAGGTACATCAGCAAAATGTACCTCACGCAGAATGCTGACTCTTTCGGCAAGCCATACCTCGTCCCTCACTTCGAATACTTCCATCTTCTCCATATCTATTTTCTCACAGCAGAATTTTTAGAAGCATACGGTGCGCAGAGCGGATCTCCTATAACAACATCTTTCCAATGTGCACTTGCCGATGCCATATAGAAACTCTCAGCGAGATTGTAGCCTGCGGTATATCGCTCGAAAAGTATATCCGCATGGGCAATCGAATCTGCATACGGTTCGGAAACATATCCCTTGCATCCGGTGACACCCTGTTTAATAAGATCTGCAATTAACGATTGGCCTGGCGCATCCGGGTTTGCGAAGGTTCGGCCGCTCGTTGATACCGCAGTTTCTGCAATGGAACCGGGAGCAAATGTCATGCTTCTGTAGGACATTCGATTGAATCTGCCGTCGTTACTTCCCCAGCTAAAATATCCCATCAGATCCTTCTGCCCGCCAGGGAATTCATTCATAGTATCGAGTACGGAATCTATTCCACGCTGCTGCAATATTACCTGAGCCCGACGCATACCATCGTTAACTGGTTTATACCCACCATTTTCGTGGCCGGGTCCCAAATGAATAAGATACACTCCGCGGCGAGGGCGAGATTCGATAGATCTATCCACTAATTTCATGCAGTCGGATCGGGTGTACCCGTCGAGCCGGGTGACGAGATAGAAATGGAACTTTGCGTGAGAAAATCTTTCGCGCTTGCCAAAGTATGGGTTTGCGACACGATTCTTTTGCTCAGGAGAATCCATAAGCGCCAGCATACTATCCGTTCCAAATCCACCTGCTGGCCCCTCATTCGTGCGAATAGGAATTCCTTTTGTGAGTACGATAAAGTCAATCGGATGAATGCTGTTCGCCAGAAAAAGCTGTATCGGACGTTTGATGAGATCGAGATACTCCTGCATGGAGCACTGTTCAATAGATGGACAGGTTATAGTACAGATATTTGATTTGAGGATATTCCGTTTCTGGATATAGTAGCTGGCAATAGCGACAGAATCGGCGCTAGCCCGATTCTGTACCACTAGCACATGTTCTGATGTTACAGGAGTGGGGTGTTCGTCTGCATACAAATGCAGCCCTTCGAATAGGAGGGCTGCTATCAAAGTCAAACGAAGCGAACAATTGTATAGATGACTCATTCAACCGCACCCCCTGCCCCCTCTCCCATATTGCTCGTTCCTCGCAACAGAGAAGGGGTGACTAAAACCATGCATTGGCCCTCTCCCAACGAGCTTGCGAGTTACCGGGAGAGGGGTTGGGGTGAGGTGTATTTAAGCGATTATATCTGCATTTCGTATTACTTTCACAACCCCTTTAACCCCGGCGAACCAGTAGTTTTGAAAATACTTTCAAATCCACGTTATCCTATCGCGCACACCTTTTGGTACTGACTATGCCAGCATAGGTATGGCCAAGCAGCTATAAATTAGCAGCGGCCATAAGATCGGAAATTACCTGTGCCCATCTTTCTGGGTGAGACTCATGACGATGTTCTGGAACAAAACCAAGATTTTTGTAGGTTTTTATAGCTGCAAGTCGATTGTCATCCGTTTCAAGTACGGCATCCTTGCAGCCAAGTTCTACAAAGATATGCAAGATAGCTAGAGAGATGATATATCCCAGTTTCTTTCCACTATATTCTGGAAGAGCACCTACCCAGTGAACATACCCCGAATGTGGAAATCGTTCGGGAATCAGTCGTGCTGATGCGGAGGCTACTACTTTTTCATTGTCGAGAATCACGAGAGTCTGTATGACTGTAGAATCTTCAAAAAGAGATTTGTGCAGCCGTTCCGAAGTCCAGTTTTCATCCTTAAATGCTATTTGCATCATTGATGTGAGCGAAGGCATATCTGAAGGCTTGTATGCACGCATGACAAGACCTTCCGGTAAAACTGAATTCGCGGGAAGATGCTCCAGATTGGGGCGACGCATAAAAAGTTGGCTCATGGAATTACTCCTGACTCGAACTATTACTTAAGATTTCAATTTTAGCATAGCGCTCTGCGGTAAATATGTACTAAATCATGCGCCATACTGCCATAGGAGTGGCGTTGTGCATATGCTAAAGCTGCTTGATGCAGCTGTTCCCGGGCTGCGCTATCACCAAGAAGAGCATCAATTGATTGCGCAAGCTTTTGCGAACTCCCCGTTTCAAACAGAAACAGCGAGGACGGTAACTCTTCGGTAATCTGTCGATGAGGGTCAATATCAGAAGCAATAACTGGCAGGCCGTAAGCCAGCAGATTCGCAATTGAGCCAGACCCTGAAGTCTGAAAATAGGGTGCGATAGCCACATCTGTTGCCGCCATCACAACTGGCAAATCTTGTTCCGGAAGATAACCCGTAATTTTCACTCTGTTGCCGAGGCCTTTTCTCTCTATACTATCTTGTAGCTCTGCGGCATAAGTGCTGGAGTCATCGGGATGCTGCCCACCTGCAAAGAGAAGCACCACATCCTCAGGAAGAGTACTCATGGCTTCGATGGCGAGTAGATGCCCCTTTTTCCGAGATAGAAATCCAAATAGTGTAACTACACGCTTGCCGGTAATCTGTAGTTTCTGTTTAGCATCCACAGAGTCAGGCAAAGGCTGCGCAGGCGGAATTCCATGCACTAGAACACTGATACTAGATTTATCCACTCCGATTTCAGCGAGGTGTTCTCGATCTGCACGGGTATGAACTACAAAATGCTTAATAGCAGGATGCAGAAAATTCAACCGATTAGCAAGCCTTATCCCCATACGAACAGGCAGTGATGCACCAATCGGTTCATCGACTATCTCATGCACAGTCAGTACACTCGGTATTTTAAGCGAATCGAGAAATGCCCGGACATGAGTTTTATGAGGTGCAACTCCACCGAAATGAAAGTACTGATGCTGAATGTGAGCCACTTCATCATGGGAATCCGGAGAAGTCATGCTCATATTCCGTGCCATCCGCTGATAGCGCCTTCGTTCGGATAAATAACCAGCTTTCTCACTATTTGTGCCAGCATAGCAATCAACTATATGTACTTCAGAAATCTGTGGCTCTTCATGGAGGCTTTTAACAAGATAATCCGTGTAATCACTTATCCCGCACTGCAGCCGGACTGGTGCTAACATCGAAACTCTAATCGGTCGATCGCTCATGACATTGCTAATCGCTTTCGGCAGTATGCTGACCCATAAACTGTAACGTCTCTTCGAAACTCTTAATGCCAGTAGTCGCGCCAAGTGCCGTGACACAGCAGGCTCCTACTGCATTCGCAAATCTTGCGCACTGTTCGATGTCCCAGCCCTTAGTTAGCCCTGCTAGAAAGCCCGCAACAAATGCATCCCCCGCACCGAGAGCGTCTACGGCGTCTACTTTATAAACAGGAATTCGGAATTCTTCTCCCTGCGAAGTGCGAATGTACGCTCCGTGCTCACCCATCTTTAGCCCCACCACACCCACACCAGCATCCAGCAGGAATTTTGCAATATCTACAGGGTTTTCCATGCCTCCTGAAAGCATTTTGGCTTCTTCAAGGCTGGGCAGAAAATAGTCCATATACGGAAGGCAAGGCTTCAAAGTCTTTAGCCAGTTTCCGCGTGCATCCCACGCAGTATCCAGTGACGTGACTACCCCTGCATCCTGCGCCTGCTTAAGCAGTATTGCTGTCGGTTCACCATCGAAAGAGGGCATCAGAAAGCTGCCCGCAATATGCAGTATTTTACTTTCATGCACACGTTTTATATCGATATCTTCCAGACTGAGAGAGCCATTAGCGCCAAAATAGTGGAGGAAGGTTCTCTCGCCATCCGCGTGAACCATTACCATGGTTGCAGAGGTGGCATTCTCGTAATCACGCACCACCCCGCCTGCTTCCATCCCAAATTTTTCAAACCGATGCACAAGGAAATCCCCAAAACCGTCATCGCCTACCTTGCCAATAATACCTGTCTGAACTCCGAGTTTTGCAAGGCTGATTCCCGTATTTGCAGCGCATCCACCGGAATGCAACTCCATCCTATCCACCAGCCCGAGTTTGCCACGATCTGGAATAATATCAATTGGCTTGCCCACCACATCGGCTGTCAATATACCAACACAAATAACTTCAGACAACAGATAGACCTCCAATTCACAGCCTTCAGAAAATGAAATGTCTATTTTATTAACCACGAATTACGCTAATTACGCGAATAAATACAGAATTCTATTCGCGTAATTCGCGGTTCATTTAATAAGGACCTTGATTGCTGTAAGAATCTCAACTTTCATACTTTTACACGGAAATCGGCATCGGAAACTGCTTCCAATACTTCAGGACGTGGCAGAACTCCATACTTCATAAGCTGTGCTCTTGTACAGACCATTTGCAGGACAGCTACATATCCGAGCCAAAGCAGCATAAATGGAACTACTAACGTAGTCATCAGCACAGATGGAATGACCATGAGAGCAAGCATTCCACAAGAGTAGATCGGATCGCCTAGCACCAGATAGAATGCCCTCTTCCAGATTGATATAAATGCACGAGGGGTCCGAGTGGATTGCCCGTCGAATTGGCCGGCAAACGCCATCGCCAGCAGGCTGAAATGAAATTGAGACATAAGCATTACAAACAGGCAGCCATAAACACTCACAAGCATAGCGATTCCGCCCACCATGTTGCGAAAACGAAAATAGAACCATACGTTTGTAATTCCGATTCCGAATACCAATAGGTAGATTAGCCCCATGACCATAGCTGGAACCAGCATTTTTCTAGCGCCACGCCAGAGATCCACGTATTCGAACTCTTTGTGATTACATACTCTGAGAACCAGACCATAGGCGCCAGCTGCCGGAGCAGGAAGAACAATCGATGCTATGATAAATGCTGTCATATTTCGAACAAGTATCGTTCCGATTGGTAGGATTCTAGCCAATGAGAATATCGCTGTAACAAGCAGAGCGAATGTGAGGCTCACTGCAATCCACATACCTATTCTATCCCAGAAAAGTTTGATTGAATCAATAAAATCTATGAGTAATCTAGCAGGCGCTCCGAGTTCCCGGCCTCCTGACTCACTATTTTTACTATTTGAAGTTGGATTTGAATTTCTATTCATCACATATCATACTTCATCCCGCACGAATTCTTTTCCTTCTGCATTACTTTTCAGCATTCTTTGCAGGATGCTCCTTGCCTAAGGACAACAGCGCACGCCTGACATTCACCACTCCAACACGATTGAGTTGGAGTCGGGATATGGTTACTCGCCCGGTTGGGGTTTAAGGTTCTAATGTAAGGGTGTCATCACTCCATCGAAAGTGATCGTACCATCTATCAATTCGGGGATTAAATAGAGGAATACGAACTTCTGTTTCAGGATCCATGATTGAAATTGTATTCTGCTTTCTATTGTTGCAGTTGTGGCAGGCGAATGCTAGATTTTCCAGATCGTCTCCTCCCGCTTCAGATAGTGGAAGAATATGGTCAATAGTGAAAGTATCAAGGGAGAAGTGTTCGGGGGACTGGCAATATTCACAGCGATATTTCGCTCTTTTTGCTACTTCTTTTCGGAGACGCGCCGGGATTTTTCGTCGTTCCACCATTTTTTCAGCAGGCCGCTAGAGGATGGATACCAAGCTGTTCCATGAGTTGACGTACTGACATAGCTCGAAGTGAGGCGAGAACCACTAGATCATTTAGGCGTTCAGCACCTCGCATTTCTCGATCATCTAAAATCGCCTGCAGTTCAGCCTGCTCGTGAGCAGCAAGTAGTCCATCTCTTTGTTTTCGCAGAAGAAGATGAATTCGTCGTTTTTCGGATTCAGGAGATGCAGTACGGATACGCCACAACAGTTCCGCTTCCAATAGACGCTGCGAAGCGAGCTGTTCTAATGTCAAGCCATTTTGAACAGCTTCCGCTTGGAAACGCGCCTCGACTTCTGGTTGTAGTGAAATATTAATCGTCATGGTCAAAATTCAGAAATCTACTTGCTTCCATGGCACTTCTTGTACTTCTGACCGCTGCCGCACCAGCACGGATCGTTGCGGCCGCCTTTCCAATCCGCAGGGGCGCCGTCATCTTTTTTAATGGCTATCCCAGCCACGCCCTCGCGGTTGGCAGTCATCCGTACTGGCTTATCTATATCCTGCATCTGCGAGTACTTAGGCGCTCTGGGCAGATTATCCGGCAAAGGTATGGCAGGAACATTGCGAGTGATTTGCGGCTGAGGTGGCGGCTCCTGTGCTATTTGAACACGGAACACGTTGCGTACAATATCATCCTGAATTGCCTGCTGCATTCTCTCGAACTCATCGAACGCCTCTTTCTGGTAGATGAGAAGCGGGTCTTTCTGTTCGTAGCTGCGCAGGTGAATACCTTCGCGCAAGTAGTCCATATTCGCGAGATGTTCCATCCACTTGGCATTGACGGCGCGAAGTGCCATCCAACGCTCCAGATCGCGCATCGTATTTTCGCCCGTGGCATCGCCAAACTCCGCTTCGCGCGAGTTGTAGACATTTTCGACATGATTCACCAGGAAGTCGATCATGTTTGCAGGTGATTTACCCTTGAGATCTTCCACAGTGATAATTGGGAATAGCATGAAATAGTCGTTGAGCTCACTATACATCTCATCCAGATCCCAGTCATTCTGATCCTGGTTAGAAGGTGTATATGCGCGGACAGCGTCCTCAATATTATCGTGAATATAGTTCGTGATAGTCTCTTTGAGGTTGACGCCTTCCAGAATACGCCGACGTTCTTTGTAGATGAGTTCACGCTGGCGGTTCATAACGTCGTCGTAGTTCAGGACATGTTTTCGAGATTCGAAATAGTGCTCTTCCACTTTCTTTTGAGCCCGCTGGATCATAGCGGAGAGGATCTTATTGTCCATTCCAAGATTCTCTTCCCATGTTTTCAGCAGTGGATGGTTTGCCCGATCACCGAATAGCCGCCACAGTTCATCTTCCAGCGAGACAAAGAATCTGCTCTCACCGGGATCACCCTGCCTGCCGCCGCGCCCTCGAAGCTGATTATCTATACGGCGGCTCTCATGGCGCTCCGTACCCAGGATGAAAAGCCCGCCTAACTTACAAACATCTTCTGCCGCTTGTTTATGCTCTTCGTCGGTTAAGGCTCCGGTGGTTACGGCATCCAGAACGCTTGCGCTGCCGTATCTGCGATAGCTGGGTTCTTCTTCTGCAGAATTCTCAGAGTCTTCTGCCTCTTCCTCGTTGTCCAGTTTCTCTGCAGCGCTTTCCGCCTGTTTCAGCGATTTCAAGCTGCCATCGACCGGAGGCAGTTCCTGCTTGATATGTTTACCGCCAAGCAGAATATCGACTCCGCGACCGGCCATATTCGTTGCGATGGTGACTGCGCCCAATCGGCCTGCTTCCGCAATAATGATGGCTTCTTTTTCATGATACTTGGCGTTCAGAATGTTGTGCCCAACTCCTTGTGTGAGTGCGGTCTCCAGATTATCAAGCCCTGCATCCGAAATTTCGAATATGCGCGCCATCTCATTCATATTGGCAGGCGAGAGCGGATCCGAGTCTATGCCCAGTTCTTTAAGTATTGGCTTCATTCCAATCACACTCAATTTATCTAACACTTGATTGATGAGCGTCGTAAACTCCGCCTTCTTCTCTGCTGAAAGTGTCTTATCATTCTCAATCTTCGCACGAGCAACCTCTACCATACAGAGGGTAGAAAGGCTGGATGGGCGCATCCTGGAACTGACACGTTCGCTCATCTCAATAGATCGTGTTCCAACGAGAATGGGCTGCTGTTTGCAATAGATTCGAAGGATTTCAGCAGTGATGCCGCGCAGTTTGTGCTCTTCCGACTTGTAGATAACATCCGGATGATCCAGACGCTTGACGGGGCGGTTTGTAGGAACTTGAACGACATCGAGGGCGTAGATCTTTCGGAACTCATCCTCTTCGGTCTTGGCCGTGCCGGTCATCCCCCCAAGTTTCGAGTAGAGGCGGAAATAGTTTTGGAAGGTGATAGTCGCGAGTGTCTGGCTCTCGTTCTTGATTTCCACTTTCTCTTTAGCTTCAATGCCCTGATGCAGCCCGTCGGAGTAGCGCCGCCCGAACATTAAACGGCCCGTATTTTCATCGACGATGATGATCTCCGGGCCTTCACCATTATCTTTCACCACATAGTCTATGTCTTTTCGGAAGACGCCGTATGCTTTCATTGATGCGGAGAGGTAGTGCATAATCTCATGATTATCTGCGAGATTCTGTACTCCCAGTCGCTCCTCTACGAACGTGACACCCGCATCCGTGATGGTGGCAGTTTTTGCTTTTTCATCGACTACAAAGTGAATTTTCGGATTGAGTTTATCGGCATCCGGGTTGTCTTTATCAGTTTTAGGATCATCGATACCGCGTTTCATCTGGGTGACGATTTTATCTACTACGGAGTATCTATCGGTGGACTGTTCTACCATACCTGAGATGATAAGCGGCGTTCGTGCTTCATCTATAAGGATGGAGTCGACTTCATCAACGATTGCATAGTGAAGCTCACGCTGAACAAGATCGTCCTTATTGAACGCCATATTGTCGCGAAGGTAGTCGAAACCGTATTCGTTGTTGGTGCCATACGTGATGTCGCAGGCATAGGCTTCGGCACGCATACACTCTCTGGCACTGCTTTCACGGATTGCTGGATCGTCGCTGTCTGGGTCGTAGATGAAGGAGCCGCCTTCGTTACCCGTTTCTGCAGACTGACCTTGGATAATCCCGACGCTCATCCCGAGTAGATGGTAGATAGGGCCGTTCCAAACTGCATCTCGCTTAGAAAGGTAGTCGTTGGCTGTAACGAGATGAGCGCCTTTGCCCAAAAGAGCATTGAGATATAGAGAACAGGTGGCAACGAGTGTTTTTCCCTCGCCGGTGCGCATCTCAGCAATACGTCCATCGTGAAGAACGCTGCTTCCGATCATCTGGACATCGTAGTGGCGAAGCCCGATAGTACGTTTCGAAGCCTCGCGCACCAGAGCAAAAGCTTCCGGCAATACCATATCCAGGATGGGATCGTATATTTTGCGGTCGGCCTCGCGGCGCTGCTGATCGGTGCCGCCTTCCGATGTAGTTTCGGCCTCCGACCTCTTCGTACTATACTCTCTCTGAACTCGCTCTCGAAGCTCTTCTGTTTTCTGTTTTATCTCATCGTCTGTCAGCTTTTCGTATTGAGATTCAAATGCATTGATCTTGACAGCGTTGGCCTGATATCGGACAATATCTCGCGCATTACCATCAAACCACTTGCTAATAAAGGAAGGGAGTGCAACCATAATATGAATTCACCTCAGATCGGCGGGAGCGTACTTAGTTAATAGTTATTAATTCCACATTTTTACTGGTATTTGTAACAACGCCGTGATAGTATACCATGCTCACAATACGTTTTCCAAGACCGAGAAGGTTTCGAAATTACTACTGACAGATTTGCTAATCTCTCGAGGAAGTCGCAAAAGTCAGCCCTCACCCCCCGACCCCCTCTCCCGAAGAAGAGGGGGAGCTTTATATCGTTGGTTTGCTGTCTCCCACTTCGTGGGATATGTGCTTATATTAATAGCAAAGTCTTATGTAATATTGATAAATCCATACCACAGTCACCCCCTCTCCCGAAGCTTCGGGAGAGGGGGTCGGAGGGTGAGGGCTATTCCCAACTTCTGTGGATACTCAAGTCAGATGCTGACCCTGTGGGATGCAATCCATGCCTGCATCACCTTCCGACGTTCTAGCCCTTCCAGTACCGAGGGTGAGATATAGTATGGATCAGAAAGGCAGGCAGTCATTCCGCCATCCACTACAAAATTTGATCCTGTTACAAAACGCGCCTCATCTGATGCCAGATAGAGTGCGCAATAGGCAACATCCTCCGGTTTTCCTGCTATTGGCAGAGGCTGCTGCATAGTCCTCAATTTCAGCTCCTCTTCGCCGAAGATCTCCATAAACTCTTCATAAGCTTCAGGGCTGAGTTGCCGCTTTGCCATCGAGCCGGATGCGTTCGTCCAGATAGTTCCTGGTGAAATACAGTTTACTCGAATTCGATCCTCGGCTAATTCCATCGCGATGGCATTGGCTCCAGCCACCAAAGCGCCTTTGCTCGCCGCATAAGCGGACATGTATCCACCGCTGGCAAGCGCATGGACGGATGCTATATTCACGATTGATCCGCCGCCGCGTGCCCGGAGATGCGGGATAGCATGGTGGAGAGTCATCCAGACACTCTTGAGATTGGTGGCCATCAGTCGATCATATTCTGTTTCCATAAGTTCGTCTTCAAGGCTGCGTGTGAACATTACGATTGCAGCATTATTTATGAGGATATCCAAACCCCCGAAGTGCCCGACCGTCGCGTTCACCATCCGTTCAATTGCACTGTTGTCAGTGATATCGGCTTCAATAGGGAAAGCCTTGCCTCCAGCAGCCTCTATCTCGTCCGCGACTTTATGAAGGTTCTCCGCTGCTTTATCGACGAGCGCTACCATCGCACCTTCATGAGCAAACATCTTTGTAATTCCTTCGCCGATGCCACGTCCTGCCCCAGTAACCAAAGCTATCTTATCTTTCAGGCGATCCATATCTAATCCTTTATCCTCATGAATTATACGTAAATCACATTCGTACTTTACTATTTTTCATCAGATGAGTAACAATCAGCGATGCACTTAATCACAAAATACAAGTTAACATTTTCGAAATCGGCCAAATCCGAGTTTATGAACCTTAGCAGGTCATTTCTCGTCTTATCTCGAAATAGGCGCAGTTCCCATAAATCAAATCAATGAGTGGTATAACTTCAGATGGACAAAATTTTAGTAATTGCGCTCTAAAGGAGTATTCCGCTAATGCCAGAAGAAAATCAAGATCATCGAAACACGCCTTCACTAAGCGAATTACGCACAAAACTAAAACCGCATCGCAATGTAAATAAAGAGCACGAAGAGAGTCTGAAACCCCTCGAAAAGCTGGCTGTGATCATCACTGACCGAGTAGGTACAATGGGGTTTTTCCTGTGTATCTTCGCCTGGACAGTGCTGTGGTGCGGATACAATATTCTCGCAAGCGAAGTAATATCGCTCCACTGGAAAGCGTTCGATCCGTTTCCCGCATTCGTTGCCTATCTGCTCATCAGTAATGTTATTCAGATTCTGCTGATGCCACTCATCATGGTAGGGCAGAACCTGCAGGGGCGGCACTCCGAACTGCGCGCCGAACACGATTTGGAAGTGAATATAAAGGCTGAACAGGAGATCGAGGTGATACTTCAGCATCTGGAGCGACAGCAGGAGATACTCCTGCAGCTTGCTGAGGCGAATTCACTTCGGATTGCAAAGATTGCAGATAGTAAGCCCGGTTAAATCTCATCATTTTCTGATTTTCTCAGAACTACATTAATGGCGCCATCAACTTCCATCACTGCGAAACGGACATGCTCCAGCATTCCACATTCGCGCTGTCGGAGAGCCTGCATTACATCCTGATGAGTCAGACCTGCTCGCTTCAAGTGATCTTCAATGAAACACCCGTTGTGCACCAGCAGAATTGGACCGCTTCCAAAAATATGTCTCCATCGCTTGGACCGGTTGAATAACAGCGAGATTATTCGATTTGTTATCAGCAATGTCGCAGCGCAAATCAGCCCTGCAATGAGGGAAGTATTTGCATTCACCATAGCGGTTTCAACGGCGCTTCCAATCAAGATAACGACGACGAGATCGAGTAACGTAAGCTGGCCTAGCTGCCGTTTGTTTATAAATCTGAGCATGAATATCAAGAATATATACATAACAATTGTATGGAATACTATTGTTGACATCTGATAAATGAATGGTTGTATGAGAACACTCCATTTCGTAATATTTATGTATTCAGAGCTTCGACATGTATTCGACTGAAACCTGCTTGTTCAGGAGAAGAGTTGGGATGATTTTACATTGGTTCACGGAAGTTTTTACGCACCCCACTCTGCATGGTGCACTGGGTATTGCCGGAAAAACAACTATAGTCTATCTGTTTCTAGTTCTCGGCCTAAGGATTCTGGGTAAACGTGAGCTTGGACAGATGAACATATACGATCTTGTGCTGATCATAGTATTAGCAAACGCAGTTCAGAATGCAATGGTTGGTGATGATAGTACACTTGTAGGCGGGCTCGTGGCAGCCACTACACTGCTAATACTAAATAGAGCACTCACTGTAGCGATGGCAAAATCATCGAAGCTCGAACACATTCTGGTGGGTGAACCGCTTCTTATAGTGAATGATGGAAAGATGCTTACCGATAAAATGCGGCGAGAAGGTATCACCATCGAGCAGCTCATGACGGCACTCAGGGAACACGGCCTTCAAAAACTTGAAGATGCTCATATTTGCGTGCTGGAAGTGGATGGTACTATCTCCGTAGTGCCAAAAGATTCTAAAGTGCACCAGACCCGACGTCATTTTAAAGCACTACGGCTTCCGTGATAGAGGTGGATATGACTTCGGACTATTGGTGGTTTCTATCTTTGATTTGCGCAAGAACATTCGTTGTCGTTCTGTTTTTAGGGCTTGGACTCCGAATTGTAGGCAAGCGTCAGATTGGGCAGATAAACATTTACGATCTAGCCCTCATAATCGCATTGGCGAACTCAGTACAGAATGCAATGACGCACGGCAGAGGAGATTTAACCGTCGGAATCACGTCGGCAGGAACTCTGTTTTTAATAGGCTGGGCGCTGACGAAAGTATTTGTCAGATCGCCATTAACTGAAAGCAGAGTCATGGGTACTCCCTCTCTCCTTCTGTTTGATGGGAAGTTGATCGCTGAGAAGCTCCGAAAAGAGTGCGTCTCTGAGGTGCAAATATTGACAGCACTTCGCCAGCATGGGCTGTCTCGATTGGAGCAGGCGCACATGGTTGTTCTCGAAGTTGATGGGGCTTTGAGTGTAATACCTGCTGCAAGAAGCAGTAATCTGGATGGAGTACCGTAATACAATGTCTGAGTTACCAATTCAAAAACCTGCCGGCCGCCTTCATTCTTTGGATGCACTCCGAGGTTTTAATATGTTCTGGATCATGACCGGAGCTGATATCGTTGACGAGTTATTATCCAAATTTCACAACAAGTTTATCCATGCGATAAACTCAAACCTGACCGAACATGTGGAGTGGGAGGGTTTCCATTTTCATGATATGATATTCCCGCTATTCTTATTCATAATTGGTGTAGCGCTTCCTTATACACTTGCAAAGCGAAGGGAGCGAGGTGATTCGCAAAAACACCTTCAACTTAAAATTATTAAGCGAACCGTCACACTTATAGTCCTTGCATTACTCGCTGCAGGGCTTCTTGAGTTCAAGGGTTTTGACCATCTGCGAATCATGGGAGTGCTGCAGCGGCTTGCTTTGGGATATGGATGTGCAGCGACTATTTTACTCTACACGAAAGAGCGGGCTCAGGCTGCGATCTGCGCGGGTCTGCTCATTCTCTATTGGATTCTCATGATCAAGATACCTGTTCCTGGAGTACCTCTTGGCAGCATGACTCAGATGGGGAATGTGGCGAACTATTTTGACCGTAAATGGTTTTTGCCCGGTCAGCTATATACGAGTTACGGAGATCCGGAAGGGCTGTTTAGCACAATTCCAGCTATATCGACAGCGCTACTTGGGGTGCTATGTGGGCAGTGGCTCCTATCCGATCGAACACAGCTGAAGAAAGTTTTTGGGCTGGTGATTGCTGGTATTGCTTGTATCGCACTTGGATACGCCTGGAGTCCGTGGTTTCCGGTGATCAAAAAGATATGGACAAGCTCATATGTACTGATTGCTGGCGGATGGAGCATGCTGCTGCTGGCGCTTTTCTACTGGTTGATTGACATCAAGGGTTGGAAAAAATGGGCTGCTGGATTCGTAGTGATCGGGCTGAATCCACTCACAATCTATCTCGGTCAGAGATTTATTCGGTTCGAATACACGGCAAAATTCTTTTTTGGCGGTATCGCTCATCTTACTCCAGTGTACGAAGGCCTGATCATGGCAATTGCTGTATTCGGGATCAAATGGCTGTTTCTTTACTTCTTGCATCGTCAGAAAATCTATCTCAGGGTATGAAACCTCCGGGAGTTGAAAACTCCCGGCATCAAAAAACAGGCGTCCTTCAGACGCAATTCCCGTCCGGAGGACGGCTGGGTGCAGGCTTCCAAGACAGGTACTTCAGTGCCTGTTCGATTAAGGAATGATATTATGGTTCATTTTTCTTCCTATCTATTCAGTATTTTGCGTAAGGGGCTTACTTTTCGGAACCATAGAGTCCTATCTCCAGTCTACTCAACGTGTGATGAATGTTCCCCAGAAGGAAAATAATGACGTTGTATTAACCGCGATCTCTTTCTGACTTTTCACGGAGGAGTTTAATATGAATTGGACAATAGGTTTAGAACATGGCTGGACTGCCGTCATTACGTTTATGCCGGCCTTCATTGCTTTTTTAGTCGTACTCTTTGTGGGTCACTTCGTAGCCATCGGGGCGGCGGAATCGTGCCTATGCGTGAACAGTGGTGAAGGCGTTGGAACATATGGGGCAAGAAGCGCCGCGCATGCAGGCGCAGCTACAAAACCAGTCTGTTTCTTCGCCAAGCGTAGAGTCTGGGGAGCGTGATCTGAAAATGCAGCTTGAACACTCAGCGTACAATGTTGATTCCGACCTGGTGTTGAGAAAATAGTTTGCCAGGGATTAATGAGAACATCAGTGGCCAAAAACTGTCGGCGAGAACTGCCAACAGAAATACTGTCTATAGATGCGGATAAAGTATCAGGCGAATCGATAAGCCTGATACACAAGTGATCCTTCATTTTATTCTCATAATCCCACTACTGTTCCTTCAGATATTTGGTGCAATAAAAAGCAGCTTAACCTCACCCCCATCCCTATAAGCGTTAAGTTAAGGATTTTTGAGGTTAGTATTAATGCTATTACGCGACGGACTAAAGCCCTTCGCTGAAAAAAACAAGTGTCCCGAGGACACGAATTCATGTCCGCAAGGACATTTGCACTTCATAGTGAAGACTTTTAAGGGGTTGTGAAAGTGATACCGTATAGTTCATCATGCATTGCCAGGCACTGAAGTACCCGTCTGGAAGGCCTGCGTGCGGGATTCGCGTCTGAAAGACGCCTGTTTTTTGATGTCAGGAGTTTTCAACTCCCGGGAAATGTAGAAATTAAGATTACTTTCACAGCCCCTTAAACCCGTCGCACGAATCTTACTGTTCAGACTCTGCTAACTTTCGCTTATACCAAAGATAGAAAATCTTTTTTCGATCTCATGAATAGCTCGCCTGCGTAACATCAGTTATTAACTTTTACAGCTATCTTGTCTAAAAAGAGTTTGTTATACGAATGTAGTTTTATCCTCATGTAGAGTTCTTAGTAAAGCAAAAATGTAATAAATTGAAGTGGAGAAAAAAATGAATACGAGATACTTTAAGATATCGCTAGGGATTGTGATTTTGTCTAGTTTATTTAATGCATCCGGGCGTGCAGCAGGAGGGGTCTCAACGGGAGGCACCGTCCTGAAATATACAGATAAAGCGTACATGACAGAGTTACCCTGGGGAACTAGAAGTCACTGGATCCAGCCTTGGCGCGCCTA
This sequence comes from Chthonomonadaceae bacterium, assembly GCA_025352825.1. GTDB lineage: Bacteria > Armatimonadota > Chthonomonadetes > Chthonomonadales > Chthonomonadaceae > JANXSG01. Next base: position 25,500 of record JANXSG010000235.1, on the reverse strand, counting down.
TATGGATACCTGGCCATCCTCGCGGATGGAGCACGCATTGGGTGTTAATTATCGAGTAGGAAATGATCTTGCCAGTATTGAACCGGTATTTAAACATCTAGCGAAAATCGGTTTTAAATATGTGCGTTTGGAATTTGGTTGGAACAATATAAGCTGGGATGATCCTTCCAAACTTACCAGGCCAGAAGTATTTGAAAAACTGTTGTCCGCCTGCAAAAAAACCAGACTCAGGCCATTAATACTTCTGAATTCTAATCATGGAATTCCCTGCCCTTCCAAACAGTATAGTGTTATCCTCACCCAGCCAGCAAGCAAAGGTGATACTGTGGTGCATATCGATCCCAACACCTTGAAGGACGCAATAGCAAGTCGATCAGGGCTCAGTAATCTTTCAATGAAGGGCTGGGGTGCAGAGAATCTATTTACTCAAATTATGCCAGATGGAACATGCAGTCTTTCTAAGGCTCTTGGTAAGGATATTCCAGCAGGAGCTCATCCTGCTATGACGCTGAAGTATCTGCCGTTCTATCCCTCAAGAGATAAAACCACTGGCCGAGAACCATCGCAATTTCGAGAGACTATGAATGGCTGGCTAAGTTATATTAGTACAATATCATCGAATGCGAAACGAGTCTTAGGAACAGAAGGCACTGCAGATGCGGGTTTTGATGTAGAAGTGTGGAACGAAATGTCGTTTGGATCAAGCTTTCTGAATATTAATCGCTATTACGATAAACCCATTGCTCAGGGCGACTATTCACCTGAGGCGATCATTAAATACTCGGTAGAATACATTCGCGATCCAAAAAACCATATGCCGAATGTAGGAGTAACCGACGGTTTTGAATCCCAACGGCCATGGTCTACAGGCTCCTCACTTCCTGCGGGGCTGACAGCGATTAGCAAACATCCCTACAGGGGTATGACGAAATATCCGAATGAGAGGAATCTCTACTCGGGCAAATCTGTCGATGCTCTAGGTGAAATAGAAGGGAAGTCCGTTAGCGGCCGGTGGCAGGATGATTTTATACCTACCTATGCTGCATTCCTCCCGGAATATTTTTTATTAGGTTTGCAGACTGAATCGCTCATCAGAGATTTAGCGCCTTTTGATAATGTGGTAGGTAATTCAGTGCACAGCAGACAGTCTCATGCTGTATATAGCACCGGAAAAAGCGCGCCACCTCCCAGAACCTGGATAACCGAGGTTAATATAGACGCGCGGGGGGCTGATCCCGGAATTTCGCCTGAATATTTACAGAGCAGTAAACATACAAGTGACAATGAGGTGACTCCTGCAGATGCCGAACATCTCAAAGCAAAATCTGTACTTCGTTATCTCAGCAGCTATGTGAATAAGGGAGTTGCCAGGATATACTTCTTCGAAGCGTACGAGAATGATGAAATGGGACTCGGCCTGATGAGCAGAGAGTTTATATCGGCTGTGAAGGCGAATAGATATGAGGTGCCATCCGACGAAAAGTCAATCACCTCCCCAGCGATGTTTGCAATTCAGAATCTCCTCACAGTGATGAAGGGAGATAGTTCAGTCGGCAAACCAAGGCAGATCAGCCTCATTCGAGTTTCCGAACACGACAATGACCATTTCCAGTTTGCTGGCAATGCCTCCATGGCAAATAGCAATCCGAATCCTTATCCGCCGTTGTACAATCGTGAAGTGGTTGCCTTTTTCCCTTTTCAGGCGACAAAACATAAGTTCGTAATCCCTGTCTATGTAATGACCAGGAATATGCTCCAGCGATACAAGCAAAATGCACCCAACACGGATATCACACGATTTGATATGCCAAAAGAGACTTTCAGGCTGAATATTGGAAATGTCGTGGGGTCAAATGCGAAGGTTTCGCTTTATGACCCTTTAACAGGGCAGGAAGCTGGGGTGCATGTTATAAACGCAGGATCATCCACTATTGATCTTGAAGCCGAGCTGACAGATAGCCCGCGAGTTCTGGTAATTGAGGAAGCAGAATGATCAAGTAAACCAACGAATCTCCTGTAATCACATTTGGTTACAGGAGCTTTCAGAGTTTACGAAATGAAGATATTATAGTACTGGCACATCATAAAATGCGGATTATATAGCTATTTGTGGTTTTTGGATGCTTTTAGTTCCGCCTTTTGTTCGCTCGCCTCTTCTGCTTTCGTGGTCACTTCAACATTGGCAATTTTACCTGTGGTGGCATTTACCATGACTTCTCTCAAAGTTTTACCGGCACGGATATTGACAGCATACTGCCATGATCCCTCTTCATCTTCGAGTGCAATTTTACCTTCTACTTTGCCTGGGTATTTTTTCAGCGCAACCGCTTTCGCCTGTGCTGCGCTGATCTTGACATGGAAATGCGCCTTCGTCATTTTGCTGTCCATCTTTTGTGCTAGTACTACTGGGCTGATTCCAACAGCAAGCAGAGAAACGGCCGTGACGCCACTTAAAATTAGTCGAACGCGATTGAAAGTATTTTGTTTCATAGGATGTTTCCTTCTGGGCGTGTCCGTCGGATGACGGAATGTTCTACCCTAATCTATTATTACTGTAAAGGAATCGACCAACGTTTCTGTGAATCTAGTAATATATCCGGAGATTCAGCTTTAGTGCAGTCAATAGTAGATTGAAGGTTAAGATTGAGATTTGATCCGATGAAATACTTCCCCTTCGAAAACGATTACAATTATATGACCATGAACGCTAAGGCAATGACTTCACCGCTTATAGAAGTGGATGAGAAGAACTTTGCAGACGAGATTGCGCTCAAAGAAAGGATACTTGAGTCGAACTATGAAGCCTATTTTAATAGTCCTCCTTGTTACAATCCAGTTGTGATGGAAATCATACTCTATGTTTTGAATTCCATGTCTGCTGACTATCCTCAGTGGTTTCATCTCGAAGTGAACCTACATAGTGTGGTTTGGATGAATAAACTCCTGGGAACAATTACCAGCTTTAGTTCGAATGATTGCAGCTCATTACCACTGCCGCCTCTTGATTGGCTGGGAAGGCAGGTGCAGGAAGATCTGATTTTAATGATGGAGGATGAGACGGGTGAGAGTATCTGTGTGGCGGGGCATCTCTGTTTTGGCTCTGGATGGAGTCTGAGGGATAAACTTGGTCAGTCGTTTCTCGAAGCGCATGCCATCGTTCCCGAATTTCACGAACAGATAGGTGGTGTTTCCGATCAGTTGATGAGGAGATTAAAACCGAAGCGGCCTGTGGCAAGGCTGAACTGGAGTGTACCACCGACTAATCAACTCAATCTTTCACCCGATTTACGCAGCGAGTGGACTCCTAAAGAAGGCGAGATCACCACAGAGAATGCGGGGGATCGCTGTTTTCTGCGGATTGAACGGCAGACTATTAGCAGGATGGCGAGCTCAAGAGCCATTCTCTTCACTATTCACACCTATCTGACCCCGATATCAGAAATTACACAAGACAGCGAGAAGCTTCATCGCTTAGCAATTGTAATCGCAGCGATGCCGGCAGCTACGAGAACTTATAAAGCGATGGACAGTTATTTCCACGCTCTTGAAGAGTATATCCGTTTGAGGTTGCGCTGAATTATTCCAGGCACTTTTCTACTTCCACTCTTCATTAAAGTATCCACTGAGTAAAAGCTCTTCCGCTAGGAGAGCAGAAGGGTTTTCAGGCTGAGTGTCGCCTATTTTGAATACAGCCCAGTCGGCCTGGTGCGGGTAGAGGAGGTAGTTCAGGCGATTCAGCTCAGCCTCGTGGAATGTATGCCCACTGTTGATTACCAGATAGTGCTGTTTCTCTCCTTCTCTGGTGAACGGACTGGGGCAGATGAGGGCTGGGGCAGTATTTGTGGAGGGGTAACTACGATTCGCAATCTGGAAGCTTTCACGATTCCATTTTAATGGCGACGATTTGAGAGCTTTGCGAATCCAAATATTACTGCCAGGGTCTCCAAAGAGAATAAGATTGCAGCGTTTGCAATCATCTGGAGTAACTTCAGTATCCTTCTTTAATGGCAGGTCACCTCGGAAGTAGCGGCTCCACTCGTAAGAGAATCTGCGCAGATTAGCCTCAACCCAACGCTGAACTGCAGGATTCCAGGCTTTTCCGGTTCCACTTACACAGAGGAAAGGTGTGGTGAAAGCATGGTCTATAGGGCCTTGCATGTCAGGAGTTTTGCCGCGCTTTAAGTCCGAATCACTATACTCCGATGCAACCCATCGTTTGCCCTTTTTCACGAGTGCTATCCCCAGAGAGTGCGCATGCCCTCCATACCGAGGTATATTTACTTTCTGATCACCAATTTTAAGTTGAGTTGTTGCTCCGTTTATCGCCGCCGAGAGAATCGCGAAGCGCGTTATATTCAGAGGCTCCTGAACTCGAATAGAGTTGATGTCACTGATATCCGCTGTGATTTCAGCGCGGTGGTAGTGCGCACCTAAACGTAGTATTTTGATCCAGTAGCAGGAGGCGTATTTTAGCGTCCAAGTTACGAATCGGATATGAAGTGGGAGATGATTGAGACCTTTTACAGCGATCCGCTCAATCTGCCCCATCTGCCGGGAGAAGTTGGCAGGATCCTGTATATGCGCCGTGCCCGGTGAGATGAGGTTGATCATCTGGAGTCCTTCTTTACGCATCGCTTCGCCCATAATGACATGTGCCTGGAAGAAAGGATCTCTGTCCCCTATCGCTCCTATCGCGGGAACCATACCGGCATTAGCAGCATAGTCCACCGAATCGAGCATGTGCAGTCCCAGTTCCTGATACTCCGGCAGCGATCCAACTTTCACGAAGTTCATACCAGGTGTCTCGGAGAAGCGGTGAGTATCCACATAACCGCAGTAAGGGCCGAGCGCCACGAAATAGTCCGGATGTTTGAGTCCGATGTGCCACGTTCCAGACGCTCCCATCGACATCCCTCTCAGCACGATTCGATCTCTATCGATATGATAATGGCCACAGACATCCTCAATCGCTTCGAATACATCGGTTTCACCAGCCCAACGGTAGCAGTTCTCCACCCGGCCGAGTGGATGGAGCTCGATACATTCCGCATCAGGCGCATCGCTGTTGTCTTTATCTCCTCTGTCGAATCTCGACATGAAATTCAGTTCACTCATTCCCGTTGGTTGAGAGCTTCCGTGAAGCACCACATCGAGGCGAATTGCTTGATCAGGACTGTAGTTTGAAGGGATGATAAGGCCGTATGGCTGCGCAGACCCATCCACTTTTGAGACATAGCCTCGAACCAGCCGACCTTTTAGTTGTCCCCATTTCTCAGTCCCCGATTCTAGCTCTTCAATACGTTCTCTGCCGCGTATGAGAGCTGTTGAGATCAGATTAATATCTGAGGGGGAGGGGTTCGTCTCATATCTCATCGCCCACTGCGCCCCTTTAAGAAAAATCGCTGCATCTGCTGCTTTTCCAGAAGATATCCAGAGCCTCTTTCGTACTGATTCCATCCTTAATGACAGCTGTTTGGTTTCATCTTTAATGAAGGATAATGCATTAACGTCTGCACGATAAGGTATTTTTACAGACTGATTGTTTTGCGCGTTTGAGATCGAAGGACAAACAAAGCCGTAAAAAATTAGAAAGATTGAGCCCGTTGTGATCTTTGCTAAGATTCTTTTTTTTATCATGCTGATATTTCCGCCACTTTCGATGCACAAGGTGTTCTTAACTCAGTTTCATAGTGATCACTTCTGACAGATGTTATCTATACAGTGTACAATTTCCTCTGATTCTTCAATATCGAACATTTGCAGATTGCAGGTAACTACTCAGCAAAATCTGATTATAGTCAATTGCGTTAGTATTAATCTCGAAAATAGGTATTAATGATCAATATAAGTGAGTACAAATAGCCACAAAAAAGTACAAAATGCGTAAAAAAGGTTTCTGCTTATAATTATGCCAATTTTTTGTACTTAGAAATTTCTGATTGTCTTTTTGTGCTTTTTTACGGCTATTTTATACTGTCTTCGAGTTCACTCAGCCTACATCTTCAATAATTCAAATTTGAAATAAGACAATACTCGATCGTGGCGGATAGCCATGCTGAGCAATTACAGATTGAATTTGGAATGACGGGAACAGATAAATTCATAAACAATATCCCATCACTATCGGAAGAGTAATGCGGCTTTCAATTGATAGTTCAAAACGCAAATGAGCTATGGATGTGCGGTTACCTGGCCTGAAACCAAAGCTAGCATCATGGAAAATAGAGTTGCCATTCCAAGAAATTGTTTATACTGTCCATTCAACTGTCCTTCGATGCCGAATTTTTTACGTTATGATAATGTTTTGAGGTAATTGCAAAAGTCGTACATACACGCATATTTCAGCCCGCACCCCCAGCCCCCTCTCCCAAAAACAGGAGAGGGGGTGACTTTAAATCGTAGGTTTCCGCTCTCCCACTTCGTGGGATTTATACTTATATTAAGATCAAAAACTTAAATACTTTTGAAAAACTGATGACATATTCACCCCCCTCTCCTGTTTTTGGGAGAGGGGGCAGGGCGTGAGGGCAAGAACGAGTTTTTCATCATCTTTGAGACTTTTGCAATTATCGCTTATATCTAAGCGTTTGTCGTACCTTTGAGCAGAATAGTTGGAAGAATAAAATATTAATTGTGAGGAGCTTGCCAAGATGATGAAAGCGAAGAACTTGTAAAAGTGATAGCCACTATGGCAACGTTTTGAGCAATCAACCCATATACATGGTATAAAGTTTGATGTAAGCGAGATTTAATATGCTAGAATTAAATTATTGGTTATGTATTTCAACTATCACTGCGTAATAAAGTGCGAAATCAACGATAATTTCCCTAAGGAAAATTGTAAAATCGAGCGAATTGTAAAATCATGAGCGACATAAACAACAAGCAAGATGCTGTCATGTGGCGTCCACGCTTCACGATCACACCTGAGATCGCAAATGCGCTCATGCGAATAGAGGCAGCTCGTGCTATTGTGGATCAAACACCGCTGCCCCCCGCAGCGGCAGAAGAATTACGGCGCAAAGCACGATTACGTTCCACTCACTATTCAACACAAATCGAAGGTAATCGTTTAACATTAGAGGAAGCTAGCCGGGTAATATCCGGGCAGCCCATAAACACTGTCGGCAAGGAACGCGATGTACGGGAAGTTAAGAACTACTGGAATGCATTTCTACGCGTAGAAGATTGGGCTGCACGCCAGCGTCCACATACAGAGAGTTTGATAAAAAGCCTGCATGCGCTGGTAGAGAAAAGTCCACGTGCAAAGCCGTCAGCTTATCGCGATGGTCAAAACGTTATTCGGGACAGTGCAACAGGTCGTATCTTCTATCTTCCTCCGATGGCAAAGGATGTACCATCTCTCATGTCGGCTCTCATCGATGGATGTGTTCAGTCGGAACGAGAAAAGCTTCCCATTCCGCTTATCGCAGCGCTTATTCACTATCAGTTCGTTACGATACATCCATATTACGACGGCAACGGACGAACGGCGCGACTGTTAGCAACATTTATCCTCCAACGCGGCGGCTATGGTTTGAACGGCATCTTTTCGCTCGAAGAGTTCCACGCGCGTGATCTAGATGCTTACTATCAATCGCTTTCACTACACCCGCACCATAACTACTACGAAGGACGCGCAGAAGCTGACATTACATCCTGGCTCCTATACTTTATATCAACTCTTGAGCGCGTGTTCATACTAGCTCAAGAAGAAGCGCTGCATATAGCACGGGAAGGAATGCCCATAGAGCCGACAGCCATTCGGAGGTTGGACGCCAGAACGCGGCGTCTTCTGAGTATGTTCGCATCTTCGGAAACGATTACAGCAAGTACGGTGGCTGTGCTTTTCGGGTTCTCAGATCGGGCGGCACGTAGCATACTGAAGGGGCTGGTGGCACAGGGTGTTTTGGATGTTGCAAACCCTTCCAACCGCTCACGATCTTATAAGTTATCGGAAGTTTATCGGAAGCTAATCGGAAGTTTATCGGAAGTGAAATAGTGAAAAGTCAAACGGATGCTTGACGAAAAATCGAGTGGCCAATCACTATTTGTGATACAATAGGTCGACATATGAAATTTTGGAGTAATACCAATCAAACACACTGATCATACAATTACAGAAGGCGTTACCAGGCTTAAGCTGAAAAACGGACTGATGCTGCTCGTTAAAGAAAACCATAACGCGCCTGTTGCTGCACTGCTGGTTTCCGTTCGGTCGGGTTATTTTAATGAGCCGGATCACTGGAACGGGATTGCCCATGTCGTGGAGCACATGATGTTCAAGGGGACTTCCACTCATCCCGGCAATGATGAAATAGCTTCCGAAATTAGAAAACTCGGCGGTGTAGTGAATGCTGCCACCTATTACGAAGAGACTTACTACTATATACAGGTACCTTCGGAGAATTTAGTGCGTGCAATGGAGCTTCAGGCAGATGCATTTCAGAACTCACTTTTTAATGCCGAAGAGCTTGCCAAAGAGATTGAAGTGATTGTTCAGGAAAGCCTTCAAAAACGTGATAATCCGAATGCAATGCTGATCGAGTCGCTGTATGAACTAGCATTTGATGACCATAGAATCCGGCGATGGCGAATGGGCATGCCCGATACACTGCGTGCTTTCACGCGTGAAGATCTGGTCGATTTCGTCTGTCGCAACTACCGTCCAGAGAATATGACATTTACGGTGGTCGGCGACGTGAGTAGTGAAGCAGTAATTGCACTGGTGGAACGTATTTGGGGATCGGTGGAACAGGGGCAATTGCAGAAAGAGGAGTCCTTCGAAGAACCACTGCACCCTGAATTCCGATACAAGCGACTCACTGGGGGTGCACAGCAGAAGTTGTTCGCGATGATTCTGCCCGTTCCTGAACTGACTCATCCCGACGGCGCGGCACTGATGATTCTGAATTCACTGCTTTCCGATGGACGATCTGCGCGGCTATACCGGCGTCTTGAGGAGGAGTTGAAATTAGCAAATCGCTCGTGGGCATCCTATGAATCGTTCGCAGACATGGGAATATTCATGCTGGGGGCTGAGAGCAAACATGACGATCCTATAGAGCTTCAGTGTGCGCTCTGGGCGGAGATTCTTAGACTCCAGAAGGAATTGATCAGCGTAGATGAGCTAAACCGAATCAAGATCAGAGTGGAGAGCAGAAGGCTGTTTGCGCAAGAAGAGGCAATGGGGGTAGCGCGCACGCTCTGCAGCTACGAGAATCTCGGTGATTTTCGGTTAAGTGATGTTCTGCTCGAACGACTGCATGCCGTAACCGCGGAAGATATCATGCGTGTGGTAAAGAACTATTTCCACCTTGATCATGCTTCGCTGCTTGAATACTGGCCGGAGACTATTCCACTGCCGAATGATCGCAGTCCGCTTCAGTTGAAGACTGCTCTGCTCACCGAAAATCATGATGCATCCATAGTAGAGAATATTATTGATAAATTAGAATCGATACCGTCACATTCCAAACAGCAGTATATTCATGAAGACATATTTTCTGCCATAAGTACGAGAGTGGTTGCTGAAGCAGAACCTGCACAGTTAATTGATCTGCCAGGCGGTGCAAAACTTGCCTGGCGAGCTCGAGCTGACCTTCCGATTGTTGCCATCAATATTCTCTTTCGAGGCGGTAAATACGATGAGCAGTTATCTACATGTGGTATCACAAACCTGACCATGAAAACTCTGCTTAAGGGTACCGTTAAATATACTGCGGAGGAGATAGCGAACAAAATTGAGGGTCTGGGAACGGGCATTGGCACAGCGATTGGCACTGACTATTTCGGCGTTGGGATGAAGCTGAAACGAGATGTTCTGCAGGAGGGATTTTCACTGCTTAGCGAAGTGATCACGCAGCCTGCATTTCGATCAGAAGAGGTGGAGCGAGAAAAACAGGCGATCTTTGCAGAGATACAACGGCAGAAAGACAATAGTTTTTCCCTGGCTGTCGACCTTTTTACCGCAGCCTGTTTTGGAGACAGCGCTTACGGTTTGCCTGCGCTCGGAATAGAGTCGGTTGTAGGGGCACTCACCCCTGAACAGCTTCAATCGTGGTGGCACTCCAGAACTACGGCTGCGAATATGACGGTCAGCATAGTGGGAGATATTACTGCCAGCGAAGCAGTGCAGCTATTTGAGGATGCTGGCTGCGCAAACTGGGGAGATCGCTCAGCAGGCTATAAGGCGTGGAGCGATTCTGCTGCAGCACCACCTTATAGGGAGTATGGGGAAAAGAGAATCGAACTCGCTAAAAAGCAGACTGCCACGGTCGTTGGTTTTCCGGGGGCGGGAATTTTCGATGAGGACAGATATGCACTCGACATGCTTTCGGAGATTACTTCAGGTATGAGTGGCAGATTTTTCCGGTCGGTGCGAGGTGAGAATGCACTTGCTTATCAGGTGACGAGTTTTCATCGATCACGCCTAGATGCCGGCACGTTCATTGCTTACACTTCGACCGCACCAGAAAATGCTGACAAAGCACGTGATCTTCTGCTTGAGGAGTGCAGGCTACTCGGCGAAATTCTCGTATCTGAAGAAGAGCTGAACTCCGCGAAGGCTGCTGTGATAGGTGAGCACGCAATAGGAATGCAAAGTTTCGGGTCACAGTCGGGAGAACTGGCAAGCGCTGGAGTATATGGTCTGCCCTTGGATGAGGCCGAAAGATATCTCAGCAAGATGGCCAGCCTTACCGCGGAAGAACTGCGTGATGCTGCAGCACGCTATTTGAAATCCGATACCATCTGGGTTGGCGTGGTAGAGGGTACAGGGTGAGGATGTTAACCATTTGATTTCACCCTATATTTAGCGTGAACGTAAATTTCAATGCAGAGAATTGACAAATGTCGAACGACATGATAGTATGTGTTTACAACCCAATTCCAAATATATTTTGAGGCATATTTATGGCAGTTAAAACATTTCAGGGAACTATAGAAAAAGGTAAAGTCCGCCTATCGGCCGATGTCATCTTGCCTGAATAAACGAAAATTTATGTTGTGGTGCCGGATTTTGAAAAAAAGAAGGTACAAAGTTTAATTTGAGCGAGATGATTTCTCGGATGCCGTCTAATTATCAAGCGGATGAAGAAAGCTTTGGAGATCCTGTTGGGAAGGAAGAATGGTAGATGCCCGCTTACATTCCTGAGAAAGGGGATTTAATTACTCTTTCGTTCGATCCCCAATCAGGTCATGAGCAAAGAGGCAGAAGGTCAGCTCTTGTCATACGCAACTTGCTTTTCAATCAAGGAACAGGACTGGCAATTGTTTGCCCGATTACGAACACCGATCGTGGTATCCCATTTCATTTACCCGTGCCAACTTCGTCTTCATTGACAGGTTTCGTGATGGTAGAGCAGGTAAAGTCGCTTGATTACATTGCTCGCAATGTATTATTTGTTGAAAAAGCTCCGCTGCAACTTGTCGAAGATGCAATAGCTGTGGTCAATGCCTGCATTAAATAGTTGGGAAGTGTGAAGTCGGAATATTCATCTCGGTTCTGAGAAATAGTTGGAGAGATAGAACGATGGCATTAAATTTGGAAGTGGAATTCTGACGTAAAAATGGCTCCACTCAAGCGAGACCACCTTGTATGGTGGCACGGAAGGAATGACCGTGTATGGTGGCACGGAAGGAATGACCTATGTTTAAAACGACTTCCCCGTTGACTTACATCGTTGTAGGCATTGTTGTCTTGTTCTGCGGATTCTTAGCATTCGGATCGAGCCCAGAGACGTATTCAACGACAACTGATATACCGTCTCCCACTACCACATCACGCGAAGTCTCGCCAGAATATACAACACCAACAAAGTCGTTATCCGATTCTCACCCTGCCGTTAGTGGGGAGAAACAGGAGAGTAAATCGACGTCCCCAGAACTTACTACTGCACTCAACAATATTGCTACCAAGAGTCGGCGAACACCAGATGAAGTACTCGCTGGGATTGACGATGCACAGAAAGAGTGGGAAGAGTCCAAAGTTTATGAGAGTACGTCAGATATTGCCTATCACATTGACGAATCAATGCCGCAAGAAGGTGTGCCATACCAACTGGAACAAATACTTGCGCTCTATATAATGCTGCGCAAGAAAGGCATATAATGGATAATCTACTATGAAGATGGGCTTATATTATCGCATGAGAAGAACCAAGTGAGACATCCCAATCCCAATAGTCCATGCAACATTATTGGCATAACGCTGCCTATCTCATGGCGAAAAGGAAACTCTATGACGAAACCTAAAGACGAAATGCGCTCAGAATAGCATCGATCCGACTTCGCAAGTCTGGAAAGAGGCAAATTTTATACGGAAGTCGCTGAAGGAACTACCGTGGCATTGTTGGAACCAGCTATAGCTAAAGTATTTCCTACGTCGCAAGCGGTAAACGAAGCGCTTGCCAGTCTTCTTGCTCTTACCGAAAAGGTAGTCTCGGCAAAACGAATCGCAGCCCTGACACTCGCTAAAACTGAGCGCGACTAGTAAAGTCATCCCATTAATGATGGTATCGTGTGTGACAAGTTAAAGATTGAGATTAACGGCAAAGTGTCACAGAAACGAATCATATTACCGAGGAGTTCAATGCACAAGCACATTACAATCGATTCACGCGTCTGCCATGGACAGGCATGTTTCAGAGGTACCCGCATTCCAGTGTATCAGATCGTTCGGATGATGGCGAACGGAAATAGCATCGATGATCTTCTGCGCGAGTACCCATCTCTTACTCGTGAGAGCATCTTAGCCGGTTTGGATTACGCGGCATCGCTTGCAGAGGAACAAGTTACCCCGCTCGACGCCATGGCGCTTACGGGATGAACATCGTGGTGGATGAGAATCTACCAAAGCTTACGGTGGAAACCCTGCGATCGAATGGGCACGTTGTTTTTGACCTGCGCGGAACGCCGGAACAGGGCGCCGAAGACCTGGAGGTCTGGAATAAGTCCAGCAGAAGAAAGCGCTTCTTATCACCACGGACAAGGGATTTGCAAGCCACCGAAGTGAACCCCATTTCGGCATCCTCTTAATTCGTCTGCGCCAGCCCAACTTATCCAAGATTCATGCGCGCGTCATACTGGCAATGAGTCTTCATGAGACTGTGGTTTGGCCGAACCTTACCCTGGTTATGAGGGATACTGTACAGAGTACATTCCGCTATTTCGCTGAGACATGAATTCCGACGCTAAGCCCGCCAATCGTGTATGAAAAGTGTTAGCGGCCTGTACAGGCGCAGGCAATGTGGACGGCTTGACGAATGTCAATTTTTGGAGTATCCAGGAATAACAGGGTTACTACATGATTGGGGCGACTATCCATGATCGATCGCGCGAAATTAAGTCTGTTACAGAGTTTCAGAAGAACATTAAACTGTACGTAAAGACATTGAAAGATTCGCATACGCCAATGGTGTTGACCGTCAAGGGGAAAGCTGAACTGGTTGTTCAGAATGCGGAAACCTACCAAGAACTGCTTAACGAGGTTGAGCGCGCCTGGTTTATATCGGATGTGAACAAGGGTATTCAGGAGATGGAAGCCCGGCAAGAACAAAATGCCGAAGAGGCACTTAACGATTTAAGAGCCAAACTTGCCTTATAAAGTCAGTATCCAGCCCGCGGCGCAAATGGACGCAAAGGAATACATCTCGTACATATGATATCCACACATATTTGCATTAAAGGAGAAAGTTTATGAGAGCGCTGGTGAATTATGAGAGATCGCCATTCAAAGTGGAGATGCGGGAAAAACCAACTCCGGAGATTGGTGATGATGATGTACTGCTAAGTGTAAGAGGAGTGGGGGTTTGTGGGAGTGACCTGCATCAGTGGCACGCTTCGCACTCCTGGCCGGTGAACTATCCTGTCACTTTGGGGCACGAATTTGGGGGGATTATATCGCAGGTTGGTAAAAAAGTACAGGGATTCAAAGAGGGTGATCGTGTCGTTAGTGAAACAGCGGCATCGATCTGCAACCAGTGCGTCTACTGTCGAAGCGGAAACTATAACCTCTGCCCAAAACGCCTAGGGTTTGGATACGGACTGGATGGAGCTATGGCGGATTTCGTTCGAGTGCCTTCGCGATGCCTGCATCATGTTCCGGATCACGTTCCTTTTGAGGATGCCGCGATGACCGAGCCGGGATGCGTCGCGTGTAATGCGGTGCTGGAACTCTCCCATATCTCCCCAGGCGATACGGTGGTGGTTTTGGGGCCGGGAACGATTGGGCTGATGGTGCTGCAGATGTGCAAGCTCTGCGGCCCAGGCAAACTGGTGCTCGTGGGGACTTCAAAAGATACGGAACGTTTAGAGATGGGACGTCTGCTCGGCGCAGACCTCACTATAATGAGCGATCAAGAGGATGTGGTTGCAAAGGTGCAGTCTTTAGGAGATGGATTTGGGGCGCATCTAGTGATCGACTGTGTCGGGATTTCCGAGACACTCAAACCCTGCCTGGAGATGGTTCGCCCGGCAGGCCAGATCACAAAAGTTGGCTGGGGGAAAGCGCCTGTCGGATTCTCGCTCGATCCGCTAGTTCAAAAAGCAGTGACTTTACAGGGTTCATTTTCGCACAACTACAAAACCTGGGAGCGAGTTATCGGATTGATGGCAAATGGACAGCTCAATCTCGCCCCTATGCGACGTGTTTTCTCACTTGCCGACTGGGAGACTGCTTTCAAAACGATGGATTCACTGGCAATAGCGAAGAGTGTTCTGGTACCGTAGGAATTACCCTCACCCCCAACCCCCTCTCCCAAAAACAGGAGATGGGGAGCTTAAATCATCGGTCACCGAATCACATTCAGGCATGGGATGATCTTGAATCGAGAATGATACCAATCACAATGAAGTCAAGAACATACTCTTGTAACCCCCTCTCCTGTTTTTGGGAGAGGGGGAAGGGGGGTGAAGGTTAATATGCGTTACTTTACTAGCGTTTTGTCGTTCGGCGATGGTTCTTCAAGCAGCTTTTCAATCTGAGCGACAACATCATCATTTGTCGGTTTAGTTCGTGGTTCAATTCGTGCTACAATTTCACCTTTACGATTGATAAGGAATTTATCAAAGTTCCACTGGATGTCCCCGCCATATTTCGGATTGGTTTTCTTATCTGTGAGGAACTTGTAAAGCGGATGTTGGCCTTCTCCCTTTACCACGATTTTTGAGAACATTGGGAATTTCACACCATAGGTCAGGGTGCAGAACTCCTTGATCTCTTTTTCGGTTCCAGGCTCTTGTTTGCCAAATTCGTTTGCAGGGAAGCCAAGGATTACTAATCCCTTGCTCTTATATTTATCGTAAAGTTTTTCCATGTCTGCGTATTGCGGAGTGTTGCCGCATTTAGAAGCGACATTCATCAGCAAGATAACTTTGCCCTGATAGCGTGCAAGATTGACTGGCTTACCATCAATATCTTTCATTACGTAGTTCAGTGTGTCAGGAACTTTTATATCAGGATAGTCAGATACAGTAGCTACTGCATCTGGGCCATCGCTTTTCGGGTCTACTCCAGCAGCTTTCGCCTCATACTCGTTGTCAAACTCTGCGAATGAATGTTTGTGGGCATGGTAATAAAGTCCGCGGAAATTACGATCACCACCCGGCTTTACATGACAATAGAGACAGTTCACTTTCTCCTTTACAGCAAACTCTGGCTTGGCCTCTGCACGGCTGCCCGTCAGACCTACTGTGATGGCGATAGCAGATATTACTCCACTGATCTTGATGATTTTCGAAATCTCCATGTTTACTCCTTTGTTTTTGAAAAATGGTTGAGTATGGTAGTGTTGTTGAATAGAATACAGTAGTTAGGAGTTAATACCCCCGTGCAAACACAACCCTGTGTGACGCAAAAATGACTTCGGTGTTTCTTAATTACGAGAGATAAATTCACCAATTTTCAATAAAACACATTCTTCGTTGAGGAAGCTTAAAATATGGTGCCGTTGTGAAGAAGTTTTTTCGGTCTTGACAGTTTTTCAGGATATATCCAATACCAAATCGTCACCACCAGTCTGATTGAGAACTTTAAATAGCAGAGGATATGCCACTCGCCAGCGCTCTCCACTATTCGTAATTACTGCAGCAGACTTAGGATTTAGTTCATGTATTTGTCCGTATATTTCGCGGTTCTGTTTATCCCGAAAACCTACCAAATCGCCCACTTTCAACAGACTTCTGTTCAGCGGCTGCGCAGAAGAGACAGGGTGCAAATCTACAGAAACACCTTCGAGGTTGACCGCGCTGAACATGATATTCCAGCGAATCTTGTCGTGCCAGTTGACCACAAGCAGACGCGTACGCTTCAACTCCAGAATATCGGCTTTAACAAGTGAATTTGATATCGGGTCGAAGTACTCAATTGTCATCCCGGTTCTTAACTGAGCTTTCACTTGTTCAATTCGGCTGTGATTGTCAATCTCAGTATCCATCGCTGCCCGAAGTCGGAAGAGGTCGAAAAGTGATGCGGAACGCAGAACATTTAGAATTTCAGTGTAGTCCACAAATGTAACCTCAAGAAGAATCGCCGTACTGATTCACACTCTATATTTCGTATTCCGGGGTATGCAGTCCGCATTCTAGTTTGGCGATATCTTTCCATCTTCCGGCACGATCATCATCACCCACTGTCACTTTATGGGTACATGGCCAGCACCCGATACTTGGATATCCCTGATCGTGCAGCGGATTATAAGGAACTTCATTGATGGTGATATATGCCCAGATATCACGCTTAGACCAGTTCGCTAACGGATTAATTTTGACTAACCCAAATTTTTTATCCCATTCTACTATCCCAGCATTTGCTCGAGCCGCAGTCTGATCTCGACGAATGGCGCTGATCCACGCAGAATAGTCCGCAGCTTTCTCTCGAAGCGGAATAACTTTCCGAATTCGGCAGCACTCGTCTGGATTTGAGTAGTAGATTGGCCCGCCAAAACGATTCTCCATACTTTCCACAGATTCAGCTGCCTGAACATACTCGACTTCAATTCCATATCGTTCGTGAATACGCTCACGAGTCTCCAGAGTCTCTTTAAACTGATATCCTGTCTCCAGATTGAATATGGAAACATTTTTACCATTCGGTGCAATCTGTGCCAGCATCGCCATTAGCACACAACCTTCCGCGCCAAATGCTGTAGCCATCGTGAGTTTTGGATAGTAGGTACACACAGCCCATTCCAAAATCTCTTCTGGCGAAGCCTGTTCGAATCGAGTGCTAATAGATTTTAGCTCTTCGGCGGTCTCGGTGCTGGTACGGGGCTGGGTGATCATGTTGCTTCCTGCGTTTAGAATAATCTTGACTTAATCAATTAGATTATAGTACAATATTGCTATTCCTGTCAATACGATATTGGAAGGGTTGATTGTTCCCGCAGTTTTGCGGGTTTTTGTCCTGTTGAGGCAGTTCATTTTTTTAAGAGTGATGCTATACGCTATACTGATTTGTACTGAATTGAATTATATTGTACTAAGAGGAGAAAATTATTTAATGGGCGCGCACAAAGGTTGTATTCTGTGGTTCACTGGTCTTTCAGGAGCAGGTAAGTCTACGCTTGCCGAATACCTTGTAACGGAGTTTAAGAAACGCGATTATAAAGTCGAACTGCTGGACGGTGACGAAATCCGCACGAACCTCTCCAAGGGTCTGGGTTTTTCTAAAGAAGATCGCGACACCAATATAAGGAGAATTGGATGGGTTGCCCGAGTTCTTGCCAGAAATAACGTGATCGCGATAACAGCCGCTATATCACCATATCGGGAAATACGTAATGAGATCCGCACAGAAACAGAAGCGGAAGGGCGAGCAGCATTCGTTGAGGTGTATGCTTATGCACCACTGGATGCACTAGTCGAGCGAGATGTAAAAGGGCTGTACAAAAAAGCGCTCGCCGGTGAAATTAAGAATTTCACCGGAGTTTCTGATCCCTATGAAGCACCCGAAAATGCAGAAGTGACCGCATACACTAGCACCGAGACTATAGAGGAGTCGGCTGCACGTATTTTGCAATATCTTGCTGACCAGGGAATAATTGCAGCTGCCTGAGAGTCATCCCTCTCTTCATTCATTTGAGAGAGGGAACCCTACGAAATTCTTCGTTTCATGAATACTCTTAGAACTATCGATCTTCATACCCATACCACCGCCTCCGATGGGGATCAATCCCCGGTCGAACTGGTACGCCTCGCTGCTCAAGCAGGCCTTACAGCCATAGCCATCACAGATCATGATACGACAGACGGCGTTTCTCCCGCTGCTATTGAGCTTGGAATTAAACTGGGAGTAGAAGTTGTAGCGGGAATTGAGCTGAGTGTAGAATTTAATGCGGGTCAGCTTCATCTGCTCGGTTACTGCCTCAATCCGCACTCTCCCAAACTCCTCACACGGTTGGCAATTTTGCAGGACAACCGTATACGCCGCAACGAACGTATCGTGGAGAAGCTGCAAAACCTCGGAATCGATATTACTCTGGATGATATTAGAGCTGCAGCCGGCGGTGATATCGTCGGCAGACCTCATTTTGCAAGAGTTCTATTAGATATAAAAGCAGTTTCTTCGATGCAGGAAGCCTTCGATAAGTACCTGGCAGATGGAGCATTAGCCCATGTTCCAAAAGATAAGTTGATTCCTCGAGAGGCCATTGATCTCATCCATTCCGCAGGCGGTAAAGCTGTTCTCGCCCACCCAAATAATCTCAAACGCTCTATTTTGGATACGGAATCAGAGATTCTTCGCCTCAAAGGTTTCGGGCTGGATGGGATTGAGGCTCGTTACAGCCTGCACACTCCGGAAGATACAGCGCGCTTTTTGGAGCTTGCTGAACGATATGAACTTCTCACCACAGGCGGATCGGATTTCCACGGTCCAAGTGTCAAGCCGAAAATAATGCTGGGACATGTGGAAGGCGAACTTCCCGCGCCAACATCACTTCTAGTATCTCTGCGTCCATAGTCACCTCCGGTAGATTTAGCTGCAACCAGAATCTTAATCGCAATTTAATCATCTATTAATATCATCTTAACAATCAGCTGTTAGAATAACACTAGTGAAATTTAATACTGCTTGCTGAGCAATTTTAACGTTCGCAAAAAAATGTGTTGACATTTGATAGAAACAGTCTTATACTACATGTAATTGGTCTATTACACTAGGGTTTATAAATGCATACTCCTCGATGGAAAGAAATTGCAAACTCGATAAGTGCAGAAATTGATTCCGGAAGGCTCTCTTCTGGGGATCCTCTTCCTTCGGAAGTAGATCTAGCGCTGTTGTGGCAAGTCTCACGTGTCACGGCCCATCGTGCTATGCATGAGCTTCAGCAGCAGGGAATAGTGGTTCGCAGACGTCGGATTGGATCCGTAGTCGCGGCTCAGAATCGCAGAAAAACAGGGAATGTGGCAGTGTTTTTGAATACGGGCGACTTTCTGGAGCAGCAGTATCTCTCCGGGATCAGAACGGGTCTGCCGGATGCATATCATCTGATGTTTTGTGATATACGCAGTGATGCAGAGCGAGAAGCACAGTATATGGATAGGATGGCGTTGGAAGCAGATGGGATATTATGCATCCCGACGTGTGATCCAGTGAACAATGATGTCCTGCAGCGCGTCGTAAAAAGTGGTTGTCCTATTGTTTGCCTGGACTGTGTACCGGCAGATATCGAACTCGATGCAATTATTACAGATAACTATGGAGCGACTCTACACGCTTTGCGGTATCTTACGGGCAAGGGGCATAAGAATATAGCTCATTTTACAGTTTTGCGTAACTCTCTCTCCTCCGTGCGAGAGCGTTTCAATGCCTACAGGGATGCAATGCGCGAAGTGGGTAACCATGATTATGAAAGACTCGTTCGTGAATTCCCGTTTGACCTGGAGATCAGTCCTTCCAAGCAAGCACTAGCAGTACAAGATGCCTTGTATACGCTCCTGCATCGAAAGGATCCTCCCACGGCTATATTTTGTGTTCATGATTATGTTCTCTCTTCAGTACTGCACTCATGTACAGAACTCGGGCTCTCAATCCCGGAGGATCTCGAAATAGTCAGTTTTAACGACTGCCCGCCCCTGGAACCCTTTATGCCCGGGAATATTTCACGCATTGTGCAGCAGGCACACGAGATGGGTCAGTTGGCTGCGGAAAAATTATGCCGAAAAATGCAAGGGGAGGTGATGGCGCCTGAAGTGCTGAGAGTGTCACCGGTGTTCTGCGCTGGTTAGGCAGGCTTGCCTAATATTAAATTTTAAATTGTTTGTTATCCCGTAAAGATCACATTTCAATGTTGAATCAGGGTAAATCGTGCAGTTGATACTGCACTCCATAAGAAAGGTCTCAATCAATGTCACGTTGTAAGAATGCGTTCACACTCATCGAACTGCTAGTCGTTATCGCAATTATTGCGATACTCGCAGCCATTCTTTTCCCTGTTTTTGCACAGGCCCGTGAAAAGGCACGTGCCGTCTCCTGCCTTTCCAATGTCAAACAACTAGGCCTGGCTCATCTGATGTACGCTCAGGATTATGATGAGACTTCCGTCACTTCCTGGTGCTATGGTTTCCCTGGTGAGTTCAGCTGGGCTGTTCAGCCATACATGAAGAGCCTTCAAATCCTCTTCTGCCCCTCAGATAAACGCAGTGTTTCCACTATGGCCACCGCCTGTGGTGGTGACTTCGCTGCTGGCGGAGTCAACAATCCTACTGGCGAAGCCTATGAGTGGAGCTATGGATACAATACAGGTTATGTTTGGAATAATAACACCGGAATGACAACACAGTTGGCCACAAATATTACTGATAACACGCCAATTACTGTCGTTATAAACGGTAAATCAGTTACTGTTGGCCTGCGCGCTACTCAGATCGTTGGAAAATCGATCGCAGCATTTAACTCCCCTGCTTCTATGATCATGCTGGGAGACACTGCCGATACGACCGTTGCAGGACTGGGTATAACCGATCTGCGAGATAAGAGCCTGGATGATCCTTCAGATAGCTGCGCCTCAACTCGCAAACAGAACTGGCCGCGCCATACGGGTGGCAACAACCTTGTTTATGCAGATGGACATGCCAAGTACTATCGATTCAATCCTACAGCAGTACAGGTGACCGATTCAGTTTCAGGTAATGGAATCGGAAGCCACGTGGTACCGAATATCTGTACCTATATTAGTGCATACGATGGCGGTAACAACCCGAACAACTGCAAGCTGACCGATGCGGGTGGACTTGTAAATTAGGTGCTTCTCTCTCCTCAAAGAGTGAAAGGGTTCAATGGATAATGAAACTCTCTCGGAAATGGATGCTGTTGGTCTCGTGTACTGCCCTGATTGGATCAGCGCTGCTGACCGGATGCAGTAAAAACGGTAATACCGAGAATAAAGATGGCGCGACTGCAGCCTCTTCAGACGGAGGCACCGGATCCACACAGAATGCTGTACATGCCGGAAAGCCGAAGTAGAATTCGCTGCCAGATGAGCTTATAAAATCCCCTCTCCGTACTATGGAGAGGGGATTTTAGTAACTATTTTAGGTCGGGATCCAACCCCACCCTCGGCATGGCCCTCGTTCCCCTTCCCCAAAAACAGGGGAAGGGAGCTATAATTTTTGGTTCTTCACTTTCCCACTACATGGGAAATGATTGTGTATTAGTTTAACAATTGACAAAATACTGGAAACCTTTCGTCAAAGTCACCTCTCTCCAGTTTTTGGGAGAGGGGCCAGGGGTGAGCGCGTGAAGATTGTTTCAACTTATTTGATGCTTTTGCAAGAGGCTAGAATATATACCAGCTTGCCAATATTGTTGGATTGTGCCATAATAACAATATGCCCATCTTATCTTATCTGAATAAAGCAACATGAGACATTGCTTTAGGAGAAGATACAAGAGAATCACGTAATGCTTTGCCTTCTGAACTGCATGTTATCGCTCGAAGGCGATTGGCGTTCTTAGCTGCTGTTAAGTCGCTTAATGACTTACCATCCAGAAATGGGCTAGGGCTGCATTCATTAAGAGGTGAGAGAGAAGGGCAGTACGCGATAAAAATAAATGATCAGTATCGCATCTGCTTTATGTGGGATGGAGAAAACGCTGAATCTGTTGAAATTGTAGATTATCACTAAGAAGGTTTGGGTAATGAAAACTTATAATAGTAATTTCGCTATAACCGTTCATCCAGGAGAGATACTCCTGGAGATGCTAGACGAAAATGGAATATCACAGGCTCATCTGGCCAGGCATCTTAAAATGGATCCTTCAAAGATCAATGAAATATGCAGAGGCCGCCGAGGTATATCTGCTGAAATGGCCGTGATGCTTTCTAAAGCATTATCTGTTTCTGCTGGAACGTGGATGATTCTCCAAAAGAACTGGGAACTCAGCCAGGTCGATGAGAATATATCAAAATCCATCGAACCTATTTGCATACCTGCTTAATGAGGGCAGTCTAGTCTCGGCTGCTCTTTTTCTCATCGGGAGGTGATTTGAAGGAGCGATTCCAGAGCGCTTCCAGTTTTTTACGCTCACTTCTAGCTCTAATCCAACGAAATGGTGAGGA
Organism: Chthonomonadaceae bacterium; assembly: GCA_025352825.1. Classification (GTDB taxonomy): domain Bacteria; phylum Armatimonadota; class Chthonomonadetes; order Chthonomonadales; family Chthonomonadaceae; genus JANXSG01. The sequence goes on along the minus strand of JANXSG010000235.1, from coordinate 2,938 downwards.
AATAGGATTAGGCGTAAGAATTTTTTCGTGCTCTTGGTCGAAATGCTCTAAACTCAGTTTTGGAGTTCCCGCTCTTCCAGTAACTGCTATCCTCCGATTCGGAGAGTTCACGACAGCAATCAGACTTCTTCCTTTATTCACAAACCAATAAGCAAAGACGGAACTTGAAAGAGCGAACAGCCCGTTGATAGGTGGGCCAGCCCCATACCACACGAATAGAACCGTCAGCCAGGCAAGATAGGTAGCCCGCAATGGAAAGATTCCATATATTCGTATAGTCTCTCCCGGATTAAGCATGCACCAGGCAATTAGCGGAGCCACAATCGAGAAATAAAGGCCGGCGAATTCGAGTGGAATTCCCGTTACCAGCATGCCCACCCAGCATGATATTGCGATCAGTACAGAGGAGAAAAGATAGAAACCCAAAAAGGTTTTAGTTCCCCAGCTTCGTTCCAGGCTGCCGCCAAACATGAATAGAATCATCCCGGAAAATATGACAGCAATAGGATGTCCCGCACCTACCAAAAACCAGGTAAATGGAGTCCAGGGGCGATGTATCCAATTAGCAGTCGAGTAAACAAGTAATAGAAATGGATCTCCTGCACCCAGGAAAGCATGAGAAAAAAATGATATCACATTCGCGATAATGAGGCACATGGTGGCAGGGCAGCCCGCCTTGTATAGGAATTGTGACACACTATTTTTGCTTCCATAACTCATTTTCGTACCACTCCTAACACATATTTACAGGCTAGCACTATACTTGCAGACCCATCCGTACTCTGTCATCAGTTGTAAGTGGGAGCAGAGTAAGTCCTTTGGCCAGTACAGAAGCTGTATCTTTTATACCTTTTGCGCTCTCGGTATACGCTCGATCACACGATGAGCAGAAGGTGCAGGAATCGATATGGCAGTCACCGGTGAGTTTCGCGATGCGCGACTTCTTATCTTCGGCACGAAGATAAGATTTCGACACCCCACAATCGATGTGATCCCATGGCAGAACTTCATCGTAGTTCTTCTGGCGGCTAGAAAAGTAGAGAGGGTCTATGCCAGCATCTTGAAAAGCTTTCATCCAGCGGCTCTTATCGAAATACTCATCCCATGCGTCGAACACTTGCCCGCTGCGCCAAGCAAGCTCTATGCTATCGGATATACGCCTGTCCGCCAGCGAAAGTACTGATTCGAGTGCCGTTCCGTTTGAATCGTTTGGGCGATATGCGACTGCTTTATCTCGAATAGATCGTTTGAGCATCATCTGTTTGCGTGCGATTTCCGCCTGCGTATCCTGCCCATGCCACTGGAAAGGTGTGAACGGCTTGGGTACAAATGCAGATACTCCGATACTAATTGTTGGGTTCTTCACTCCATTATTTCGCGCGATTGCAGCGCATTTCGTCGCCAGTTGGCCAATGGCGATCACGTCTTCATCGGTTTCGGTAGGCAGAGAGATCATGAAATAGAGTTTGATGCGCTGCCAGCCGTTCTGGAAAGCGGCTTCACACGCGGCAAATAGATTCTCTTCGGTGACCCCTTTATTTGTCACATCGCGCATTCTCTGCGATCCTGCCTCTGGAGCAAACGTTAAACCTGTTTTCCTTACCTTATTAATCTCTTGTACGAGACTCACACAGTTTTTATCGGCACGCAGGCTTGGCAGCGAGACACCGATTTTGCTGTCGCCATACTTATCTATCATGCGGTGTACTACCTCTTCCACCTGACTGTAGTCCGCAGTAGAGAGTGATACCAGAGATATATCTTCGTGGCCTGTGTTTTTAACCAACTCGGCAGCAAGTTCCATCAGCCGATCTGGCGATTTTTCCCGAACTGGGCGCGTTATCATTCCAGCCTGGCAGAAACGGCATCCTCGGGTACAGCCACGCATCACTTCGAGTGATATTCTATCGTGCACCACCTCGATATATGGAATGATTGGCTTTGTAGGATAGTCGAGTGAATCGACGTCCCACACCAGCCGCCTGACTACTTTTGCAGGAACGTCGGAACGATTTGGCCGTGTTCCCAGCAGTCGTGGCATGGTGTAGTAAGAAGCGCTAATCTCTTCAGTCGTACGAGCTAAAGCACTAAGTCGGTCTGCCTGAGCGCTTTTGGTCTCATATTCCGGGCTGTAAAAACGCGGTACATAACAGCCAGCAATTCCGGCAAACTTGAGAAGCAGTTCTACGCGTGGCAGATTTCGGTGAGTCCGATAGATCTCTACCATCTCCACCAGAACTTCCTCTGCCTCTCCAATTACAAATACATCGATAAAAGGAGCCATCGGTTCCGGGTTGAAGGTGCAGTGCCCTCCAGCAAATATAATAGGCCACTGATTGCCATCGGCATTGCCGGTATCTCGATCAAGTGATCGAATCGGCATTCCCGCTAGATCGATCATATTCAGAACGTTGGTGTAGGCGAGTTCGAATGAGAGCGCGAATCCCCATAGATCAAAATCGGAAACGGGACGGCGGTTTTCCAGAGTGAAAAGTGGAATCTCCGCTGAGCGCATCTCCTTTTCCATATCTGGCCAGGGAGCGTACACACGTTCGGCAGCGCAGTCTTCACGCTTGTTGAGCAGATTGTAGATAATGCTGCACGCGAGATTACTCATTCCGATCTCGTACGCATCGGGAAAGGCAACCGCAACGCTAACATCCACAGTAGAAAGATCTTTTACAATACTGTTCAGCTCTCCGCCAGTGTATCTGCCCGGCTTCGATACATTGGGCAGAATCTCTTCCAATCGGTCATCTATTTGAGTTCGGGTCAGCATTCCGTTTATACTCCTAAATCGTCTCACAATTCTCATGGTATGTATTGTACCGCGAATTCAGTAAAATGACCAGAAATGATTACCCCCTCTCCCTTGCGAGCTATCGAGCAACATGGGAGAGGGGCCGGAGGATGAGGTTGAAGCAGAGGTATCGCTTGC
>JANXSG010000225.1 GCA_025352825.1 Chthonomonadaceae bacterium | reverse complement strand
ATCTACTCCATCACGTTCTGCGGCTCTCTGAGCAGCCGTTTCAACTCTTACATTGAATCCTATCAGAATTGCCCCAGTAGCTTCAGCAAGCAAGATATCGGACTCATTGATCGTGCCAACAGCGCTGTGTTTAATGCTGAGGCGCACCTCTTCTTCAGCCTTGTTCTCTTCCAGTTTATTGAGCTGCCCAATCACCGCTTCCACACTGCCTTGAACATCTCCCTTGACAATAAGGTTCAGGTCTTTGATCACACCTGAGCCAGCCTGTTTGTACAGATCAGCGAGAGTTACTCTTAGTGTGGAATTCAATCGCGTATCTCGGGATTTAACCTGTCGCTTTTCGGCCGTCTGTCTGGCATCTTTATCGTTTCGCACTACTTCAACAGTGTCGCCAGCCCCTGGCGCCGTGCTAAGCCCGCTCACTTCTACCGGTGTGGCAGGCAGCGCTTTCATAATTCGTTCACCACGGTCGTTCATCATTGAACGTACTTTTCCATAGGAGAGCCCAGCCACCAAACTATCTCCGATGCGAAGTGTGCCGGACTGCACCAGCACGGTCGCTACCGGCCCGCGCCCCGGAACTATCTGAGCTTCTACAATTGCTCCCGTTGCATGGCCGCTCGGATCAGACTTAAGCTCCTGAATATCGGCTACCAGTAAAATATAGTCCAGCAGATCTGGAATACCCTCTCCACTTTTAGCAGACACGGGTACTGCAATTACTTCACCGCCATACTCTTCCACCACAAGATTGTGTTCCGTCAGCTGTTGCTTTATGCGATCTGGCTTAGCATCCGGCTTATCTATCTTATTGATCGCGACAATTATAGGCACTTCTGCTGCTTGAGCATGATTGATTGCTTCCACAGTCTGGGGCATGATGCCATCGTCTGCCGCCACCACCAGAATGACGATATCCGTAACACTCGCTCCACGGGCTCGCATGGCTGTGAAAGCGGCGTGGCCGGGAGTATCGAGAAAAGTTATTTTCCTCGATTCCATCTCACCATTTTCGCCCTTATGATCCACTTCTACCTGATAGGCTCCAATATGCTGAGTGATACCACCAAACTCACCACCGACGACGTTAGTCTTTCTGATCGCGTCTAGTAGTGTGGTTTTTCCATGATCAACATGCCCCATGATTGTTACCACAGGAGGTCTTGGAATCGCCGTACCGCTAGGCGGCTTGTGTTTAGCCCCATTCGTCACGGGGGCGACTTTGTGTTCTGGTTTGATTTTGAGTGCAAATCCATAGGCAGCAGTTAATCGTTCCGCCAGTGGTCGGGGCACGCGCTGGTGCGGCCCGATTAGTTCACCCAGCTCCATCATCTTTCGGGCAGCGCTATTTGGCTGGATGCCCATCGCCTCCGCAATATCTTTAAGTGTGGCGTCGTTCGCGACTTCTACCACTTTTCCATCTTGAGGTGAAACAACTAACAGACTGCGTAACGTATTTGCTGTTTCCAGATCAACAATCGTAGCCGAACCTGTTGTCTCCACCCCGAGATCTTTAAGTTGATGCACTAGCTCTGCGGCTGTCATCTTTAATTCTTTTGCCAATTCCGTTAAACGAATTCCTGCCATATACCCTCCACCTCTCTCATCCACTATATTTGCTAGAAATCAAATCATTTTAATACTGATGGCTGCTGCTGCCAACAAATTTGGTCTGCGTTGCGAATTTGCCTCGCAATCTTCCGAAATATTGGTTAGCAGCGTTTCGAACAGAGTTTCTGGAACTCTGCCCACCTTTAATGCTCGCTCCAGCTTTTTCTGTTTTTTACACATCGTAATACATTTTACCGAGGCGCAAACGTATGCCCCTCTGCCATTGAGCTTACCTTTGGCATCATACTGCAGCTCACCTTCTGGCAGACGAACAATACGCAGTAATCCTTTTTTTTCATCCGTTTCGCGACATGATACGCACGTGCGAATGGGAATGTGCTTCTGTTTCAACATAGTTTTATTACAATCCAGGATGAAGTCTGCGAAAAGAGGGCGGAAGTGCAGTGTGGAACTGCCTGATGGCTTCCTTTGCGAGGATGCATTGGCTGCCGAGCACAAAGTTAAAAGGAATGGCTTTGTCAGCTTCCTTCAGTACTATGGCTAGTTCATGTTTCGCACTCCCCAATATTGCACATACACTTTTATTCCACCGATGCTATCGGGTAGGAATTCTAGCATACATTCTCTTTTAATCATCCTCTTATCAACCGACTGTTTCCTTAAAGATACACGATTTGAAATCAATACTTCGTGATCATTTGCCAACATTTCAAACCTGTTCATAGCACACCCGACTCAGAAGATTCAAGATCAGATTTAGGTAATTCTAGTTCAGATGTCTCTTCAACTTCGATCTCATCAATCACTATCATTTCGGCTTCCTCGAGTATGGCTTCACTATCAACAATCTCAATGATTTCGTCCGATTCATCATCGCTGTCCGAAATCATATTTTCCGGATCGGTCATCGCCATCAGCGTTGCTCTGGAAACCTGAGCCTCACTGCGAATATCGATTCTCCAGCCTGTGAGCCGAGCAGCTAACCGAACATTTTGCCCAGCTTTGCCAATTGCCAGTGATAGCTGATGATCGGGGACTACTACAAAAGCGCTTTTCTGCTCTTCATTCACAGTCACCTTCACTGCTTTCGCTGGCGAAAGCGCCTCGCCAATAAAGAGCGATACATCTGCGTTCCAGCGCACAATATCTATCTTCTCATCGTACAGTTCATTGACTACTGCCTGTACACGGCTGCCACGATGCCCCACGCAAGAACCGACGGGATCAACTTTTTCGTCCCGGCTCATAACCGCAATTTTGGAACGCGCGCCCGGCTCTCTCGCAACGCTCTTAATGGTCACAATACCATCTGCAATTTCAGGCACTTCCAGCTCAAAAAGCCGTCGAATAAGACTGGGATGTGTCCGTGATACGATGACCTGCGGCCCTTTGGAAGTATCTTTAACTTCGAGTATATAAACTTTAATACGATCATTGAAGCGATAAGGTTCTGATTCCACCTGCTCTTGCGGAGGCAGCATAGCATCCAGTTTACCCAGGCCAATGATAACAATACGACCTTCACGCCTCTGGACGGTGCCTGTAACTACTTCTCCGATGCGTTCGGTGTACTCGTCAAAAATCTTTCGGCGCTCCGCTTCCCGAATGCGCTGTACTACAACCTGTTTGGCAGTCTGAGCAGCGATTCGGCCAAAAGATCCAAGTGGGATATCTATGGAGACCACTTCACCGACTTGCGCCTCCGGATTGACAATCCTGGCATCTGCAAGAATTATTTCATCATAGTCGTTGGTGACTTCTTCAACCACCGTTTTGTCGCAATAGACCTTAAAAGGTGAAACTGCCGATTTGCTCGAATCGATATGAACTTTTATCTCACCGCTAACCGGGTTATTTCGCTTATAGGCGGTGGCAAGAGCAGATTCGACAGTCTCAACCAGAATATCAAAGGGAATGTCTTTTTCTTTTGCTATTTGCTGCAGGGCTTCGAGAAATTCACCGTTCATAACTGCCTCACTCCGATATAGGGTCATATTATATAATGCAACCACATGGCATTAGAGAATCTGTATTCAAATATATGGTCGAATTTGGCACATTCAAAACTAAAGAGCAGGCAGAGCCCACTCTTCAAAGTGAAGGCTAATTCGATTTATTTCACAATTATATCACAGCCAGCATAAAAAAAGCAAGCGTTTGTCACTCAATATAGCGACTACTCCCCAGTCCCCCTCATCCATTTAGGTTGAATACCGACCTGTGGTATACTCAGAGTATGAATTATACGTCTTATCAAGATTAACTGATCTAATTTCATGCTGCAACATTACCATTCGTACCGTGTCAAATTAAATGATGAAGGTGATCTGTATTCGCAATGATACAATCGCAAGTGTCGGTGATTTTCAATGCAGTGTCTCATCGTTATGGTGGACGTGAAGTATTCACGGGAGTTAATGCAAGCGTGCAATCCGGGCAGACTGCGGTTGTATCTGGCAGCAATGGTTCCGGGAAAAGTACACTTTTAAAAATTGCAGCTGGGCTGCTCTCCGCTAAAAGTGGAGATGTGGATATACACATTGACGGCAGATTGTGCAATCAGATGGAACGGCGGAGAGATATTGGTTATCTATCTCCTGATTTATCGCTGTATGGAGAGTTAACTGCAGCTGAAAATTTACAGTTTTTTGCAAACATGCAGGGAATCCACCTTACTAAAATTGACCTTACGCATACGCTTACAAAAGTAGGCCTTCAAGGCAGAGGCAGAGATCTGGTAAGAGCGTACTCATCGGGAATGAGACAACGATTGAAATATGCTTATGCTCTTTTGGGGAATCCGCGAATTTTGCTTCTGGACGAACCTACAGCTAATCTCGATACCGCGGGGGTAGAACTCGTAGAAAATATTGTTGCGGAGCATACACGAAGAGCAGATGGCTGCCTTACAATTTTGGCTACCAATGAACCACGAGAGATGAATTGGGGAGACCAGCACATCGTATTGAAAGCCGCAGAGTGATAGAAGCTAAGGAGCTTGAAATAGCTCCCAAAACACATAATTTTTTTTCTCATGGCATACTTGCTGAAGCAGTAAGCCTGCTTAAAAAAGACCTTTTAGCGGAGATCCGGACGCGAGTTGCAATCTGTGCCGTAGGGGTATTTGCTTTCTCCGCACTTCTTCTGATTGGCCTTGCGACTGCATCGCTTAAGGATACACAGACTATAAGTACGCTTTCTGGTATTTCGAGGCCAGCCTGGGATGCGACTTCGAAAATGAGTCTGCTCTGGGTACTGCTTTGTTTTGCAGCCTTTGCAGGCCTTGCACACACATTTGTTCATGAAGAAGAGGCTGGTACTGTTCTCGCATTGAGGATGAATGCTGCGCCAGAGAGTATCTATTTCGGCAAATTTGCATTCAATATGATTTTGCTTTCCGGAGTGGCAGTATGTGTTACTCCGGTATACGTACTACTTACTCAGATGCCCACCGGATCGATCGGGCTTTTTGTTTTATTGATGGGGAGTGGCTGCTTTGGGCTTGCCGGGACTGCGACTATAATAGGGGCTATTGCAGCGAAAGCAGGCGGTTCAGGCGCGTTGTTCGGTGCGATTGGGCTGCCTTTGTTGGTAGTTTTTCTGATGCTGCTGATGAATGCTTCGAGCACCCTGTTCACGGTTGATGCTGCGCCTGTTCGTTGTGTGCGCGATATTGGCGGTCTCTTGAGCTATGGGATTTTGATCGCAGCTGTCTCTGTATTGACTTTTAAATTTGTGTGGGAAGACTGAGCTATATGCCGACTCTACAGCCTGATAAAATTATTAGCAAAAATCTCTCTGAAAAAAATGGCAGCGATTACGAATCTATCAAAAGCCTTCCTGTTCCTCCACTGCAAGGTGCTGCGTGGAAATGGAGCTGCGGGCTGCTAATGGCCTACGTGATCTACGGAGCATTTTTTATTGCTAATGGAGCTGTTGGTTTCGGAAAAACCGGGAACCCTGCAAGAATAGTTTTCTTTCATGTACCCTCGGCAATACTGTCTTCTGTATGCTACGTTATTGGTACTATATACGCGGTCTCGTATCTCTGGAAAAGTCCAAAGGCAGAGATCGATATTCGTTCTTCTATAGCGATGGAATTAGGATTTGTTTTCTGTATCCTGGCGACTGTTACGGGAAGTATTTTTGCAGGCGCACAGTGGGGCAGCTTCTGGAACTGGGATCCTAGAGAGATCTCAATTGTCATTATGCTTCTGCTCTACGCCTCCTATTTGGTTCTCAGAGGAGCGATAACGGACGACTGGGAGAAACGGGCACGGCTGTGCGCAGTCTATGCAATTGTTGCTCTCATCCCTGCTCAGTTCCTGATTTGGGTTGTACCGCGAATTCCTGCGGTCGCGAGCTTGCATCCAACAAACGTGCTAGTGAAACCTTCAGGTACCAGTATGTCGTATAAGGAAGTATTGTATCCAGCATTCATTGCGTTTACAATGCTGTATATCTGGATGACTCAGCTCCGGATTCGTGCGTGGAATCTCACACAGAGCAGTATTTCGAGAAAGGCCCGTGCTTAATGAACGATCAGCACTCCGTATTGATGATGGTGATGGCAGTGCCGCTGATCACCTGGGCCGGACTGTTTGCTTATCTTCTGATGATCGATAGATCGATGCGCCGACTTGAGCACGAAGTGAAAGAGCATGACCAACTATGAATAAAGCATATATAATTGCACTGATGGTTATTGGAATTGCGGCGGGCTTTACAATGTGGGCGTTCAGCAGCAGTATGACACCGTATGTGGATATTGCAGGAGCGCTTACTCACGAATCCGCAGTACAGGTGCGCGGCAAAATCCTGCACGACTCACCAGACGCTCCCAAGCCATATTACGACTCAAAAATCAAGGCTTTGCGGTTCTGGTTAGAAGATGAGAAGAAAAAACGAATCGAAGTCATCTATCGCGGTGCAAAGCCAGATGCGTTCGATACTGCCCCGGAAACAGCAGCTCATGGCATCGTTCGAAAAGATGCGAACGGAGCCATCATTTTTGACTCAGACAGCCTGGTAGTGAAGTGTCCGTCCAAGTATGATGATACTAAGTCTCAACAGAAGGATAAGACTTACTCCGCTGGAGGGAAAGCCTGATGCAGCTGGAACCGGTGTCGCCTTTTATAGCGAAACAAGCGCTGGGTATGCTAGGGGCTTCTCTGCTGTGGGTTGGCTTGATAGCTGCCCTGGTTACTGTGGCAACATATCTCTACAGCCTGAAAAAGAGTAAGAGTCTCCGGGTGAAATGGTTTGCCAGAACCTCCTATACCATCTCAGCGCTTAGCGTACTTGGTGTATTTGGTGCGCTGGGTGCGATGGTATATGGCCGGCAGTATCAGTATAGCTATGTGTTTTCGCATACTGGAAATGATCTGCATGGATGGTTTCGGCTGGCCGCGATGTGGTCTGCGCAGGAAGGCAGTTTTCTACTCTGGTCTGCCTGGACTGCCATTATAGGATTTATGGTACTTGCACGCGCAGGGAAGTATGAATCCCGTGTTATGCCTGTCTATGTGACTATCCTGGCATTTCTATGTGCCATCATTATCAAGCAGAGTCCATTCCTGGTTGTTCCTGCTCCCAGCGCAGCTGATCTCCTGGCAAACCCCGGCTGGCACTATCCGCCGATGGATGGGCGCGGACTTACTCCTTCCCTGGTTAACTACTGGATGACCATCCATCCACCTACGATATTCTTCGGTTTCGCATCTCTGGCAGTGCCTTTCTGTTATGCCATCGCCGCTCTGATTTGGAAAGATTATGATGGCTGGATGGGACGAGTGATGCCCTACAGCCTGCTCTCCTGCGCGACTCTGGGTATCGGGCTTTTTATGGGCGGCTACTGGGCATACGAGACGCAGGGCTGGCACGGCTTCTGGGCGTGGGACCCGGTCGAAAATGCCTCGTTCTTCCCCTGGCTGGCAATCACAGCGCTCGTACACGGAGCCGTTGTGCAGAAAAGTCGCGGCGGTATGGGAAGAACAAATACTTTCCTCGGAATTTTTGCATTCTGGCTATTTCTGCTGGGTACCTTTCTGACTCGTTCAGGCGCTCTCTCCGGCAAGGATGCACAGGGGCAGATGCTCTCGGTACACGCCTTCGACAACATCGGCAAAAGCGCTCTGTTTCTGATGGTAGCCATGATGCTTGTTTACGGAATTGGCGGCCTTCTCCTATGGCTGTTCCGGCTGCGAACCATCCCAGTACGGCCAGTTTCAGGTGAGACGCTGGTCTCTCGTGACTTTGCGTTTTTCATGGCCGTTACCTTGATGGTGATTGCCTGCTTTGTTGTGATGCTGGGTACCACCACCCCACTCACCAGAAGCTGGATGCACAAACCGCCTTTTTCACCGCCTGCTTCGTTCTACAATATGTTCATGCTTCCGATCTCCATTCTTACCGCATTCTTGTTAGGATGTGTTCCATGGCTTGCGTGGAAGAAAACCAATCCCGATACCTTCCGCAAGAAGCTGATCATCCCATGGATGATCATGATAGTTTTCGGATTTTCCATGGTGTTCTGGGTACAGTCTGCAGAGAGGAACTCCATTGCATCCCACGAAATAGGCTCAACAGTAGTTCAGGAGACTCTGCGCGCCTGGATCAACCCGAGTATCCAGCGGATCGCGGTGGTTTCACTCGCTTCGCTCGGATTTCTTGCCGCGCTTTCGAACGCTATGCTTGCCTATAAGGTTTTCAGAGCGAAACCGTTAGCGGCGGGCGGATGGCTTGCACATGTGGGTATCGGCCTATTGATGATCGGAGTAGTGGTCTCCAATACCTATGAGCGAACCGAGAGGATTACCCTCCAGCAGGGCGATAATGTCCAAAAGGCTTTCGGTTACCAGTTTGCCTTTGAAAAGATGACCGGCAAACCGATGTCTTCACGCCCGCTCAATCCAGATTATGATCGAGAGAACGCTATCCAGATAAGGATCACTCCGCCTTTGAGTGAGATTCATTTTTGGAATCCGGACGAGAAAACGTATCTTTCCAATCTAAAATGGTTTGTACATAATATCAGTTCGGCAGACAGCGAGAAAGATTTTGAACGAATGCGCTGGCCCGACATCATAAAAAAATCCTTTGGACATGATCTCTACATCGGGGTTGCCAGTGATCCCGGCTACAAAGTACATGCAGTCACGCTAAAACCGATGGAACATCGTGACATTGGCCCCTACAGCCTGATGTATGTGGATCAGGTGGGCGAACCGGGCAAGTACATGGGTGCGAATATTCTTATAAAGACGGCTGATGGCAAGGTCATTCAAGCGCAGCCTGGCTTGCAGATCTCACAAGGAGATATGAATGATGCGAATGTGGCTATTCCTGAGTTAAAGTTTGAGGATGGCAATTCTGGTGAGATCAAAATCAAGAATATCAACCCTGGAACCAAAGAAGCAACCTTCCTGATCTCACTCCCGGGATATGCGGGTGAATGGGAAGTCCCTCTCGAAGTCACCTTCAAACCCTGGGTCAATTTGGTGTGGATCGGTGTTCTTATTGCCACTTCCGGCACTCTGCTTGCCATGACTCGCCGGGTTCTGGAATCTCGAAAAATCTCAGATACAGTACCTTCCAAATCAGATAAGCTCTCCATACCCGAACGCGAATCCTGGGAGGTTCCCACCGCAGAGGACTCGAGTCCGTCTAGAGTTCCTTCTGTTTCGACGATTCCTGCAGTGCAGAATTTCGATGATTCTGAAAAGGCTCCTCCCAAGTCCCGCAAACGAAAGTTAAATCCTTCTTCATAACTTCCCGCCCTCTTTCTCGGTGAGAAATGCTTGTCCGAGATAGATGGGTAGGGGTGACGTGATTCCATCTACACTATCATTTTTTCTTCTACATGTGTTATAATTTTCGTTATTAACGAAAAAGCCCATTTTTGTTAATAACGAGATTCCTTATTAACGCTGGCGTTAATAAGGCTTGACAGTCCGGCTTCGATGTGTTAAGATTTACACACAATGTAAACGGGCGGCGACGCGGCCATCCGCCATAGAAACTTCTGACAAACTATCGACACTGAAGTCGGTCGCGCACACGCTCATCTTCTTGAATCTACACTATTTTTCTGTCTGTTCCATCTTGATCATTCCGCTCCGATAGTCCAATCATCCCCTAATCCATTCCTGCGCGGCCAGTTCACTGTTCGAATCACTCCATTGCTAACCGAACACAGAAGTTCAATTCAAATCCAAGGGGGATTTAGACGTTGACGCCACTAAAATCCGCTATGAACAGCGAAAATATGAACTGTTTTCAGAAGTCTCGCACTATTTTACTGATAGTGGCGCTTGCTACGAGCCCTTGTGCCTTCGCACATGCCCAAGGTGCAACTCCCGCATCAAAGATAGATACGGGCGACACGGCATGGATGCTCGTCTGCACGGCTCTCGTCATGCTCATGACCCCAGGTCTTGCACTCTTCTATGGGGGTATGGTTCGTTCGAAGAATGTTTTAAATATGCTCATGCAGAGTTTTGTGGCTCTTGCCATTGTCACCGTTGTATGGGTACTTTGGGGATACTCTCTGGCTTTCGGTCCGGGCGGGAAGATACTCGGCAGTCTTGCCTGGTTCGGGCTGCACGGAGTTGGCCAATCACCGAATGCAGACTACGCCAGTACTATTCCCCACCAGGTTTTCATGCTCTATCAGCTCATGTTTGCCATCATCACGCCAGCGCTTATATCTGGTGCAATTGCCGAGCGGATGAAATTCTCCACGTATGTTGTCTTTATGGCTCTCTGGAGCACACTGGTGTACTGCCCTCTCGCGCACTGGGTATGGGGCAAGGGTGGATGGTTGGGTGCTGGCGGGATAGGAGCACTGGATTTTGCAGGAGGAACAGTCGTTCATATCAGCAGTGGAATCTCTGCGCTCGTGGTGGCGATGGTACTTGGTAAAAGACGTTCGGGACACTCGGAAGAGCTGCTTCCACACAACCTGCCCATGACCCTTATCGGCACGGCGCTTCTATGGTTCGGCTGGTTTGGATTCAATGCGGGCAGCGCTCTTGCCGCAGGCGGCCTTGCCGGAGCGGCGTTTCTCACTACTCATATTGCTGCGGCTGTCGCTGGTTTGGTGTGGACACTATTGGAGTGGAAAGCCTACAGACGGCCAACAGCATTGGGATTCGCAACAGGCGCAGTTGCTGGATTAGTTGCCATTACTCCAGCTTCTGGTTTTGTAGGGCCGATCTCTGCTATCGCGATTGGCATTGGCGTCTCCATCATCTGTTTCTTTGCTATTCGTTTGAAACATAAGTATCGATATGATGACACTCTCGATGTATTTGGGGTGCATGGCGTAGGTGGGACATGGGGTGCTCTTGCTACAGGATTTTTTGCATCAACAGTAGTGAATCCAGCGG
>JANXSG010000210.1 GCA_025352825.1 Chthonomonadaceae bacterium | reverse complement strand
TGTGCCTCTTCGGCATCCCGAAGAATCATCTCCGATTCACGGCCGGCACGAAGCGACCTTGTGGTTGCCAGCAATGAAATGGCTTCCAGAATATTTGTTTTACCCTGGGCGTTTTCTCCATGAAATATATTGATCCCGTTTGTTGGTCGAATATCTAGTTCCCGATAGTTTCGGAAACATTTCATTTTTAACTGGAGAACGTGCATACTACAAATAAACTCCCTAAGAGTAATACAAAAAATCACCGACAATATAAAATAATGTACCGTATTTCACACAGCTCTAGATATAAGATATCTCAAAGCATCTCTTGATTCTTTTAAACACCCTTATTATATATATATTACGCTTACGCTTATTATTATAAGGTGTGTATTGGTGGATAACTCATAAATTTATTGTTCATCTAAAAAATGCAGATAGTACTATTCTATTAATAGCTGCTAATTCTATTGGGTAACTATCAAGTTATTTGATATTATAGTTTCTGAAATCATGCGATTTCCCGTGTATATTTTTTGGTGGATAACTCGCACAAATACATGGTAAATTTCCACCAGAACTCACCAGAATCGCGCATGCTTATGCATCGTGCACATCCCCACACTGTTATCCACCAATCTATTCACCAGTACGGTGAATCCAGGTTTAGCCTTGACAGAAACTCTTTAGGAGTGATACAATATTAAGATACTGAGTGCATTCATGACAGCAAGTGATCGTTTTGCCTCTGTGGCGCAGTGGTAGCGCAACGGTTTTGTAAACCGTCGGTCCTCGGTTCGAATCCGAGCGGAGGCCTGATAATCTCAAAATATATGGTCGGTACGCTCAAGCGTGCCGACTTTTTCGTTATTATCGCCCACATGGTACGCAGGAATGATCTCCTTCTGAGGCGAATCTATTAGCACTTGTTCTAGGAGATATAAAATGCCGATACAAAATCAAGATTTCCCTGTAGGTTTGTTGAGACTCAACCTAGCTGACAGAACTGGTGACGGTTCCGGAGGCCCTGCCATCCACGTATATGGCCCCCACGTCTCTGGCAGCGAACGCCAGCTTCTCCGCTTCGACTGTTTTAAGATTGAGCCGCACTACCACTACGACCCATACGGAATTGATGATAAGATCGATCTATTGGGCGATGATGGCGCCGATTCGGTGGCATGGTCTCTAACTCAGCTTCGAACGTGTATGCCGGAAATGGTGAAGCGAGCGGGTGGTACCGAAGAGGCAGTATCTGCGGCTAGTACCGAAGCTGCCCAGACTGCAGTAACTGAACTCGCCACCGCGCTCGGCAGGTAGACATTAATAGATCAGAAAAGTTTAAAATATTCAACCGCGAATTACGCTAATTTCGCGAATAAATCCATTCTGATTTCAAGAATGTCATACCTTGTCAAGACCATGATTTACGAGTTCTTGCGCTTATTACGCCGTGGCAGAGAAAAGATGAACAAAATATTAGCAGAAATAACAATTTGTTTTGTATTGTAACTATTCAGCATGGCGATGCGCCACAATCGAATATAATCTTACTTCACATTCGAATTATTGAAGATGTATACTGAGTGAACTCGCATACGGGATAAAATAGCCGCAAAAAAGCACAAAAAGACTATCTAGAATTTCTAAGCACAATAAATTAACACATTAATACATGTAGAAACTTTTTTTGCGCATTTTGTGCTTTTTTGGGGCTATTTTATACTCGCCTATACTATGCACTAAATATTTATTTCGATATTAATACCCTTCCCAAATGACTATAATCAGATTATGCTGAAGAGTCACTTTGTATTTATATTCGCGGAATTAGTGTAATTTGCGGTTGAATCAAGAGACGTGACGATTTTTAAGGAGCTAGAGTGTTATGCATACGGTTACTCTGATTGCTGGAGACGGCATCGGACCAGAGGTTGCTGAATCCACGATTCGGGTTATTGAAGCCGCTGGTGTAAAAATTGACTGGGATCGAGTGGATGCTGGATCCGACGTGATGACCAAGTATGGCACTGCTGTACCTGACTTTGTGATCGATTCCATTCTTAGAAATCAAATCGCTCTGAAAGGGCCAATCTCCACACCTGTTGGAAGCGGGTTCGCGAGTGCTAACGTTACGCTGCGTAAACGCCTGAACCTCTATGCGAACGTCCGCCCGGCGGTGACACTGCCCGGAGTGGAATCCCGTTACGATAATGTCGATCTCGTGGTCATCCGTGAGAATAGCGAGGATCTCTATTCTGGGTTGGAACACTACGTTATCCCGGGGGTGGTGGAGAGCCTAAAAATCATTACTGAAACAGCCTGCCTTCGGATCGGGCGATTTGCTTTTCAGTATGCGAAACAAAACGGGCGCAAGAAAGTGACTTCAGTACACAAGGCCAACATCATGAAGCTGGCAGACGGTCTGTTTCTGGAGTGTATTCGGAGGGCGCACCGTGACTATCCCGAGATCGAATACGATGAGATGATCGTGGATAACTGCTGTCAGCAGCTCGTGATGAAACCAGAAAAGTTCGATGTGATGGTCATGGAGAATCTGTATGGCGATATTATCTCGGATCTCACCTCCGGGCTGGTTGGCGGGCTGGGACTGACGGCTTCTGCAAATATCGGTGCGAACGGAATTGCAATGTTCGAGGCAGTGCATGGTTCCGCCCCGGATATTGCAGGACGGAACCTGGCTAACCCAATCGCTCTCATCCTCAGCGGAGCCATGATGCTCATTCATCTGAATGAAGGGGAAGCAGCAAACAGAGTCCAGAATGCTGTCAAAAAGGTTCTCGCTGCGGGAGTAGTAAGAACCGGCGATCTCGGCGGAACCTCATCCACCACCCAAATGACCGATGCCATCATCTCTGAATTGTAGCTGCGGAACCTCACCTCAACCCATCTCTCCTAGATGCTTATTCCTCGCGGGAGAGCGGCGGATGCACGGTCTGGTCACCCCCCTTTCCCTTGTGAGCAGAACGAGCATCTGGGAGAGGGGAACGGGGGGTGAGGTTATGCAAAACGCTGTTTTGTCTCATTATTCCAGGGAGGAAGATCGTCCCCTTCACCCATGATCCAGTCAGGAGTAAGCACGACATGATCTATGGTGAGACGATTATTGGTAAAAGTGAGGTGAAGCAGGCGGTCGTTTGATTGGATTATCGCGGGATAGTGGAACTGCCCATCGCCTGAAGCAATATTTCTGATATAAGGCCAGGTCTCTCCCTCGTCTTCGCTAATCGCTAGAGTCAATGGATTTCGAAGAGCCGGATCGTTGTTCCACGCAAGCACAATGCGGCCATCCGAAAGTCGAACCGCATCGAGTGCAGAATGAGGACATGGAAATTCCATCTGTTCCGCCGGAGCCCAGGTTCTGCCGTTATCTGTTGAAGTTGATTTGAAGAGCGCAGGAATATCGCCCGCTGGACGGAGGATCGCCAGCAGAGAGCCATCCGAACGCTGAATAAGCGCTGGCTGCATGGTTGCTGGGCCAGGCACAGCCTCGCTCATACTCCATGTATGCCCCTCATCTCCGCTCCACCAGAAGTAGGATTTTCCATCCAGATACTCGGTTCCAAAAATCACTTCACCATTCTGAAGCCGGATAGGTTTGCAGTGTGGTACATGCCCCCACTCAGGCTCGATCATCTCCGATTCCGACCATGTAGCTCCATTGTCTTTTGAGCGTTTCATGCGAAGATCGCAGCTCGTCCATCGAACCCCCGGTCCCGGTGTGCCTGAGAGCGCTCCCTGCATCGTACCATAGACCAGTACCAGGTCGCCATCGTTCATCTGGAAAAGAATGCCATTGCCCTCCGGCTTACCTGGGGTTTCGGCAGCAATCGTCAGCGGATCCAATCCTTTTGCATTCGGCCTGCGGCGGGCCAGAACCCAGGCGACATCTGGAAGCGCCTCATCCTCACCCGCATAGTAACCTACTAATAAATCGCCGTTTGCCAGCTCTTGAACGACAGAGCAGTGGCAGCGTGGAAATCGTTCGGTAGGTTCCGCAACAACCTCCCAGAGCAAAATGGGCATAACAATATTTCTCCTTAACTGA
>JANXSG010000209.1 GCA_025352825.1 Chthonomonadaceae bacterium | reverse complement strand
TAAACTTGACGAATAACGGCTGTACTTCTATCTCGAAGTGGACGGCCACTTAGTCCGCCATTAAGCTCCACCTCATCTGAAATTCCTTCACGCGAAACAGTCGTGTTGGTGGCAATAATTCCTGAGAGATTAAGTTCGAGTGCCGTTTCAGCCACATCGATGGTGTCTTCTTCACACATATCTGGAGATATTTTCACGAAAAGAGGAGTCGCTTTACCGCTGATGCCCGCATTTGCCACTAGCGCCGATTCCTCTTTTAGCATTCTCAGAAGTGAGGTGAGTTTGCTTCGTTCCTGAAGCAGCCGAAGTCCTGGTGTATTTGGAGAGGAGATGTTTACCACGACAAAATCAGCGAATTTTGCGAGTCTGCAGAAACTAGTTCTGTAGTCTGCCAGTATTTCATTTTCACCATCTACAAGTTTGGTTTTCCCAATATTAATTCCGAGTGGCACTGAGAGTTGATGACTATCCTCGCGAAGGAGTTCTATTCGTTTCGCCACTTTTTGTGAGCCTTCGCTGTTGAATCCCAGGCGATTAATTAGCGCTCCTAACTCTGGCAGACGAAATATTCTAGGTTTAGGATTTCCTTGCTGAGGCTGGGCGGTAATAGTGCCAATCTCTACAAATCCAAAACCAAATCGTGGCCATAAACGTACCGCTCTACCATTCTTATCACACCCAGCCGCTAAACCTATTGGGTTTGGAAAATCGATTCCATCAATTTGTACTTTTAAGGAGGGGTGTGTGAGAACTGAATGATTGACAGCGAGAGGACATCTGGCGAGTGCCGATAGAATGTCTAAGGCTGTTTCGTGCGCGACCTCGGGATCTTGCGAGAACAGGATTGGACGAAGGACATTTTTGTAGAGCATAGTATTCAGAGATAGTTCTCGATAAGTTTATAATATAGTACGTTCGTATTATAGTAAATATTAGCATATCTCTGCCATCTTCCGCCTTGAGCGCATAAATGATTGTAAAACGTGCAGCTTTGCCTCCAGCATTATCTCTGCTGATCTATCCATTTACGAGAAAACCAGTAGATATTTCCATCCTCACAACCTGAAATGAGATCAAGTCGGCCGTCGCCATCAATATCTACTGCGAATGGTGAGGAGTTATGCCCTTGTAATCTTATTTTCGATGAAGGAATTAGTTCCCCCATCCAGCGAAATACGGCTTTGCCATGTGGTTCTGATCGGATGCACTTGTAGTAAGTAAAATTGGAGTGACTATCGAGGTTTTTGCCATCTTTGGTACCGCCACTTCGTATAATATCAAGATTCCCATCACCATCCCAATCGACCATATCAAATACAATTCTACCATTCCTTCCAGGTTTTGTTTCACCACAAAAACGCAGCGGGTTTCCCTGTTCGTCCACAAAGGGATAATCTGCCGGCTTAAGTCCTAAACTTCCATCCGATCGACGATAACGAGGATAGAGAGCTAACAGACCCGTCTCATCGATACTTATTAAGTCTGGAAGCCCATCTCCATTCCAGTCCATCACTAGTGGACGGCAGCGCCACTGTGTCACCAGCACATTCGCATCAGGCTTATATCGCAATCCGCGAGGGAAAACAGGCTCTCTTTCTCCCCAGTCAATTGTTAGCTTTTTCGGAGAAGCAAGGAGTGGATGCACTCGAGTTCCGATATTCTCATAAAAATATATCTCGCCTGTGACACATCCAACCAGCAGATCCAGATCGCCATCCCCATCCCAGTCGGTTACAACGGGTGATGTGTAGCCCCATCTGGCCTCCTGCGGCCCCTGGATAGATCCGAACTCTCCTGCCTGGATACGGATTGTCTTACCGTTTGCCTCCAGCCGTTTTACCGGGCGAAATCCTTCACTGTACCCTTCAAAATATTCGATATAGCCGGCAGCATTGCCCACTACCAAATCGGGATATCCGTCTCCGTTCCAATCACAAAAGAAAGGAACCGAACCACATCCAGATTTCACATTTGGATTGTGTTGCAACAATAACTGTTCCTTCTGAAGATGCCCGTCTCGATTTTCAATATAGCTTATATGGCCGCTCTCCTGTCCAATGAGAATATCCGGCACCCCGTCGCCATTCCAATCACAAACAAATGGCCGAATGAAGATATCGTCGAGCAACTCCTGCTCCCCAACTTTCAGAATCTCGACGGCACCAGTCTTTCCATCTTTCAGGCAGAGTCTCCAGTCATCCTCGACAAAGTGATCGATGATTTTACGATGATTCCAGTCCACGTCTCCGGGTGTTGGCCAATGGGGATCCAGAGCCTTACGTCTTGCCGCAAATCGAACCTCACCTCCTGAAGAGATATTCAGGTAGAGATAGCCATTGCAGTAGATGTCTGGGCGACCATCCCCGTTGGCGTCGCCGATGAAAGGTGTTGCAGCTTTTGTGAAACGATGCGAAGCAAGATTCATTACATTATCCAACAGCCCATTATGAACAGTACCAACATTTTTGAAGATGTAAAGACCGCTATACGTCCCATTGGCGCCACCTCCGGACCCAAATGATACGACAAGGTCAATCGTTCCATCCCCATTGAAATCTGCTCCATTAACTCGACCCCATGCTCCGCCACCGAAACGCCCGATTGTTTTATCGTCACCCATTTTTAGGATACCAAATCCATCTGAAATATCCTGTTTTATTAGCATTCGACGGTTCATTGGACGCTCAATTGCCGAGTGAGTTGATCTGAAATCTGTATTTATAATTCCCTTCATGGCAGTTAATAAGGGGATACAGAGCGTTAGTTGAATTAATGAACATAGGCAGATTTGTGCGGATATCATAGGACAATATTGACTCACATAGTTCAAAAATATTAAGGTACGAAAAGAAAGAACGCCCCTGAGATTGGCAGTTCAATGAGGGGCGTGCAGTGCTGTGAAATATCAAATACAATTATTAGTCGTAAGTATGACTGCTGTCACGAGGATTAGCTTGACCCGATCCAGGGGTTAATTGCTGGCCGTTGGCTGCAAAACCCTCCGAGTTCCCCTTTGCAGTTGGATTAGATATTTTCGGTCCTGTATAGAGAGGCTCCTTCCTACTGTTCGAATAGAAAAACACAAGAATACCCGCCAAAATTGCTGCCAAAGCGAAAACAATAACTATCTTCGATTTGGAATGAATAGGTACCTGTGCCGTTTTACTGACATTTTTGTGGCTAACGGCATCGGTGTTTGGCCCTTGAATTACAACTGGCAACGAACGGCTCCTTTCACTTGCGACAGATATCAAATGACTTAGATTGGTATGGCACATCAAAAAAAAGGAATCCTCCAATTTGCTGTGCCTGCCAATCTATTGCATTAGCTCTATCGACTGCTCGTGCATCACAGTAGTTATGATTCATTCAGAATATCTGAATGAATCATAACTGAGAACGGTGTCTAGATATGTTCTCCAGCTACGAGCTGCTCTGCAAGAGAAGTGCAGGTAGCCGCATCCGCGACTCCCCCGCAATTCGAGGGTGAATAGAGATCGTAAGGCCAAGTTTTCTCATCGGAGGATCGTCGCTGACAGTCGTACTTTAAAACATTTGCGGCATATCCTGCCTGCAGGCGCATCCATTTGGCGTGTCCATCAGCGAAAGCATACTGAACACCTTTTGTATGCGCAATATACCAGGAAACACGACGGCGCTTACCGGTGGGAGATGAAGGATCGACGTAGGTTGTCGTGGAGACTCCCATCTGATTCCAGCAGCGTGCCATTGCTCCTGGCAGGGTGATTGCTTCCAGATTTTTTGTGTCCATGATAAGTACAGTTTCAGCTACTTGAGGAAGTCCGGCAATAGTCTGAACTGTTTTGGAACATTCTCCACAGTCCTGACTTACTCCGCCATTGATGGTGAATTTTACGCCGAATGGTCCCCCATTGAGAGTATAACCACGAACGAAGAAGTTATTATTACTGAGGACACAAGATGGATCTCCAGATTTTTGAGGTGAATCGGGGCTGCAGGCTACCCAATTTTCGTCCATAACAGACCAATAACCTGGCCAATCCGTGGCTGGGTTTCCAGATTGAAACTTAGAAATTCCAGCACGAGTATCGGGGCATTCATAGATACCAAAAGTTTTTTCGTAAGGAAGAAGCAACTGTTTCCAGGATTCTACGACCGCGCCTGTAGTTCCTCTGATGGTTCCAGGAGGGTAGACTTCATCGTAATCCTGTACATACATAACAGCAGCAAGCCCCTGCTGCTTTAAGTTACTGATACAGCTGATTGCGCGAGCCTTTTCACGAGCCTGTGCGAAAACTGGGAAGAGTATGGCTGCCAAAATAGCAATAATTGCTATGACCACAAGTAACTCTATAAGTGTGAATGCGCGATTTTTAACAGGATACATTTCGTTCTTCATCTGAAAGCTCCTTTCAGGAGTGCATACAGAATTTAAGGTCGATTGATTGCTTAATATATCTTCGGTTTTACTTAAATTACCGGTAAGTTATATTTTCTCCTTTCTATTCCATCACCAATTTGATGCAGAGTTTACCCATTTATGGGAGATATCCCAGTCGTGCGGGTGGCATATAAATCTGATAAAGAATGTGATTTTATTGCTAATGTAAGCATAACATTTAGGAGAAACTTTGTCAAGCGCTGTAAACTATTTATTTTCGCCGAGAATTCAATATGTGTTAGGCATTCATTCATAGTTAGCAACAAAAAAATCAT
Source organism: Chthonomonadaceae bacterium (assembly GCA_025352825.1). Taxonomy (GTDB): domain Bacteria; phylum Armatimonadota; class Chthonomonadetes; order Chthonomonadales; family Chthonomonadaceae; genus JANXSG01. Next base: position 599 of record JANXSG010000209.1, on the reverse strand, counting down.
CCGACCCCAAATGAACCGGATGATAGTATGATTCGAGATCAGTAGTTTAACTAATCCAGAGTACAGGAGTAGCCGTAAGTATTAAGTGCGAGGTCTGCATATGACTGTCGTTCACCCTGTTCGAAAACGAACCAGTTTCCGTAAATACATCGCGTCTGCCCTTTAAGACCGACCGGAGCTGAGCTTCGGCTTATCTTAGTTGGAGGAGCAGGATGTGGATATAGTACTTCTGCTTTCATGTACTTGGCGTGAGTATCGTTGAAAAGGTAGTTGGCGCCACCGCTGTGACGGAACGGCCTTTCACGATCTGTCGAGTAGTCGAAAGGCAGATTGTAAAAGACATTGTATCCCTCGAAAAACTCAGGTGCATCAAGGAGCCCGCCATTTCCATCGTTGGATAGTACTCCGTCGGGGAAATCGGTTTTTGGGTTTGCTCCGCTGTCACCGACCATTACGAAGTGAGCTGGCTCGGACACAGAAGCTGACGGAATGCCCAGGACATAACTGAAGCCGGGACGGCGGTGAAAAGCCATGCCATAACTGACGCCATAAGTGCGCCATTTCGCACCATTTTCTCCATCCGGGCAGTGCCATATTCC
>JANXSG010000170.1 GCA_025352825.1 Chthonomonadaceae bacterium | reverse complement strand
AGCTGCTCGTACTCTCTGGCAGCTTTGGCGTAGTCTTCATGTTTGGCGTAGAGGCGGGCCAGCTCCAGCCGCAATTTCTTATCCTCTTCGCCTTTCACCTCATGCAGGCGTGTCAGGAGATCGTAAGAGGCATGTGCATATTCGAACAGCTCCTTGTGTTTCTTGGTCTCTCTGACTGCGGCTGCAGTGTTACCTACTCTGGAGTAGACAGTCTTTAGTTCATATGCTATATCATACGATTGAGGCGAAATCCTCTCAGCTTTCTCCAGAATCTCACGAGCTTTTTGCCAATCATGCTGTCGCATATATGAACGGCCTAATAGAACCAGAGGCATGCTAGAGGAAGGAAACTGGGCAGCAGCTCGCTCGAGAGTTGATTGAGCTTTTAACACATCCTCTGGAGTGATAGCTAATTTCAGCATAGCACGGCCAATGGCGAGTGTTGGAAGCGGCTCATTGGGAGCTATGGATGATGCTTTCTGAAGAGGGATAAGGGATTCCCTAGTCTTTTCCTGACTATCCAGTGAATTACCCAGGCTTACAAGATCCTTCCAATCTTTCGGATCGATTTCGATAGCTTTTTGAAATGCAGTTTGAGCCTGAATATAATTTTCAAACCCCATTGCTGCTATTCCTGCCAGGTGCCAGGACTCTTTATCTCGGGGATCGATCTTCGCTGCAGCAATAGCCTCTTCATAAGCGCGCGGCATAGCATCTTGAGAAAAATAGAATATTGAAAGCGCTTTATGAACTTTTAATGAGTTTGGATGACGTTTAAGGTAAACAGTGAGCAGTGCGAAATCTTGCTGTGTGTTACCGAGCTTTCCCTCGGTATCAGCCCAAGCGAGTACTGCCTCCTCGTCGTCTTCATCCAGATCGCAAGCACGTTCGAATGCTGCTCTGGCTGGCCCGATCTGCCCTACGCTGAGGAGGTGTTTGCCAAGATGATAGAATAGTCGGGGATTACTTCTATCGAGTTTCGAGAGCGCAATCAAATCGGAGAGAGATGCCTGGCTGAGTGCTTTCTCGTTTCGGGCTGGCAGTGAATACCGGTATACTGCCACAATCGTAAGAACTATGAGAAGGGTTATAAGACCAATTAGTTTTTTTGAACGATTTGGCTTTGAAGCTTGTTTTGTATTGGTCGATGCTTTCACGTCAAGCCCTCACCCCGCGGCCCCCTCTCCCGAGGCTTCGGGAGAGGGGGTGACTTTGGCACGGGGTTTACAGTTCACACAAAATTTATTTTGTATTTCAACTCTATTTCCACTTCGTGGAAAAGCGCTCAATCCCTCACCCCCGGCCCCCTTCCTCGAAGCATCAGGTGAGGGGACCGGGGGTGAGGGGTTTGACTCAGAAAACCAGGGCTGGATATCCAGCCCTGGTTTCTGTTATTTCGGAAATCGTTCCGAGCCAATGACCAAGAAACTAATTCCAGTTAGACTGTGGATTGTGGTCGCCAGGGCCGATTGGGCTGGCTGGGTCGCACTGTCCTGGATCATTCACGCCTCTCTGAAGTGCATCAATCGATTTGCTCCATGGCAGAGAAGAACAAAGGATCGGGTTGCCGCCGCTGTCCACGTATCGGATAAATTTGACATGTCCGTCGGTGAATGCTACGTTGCCGCCGCCGCTGTAGAAGGGCAGGCCGCTGACATTGTGACCGCCATCATAAGCATAGTTCGCGAATAGCTGGGTCTGGTATCCTGAAACAGACTGTTCTTTGCAGAACTTGCTTTCTGGGTCCTGTCGGCAGGTTTTACCGGTGACAGTAGGAGTATCAAGTGCTGCAGCGCTGCTAGCGCCTAGGTTGACTTTATTCCATCCGCAGTGGCCTTCCATAAGAAGGACGCAGTCGGAAGGAGCATTGATTTTGCCTAAGGTGTAACCATCAGCAAGTCGGGTTTGATTACCTGCATCAGCATGACCGGTTGTAGGATCTGTACCCATATCGTGTGCCAGCAGGTCGTTGATTACGAAGCTGAAATGACCATCGTCGGCACCAAGGTCGGTACCACCCCAGGATTTAGGGCCAGGGTTTGTACTGCCATCACCCGGGTTCTGGTAGATGCCGGTCGCTTTGGTGTAAGGGCCGGTTACATTCTGCCATTCGGTTGCACCGCAGGAGTTTTCCTGTGGCAGCACAACCTGTCCACCACCATCGCAGCCCCAGCCTGCTCTCGGCATTTTCTCATCATAATCTTGTACATACATAAGAATTGCAAGCGAAGCCTGCTTCAGGTTGCTGGTCCCCACAGCTTTGTAAGCTTGTTTTCGAGCCTGTGCGAAAACTGGGAACAGAATGGCTGCAAGAATTGCGATAATTGCGATAACGACGAGCAGCTCAATAAGTGTAAAACCTCGAGATCCTTTATAGGATTTCATTTATTCAATCCCTCCCTTTATGATATTCACAACACTGTCTGGATGCGCATGCATCCTATCACACGGCGCACATCTTGTACAAAAAAATTATTTAGCGTATCCATGGTCTTTTGCGTACTGCATCAATGCTTTGTCAGCATGGCCAAAATACGTCACCTGCATTTTCGAAACGTCTTCCGGAGCGACTTTGCTGAGGTCGCCACCACTCTCTTTCGCAATCTTGTCCAGCCATTTATCGTTTGCTACACCTGCAGATGTTGGCGCTTGGTTAGTATCTGGCCCAAAAGCTCGAACACCCATCATTACAAGCAATCCTATTAACAGCACCGCCCCGATTATGATTGCAGGCAGTTTCACACCACCTTGTAATTTTGAACTTCCACTGTTCCCAGCCATTCAATACTCCTTTGTCAAACTCTCGACATATGATGTACAGGAAGCTTAAAAAAACATCCCTATAATAGAACAATAAAAGTACTCAAAGCAGATGCTTTGAGCTCGAATAAGCAACTTAAACGTTTAATGAAAATATTTTATTATAACGATTGAATCGTATCACACATTTTATTTGATATTAAAACACCAAGCGCCGCTATCAGAAACTCGGTTCCTTATTGCATATTCGCTCTCTTTGTTTACAATATCATATTAACATGTATACTATAACATTAGCGTATAAGAACTATATCATAAGTATTTTGTTTTGTCAAGAAGATTTGTAACAAATCCAAATACTTTGCAATAAATACTAGGTGCAAAATCTATTTTCCACCCAAATCCTTATATCTGGCTTTTATAGCCTCCACTCCGTGTCCGAAGTTTTGTTTTTGCAGCAGCCCTTGATCTTCAGGCGCTAGTTTACTAAAATCACCTTGGCTTTCACGTGCAATTTTATCTAGCCAGGCGTTGTTCTTCTTTCCAGCTTCGGTGATTAGCTCCGGCTCCGGCCCGAAACTCTTGATTCCCCACCACACCATAAAAGCCACCAGTGCCGCAACACAGAGTACGGTGATAGGGATGGGCACACTTTTAGCATCCGTTTTTTTGCGTGCTCGTGCTTGATCTGACATTGTCGTCCTCATTCAGAAACAGAATAAAATTTAGAACGATGCACAGACTGAGGGTTAAACAGTCTCCTTGAACAATTTCCATCCTACATAATTGTAAACTATTATTGTATATAAGTCAAGAATATTTATAGTAAATGCATTAAAATATTATCCAATCGCTTGCTTAAAGCTACTGCAAGCTTTCAATTTAACTCTCATCCAATTCAATCCCTCACCCCCCGAAGCTTCGGGAGAAGGGGGATCGATAGATATTTGGATTTCTATTTCCCGCAAAGTAAGAAAAGAGTAGCATTTAAAAAATATTGATATGGAAATTGAAAACCCCATGCCAAAGTCAACCCCTCTCCTTTTTTGGGAGAGGGGCTGGGCTGAGGGCGTAACAGGGGGGTGAGAGCAGAATCTATACTTCTTCTTCTGCTCCAGTCATGGTACCCAGGCTGGCCAGTACGTCGCTCATCGTCATCTCGATATCATCCGTACCTTCGTCATCGTCACGCGGCATGGCCTTCACTTCCGGAAGGAACTGCTCCTCCTGGAAGCCGTCCATTGGAAGCGGGTTGGATCGCGACGCAGTACGCCCCAACGATGGAATATCGTCGTCCTCGCCATTAAAGCGAGGCATCGAGCGATCCTCATCACGCCGCGGCGCGGGAGCCACAATCAAAGGCACACCGTCCGGCGTAGCCAGTTCCAGGCTGCGGTACATCGGCAGGCCAGTACCGGCAGGAATGAGGCGGCCAATAATGACGTTCTCCTTCAGGCCAACCAGTTCGTCCTTTTTGCCGCGTACAGCAGCTTCAGTGAGTACACGAGTGGTCTTCTGGAAGGATGCCGCCGATAGGAAGCTCTCCGTCGCCAGAGAGGCCTCAGTGATTCCCAGAAGCACCCAGTCGGCTGTCGCTTCAACGCGCTCAGTACGATTTTACTCATGGTCATTTCCTTCTCCTCCATTATATCACAGAGCTGCTTACTGATAAGTCGTCCAAACAGACGACCACAATAGGAAAGAAGGGAGGCGAACCGTTCGCCTTCCTTCTTTCTTTTGCAATACGTTGGATTCACAGGAGGAGTGAGTCACTCCTTTACTCCACCAAGAAGGACTCCGCTGACGATGTATCGCTGCAAGAATGGGTATAGGAGAAGCATCGGCAGGATAATGATGACCACCGTCGCCGCCTTCACCGTCTCCGGGGTGTAACTGGCGATATCCTGCGACATTTTGCCCATGTCAATCAACTGTGTGCTGTTTTCGATGACGATCCGCTGCAGAAAGCACTGAAGTACCTGCTTACGGTCATCGGTGATGTAGAGGAGTGCGTCGAACCACTGGTTCCAGTGACCGACCGCCGTCCAGAGCGTGATGGTCGCTAGAACGGGCCGGGAAAGTGGCATATAGATGCGGAACAGGATCGCCCACTCGCTTGCGCCCTCCACACGGGCAGCCTCGTGCAGGCTCTCCGGCAACTGCTGGAAGAAGTTCTTGACGATAATAATATTGAAGGCGCTCAACGCTGTTGGCAGGATCAGCGCCCATACCGTATTGATCATTCCCAGACTGCGAACCAGAAGGTAGCCAGGAACTATACCGCCGCTAAAGATCATCGTAAAGAGAATAATGAATAAAATCAACGAGCGGTGTGGCAGCTCCTTGTGGGCAAGCGGATATGCCGCGATACAGGTGAGGAACACGGTCAACAGGGTTCCCAGCACAGTTCGAACCAGCGTATTGGTCAGGCCGGTGACGATCTCCGGGCTGCTCAAAACGATCTGATAGGCCATCGTGGAGACCTGCGTCGGATAGAGATGCAGGGTGTCGCGCCGCGCCTCCGACGCTGTGCTGAAAGAGAGCGAGAGCGTGTAGACGAACGGATAGAGCGCCAGCAGCCCCGCAAAGCCCAGAAGGAGCAGGTTGAATCCATCAAAGACCATTTCGCCACCACTGCGGCGCATCCTTCTCCGGCTTTTCACGGCATGCCTTGGTAAGTCGACCCGTTCTGCTACCATATACTGTGCTCTCCCTTGGTGGCCCGCCGCGCCAGCCAGTTCGCCCCGATCACCAGAACCAGACTGACCACCGACTTGAACAGCCCCGCTGCCGTGGCCAGGCTGTAGTCCATGTCGATCATCCGGCGCAGCACGTAGGTATCAATGATGTCCGAGGAGGTATAGACAATCGGGTTATACATGTTGTAGATCTGATCGAACCCGGCGTTGAGGATACCGCCCAGGCTGAGAATGAGCAGAACGACAATAGTCGGCACAAGACCGGGCAGGGTGATATGGCGCATCTGATTCCAGCGCCCCGCCCCATCCAGCGAGGCCGCTTCATACAGATGCCCGTCGATACCCGCCAGCGCAGCCAGATAGATGACCGCCGCGTAGCCCGTGCCCTGCCAGATGCCCGTAACCACCAGCACTACTATAAACCAGGTAGGATCGCCCAGGAAGCTGATCGGGCTATGCCCTGCCGAGCGCACGAGGCTGTTGATAGGGCCATCGCCGCCAAGCAGCATCAGAAAGATGCCGCCGAGCACGACCCACGAAAAAAAGTAAGGCAGGTAAGTCAGGGTCTGGACGCCGCGTTTGAACCAGGTGATACGCACTTCATTGAGCATAAGCGCCAGCACTATCGGGGCGAAGAAACCGAAGGCAAGGCGCAAAAGGCTAATGACAAGCGTGTTCCAGAGTGCGCGAGGAAAGTCCTCGCTTGCAAATAACCGCTCGAAGTTCAGCAACCCGACCCAGGGGCTGTGCAGTATCCCCTGAGTCATGATCAGGTCTTTAAAAGCTACCACCAACCCGCCCATCGGAACATAGTGAAAAAGCAGGAAATAGGCAACACAGGGCAGAATCAGAAAGAGCAGTTCGCGGTGTCGGACGTAACGCTGAATAGAGGCCGACGACATCATCGGTTCGCCTCCGGTTCCTGCGCGCCCACCTTACGATATATCTCCTGCGCCTCGGCATGGACTGCGTTCGCCTCCTTCGTCAGAATGTCGCCGCCCCGCGCCTTCCAGATTTTGACAAACTCATCGAAGTACTCTAACGGCTTGTCGCCCCGGATGATCTGGGTATAGGCGGTGGACTGGAACTGATGCAGGTCTTCCAGATAGCGTCCGGCAGAGGGCGTGACATCGGACTTCCCG
>JANXSG010000156.1 GCA_025352825.1 Chthonomonadaceae bacterium | reverse complement strand
TATCTATTCCACAATATATTTTGTTAGCGGGCAGGCGAAACAGAATCCCTTTAAAGCACGTCATAAATTTATCACTATTGAAATCAGTGCGCAGCATACCCTGATACTTTTCCTGCGACTCTCACGTATATAAAAATAGGTCATGAATGTATAAAACTGTGAGAATGCAGAACATCCACATTCTTTCCGATAATTTACCATTCCTCGTAACATTGCGGAGCAGGAAGATCGATACACGGATTGAATATTATCATCAACGAATTACTATGGGAGAGGGTTAATAACACTCCCCCTGTATAGCTCGACGCGCATTTCGGTTCATAAGGATATTCCGGGCAGTACTAAATATGCAGGAGGTACATATATTATGGAAGCCATGAAAACATCCGATTTTCTCAAACAGGTCGAAGAGCAGCGCAGTTTAGAACGATCTCTTGCCTGGGATGGAACCTTTTCAGACTATCTTGAAATGGTATCGGAAAGCCCTCAGATTGCAGACCTGTCTCATGCGCGGCTCTATAATATGATTATGTCTGGCGGATTTACAGAAAAGGAAGAAGGCGGATTCAAAGAGTATACCTTTTTCCAGGACGATCTCTACGGCCTGGAACGCACACTCCAGCAGCTTGTAGAAGAGTATCTCAACCCGGCCTCACGCCGGCTTGATATCCGTAAAAGAATTCTTATGCTGGTGGGGCCGGTAGGCGGAGGTAAGTCTACACTAGTCACCCTCGTGAAGCGCGGGCTGGAAAAATACAGCAAAACCGACATGGGAGCCACCTACGCCATCAAAGGCTGCCCGATGCACGAAGAGCCTCTCCACCTAATCCCGGAAGAGCTCCGTTTAGATTTTAAATCCCATTACGGTATATATATTGAAGGCGATCTCTGCCCGGTATGCCGGTATCGAATGGATCATGAGTGGGAACACAATATCCAAAACGTTCCCGTACAAAGGATACTGCTATCTGAACGGGCCCGACTTGGAATTGGCACCTTCAAACCAGCAGACCCGAAAAGCCAGGATGTCGCGGAGCTTACCGGCAGTGTGAATATTCAGGCACTAACCGAGTTTGGCCAGGAATCGGATCCGCGTGTGTACAATTTCGATGGGGAGCTGAACATCGCCAACCGCGGCGCGATGGAGTTTATCGAAATGCTCAAGGCGGAGAAACGCTTCCTCTACGAGCTGAACACCGTCGCTGGTGAACAGACCATCAAGGCAAGCCGGTTTGCGCTGATATACTGTGATTTGGTGGTCATCGCACACACCAACGAGTACGAGTACAACTCCTACTTCTCGAACAAAGAGAACGAGGCGATGATCGACCGTATCTTCGTGGTTAAAGTACCATACAACCTGAGAGTTAGTGAGGAAGTTCGAATCTACGAAAAACTGATAGGCCAAAGCGATGTTCAGGAAGTGAGTAAGAGCCTCGATCTTTCTAAGATACATATCGCGCCGCATACCCTTCGGGTTGCTTCGATGTTTGCAATTCTGACTCGTTTGAAAACCAGTAAGAAGGCCGGCTTGAGCCTTCCCGCCAAGATGAAACTCTACGATGGCGAAAAACAGGTGGGCGATTGGGATCAGCGCCATGTTCGCGAGCTGCACGATGAGTATCTCGATGAAGGCATGAACGGAGTTTCACCAAGATTTGTTATCAACCGAATCTCTTCGGCGCTGGTGAAGGGCGGAAAGAACTACGTCACTCCTATCGATGTACTTCGCTCGTTAAGAGATGGAATTACCGAGTACACCAACAATGAGGAGGAGCGTCGAAGGCTGCTTGGTTTCATCGACGATGTGCGTAAAGAGTTCGATGATGCTGCCAAGAAAGAGGTCCAAAGAGCGTTCGTGTACTCCTACGAAGAATCGGCAAAAACTCTTATGGATAACTATATAGACAATGTGGAAGCCTTCTGCAACCACGAGAAAGTGAAGCATCCCATCACAGGCGAGGATGTGGAATCGGATGAGCGCCTCATGCGCTCGATCGAGGAACAGATCGGTGTCACGGAGAATGCCAAACGTGAATTCCGTGAAGGGATTATGCGCTCGGTAGCTTCGCTCATGCGCCGCGGCCAGACATTCACGGTGGTATCGGATGAGCGGCTGAAAGAGGCGATTGAGAAGAAGCTTTTCTCCGATCTAAAAGACATCGTTAAGATAACCACGAGCACCAAGACTCCGGACGACACGCAGCTCAAAAAGATCAACGATGTGATCGACCGTATGTGCCGCGAACAGGGCTACACACACGAATCAGCCAATGAACTCCTGCGATATGTGGGAACACTGCTGAACAGGTAGAGGGATTGTTGACCTAACCCCCGGCCCCTTCCCTGCACGCTGCAAACGATAAAGCTGTTTGCATTAAGGAAGGGGTAGTGTCAAAATCGGCATTCGCCCCTCTCCCAACGAGGAACGAGTGTCCGGGAGAGGGGTTGGGGTGAGGTGAAATTCCCCCCTTCCCTCCGAGGTACGAGGGAATCAGGGAAGGGGTTTAGGTAAAAAGTCTTATCAACATATGCGCTCAATATGGAATAACCTGATTGGATGACGGGGTTTGGTTGCAAAAAATTGCGAGTGTCAACTCCCAATCGAGTGGCCTCCCTTTCCGCATAACAGGAGATTCCGAGATATTATGGTTATGATAGCTTTGTTTTGTCCACGTTTCCCGAAAGAAACGGAAGCAGCCTGGCAGATACGTACTCAGGCATGCAGGCACTATCTGAAGAAAGCGAAGCATGTGGATGCTATCGAGTTCGAATCGCTAGAACATCTTCAGATTAACTATCGTAAACACTCTTTTCGTCGTATCGTGGTAGCAAAATCGGGCTACTACGCCCTAGATTTTTGGTATTGGGCCAGGCATGAGCATATTCACATCCTGGATGTTTTGCTAAAGACGAAAAGTGAGGCAGCAGACACAGGCCGGGAACTAACAGCTGTTGGGAGTCGCCGCCGAAAACAGCCTCTTTTCCACCGATAACTCATTGATGGAAACTTAAAATCGGCGATATGCGTCTCTGCATGGTAGGAAGTATCGCATTGCAGCCGTTTTTGGAGGTGATTTCCATGCCCCAATATTCCCTAAGTACCGACAGCTGGGATATGCACCGGCGCGCAGAGCGTGATCGGCAGCGGCATAATGACAAGGTAAAAGATGTCATTAAACAGAATCTTGGCGATATAATCAGCCAACAGGATATCATTACAGCTGACCGGGGCAAGATAGTGAAAGTGCCGGTGCGCGGGCTGGAGCTGCCGCGAATCCGCTTCGACAATGGGGAGCGGGAGCGAGTTGGGCAGGGCGGAGGCGGCACCAAACCCGGCGATGTTCTCGGCCGCGCTCCACAGGATGGCGAGGGTTCGGGCAAAGAGGCAGGCCAAGAACCAGGCGTAGATTTCTACGAGGCAGAACTCACTCTGGATGAATTGACTGAACTGGTGTTTGAAGATCTCCATCTCCCTAATTTGAAAGATCGAGGCGTTAAGCAGATTCTCTCTGAGAACACTGACTTCAACTCAATAGCTAAACGCGGTATCACCAGCAACCTGGATCGCAAACGGACGCTTCTGGAGGCTTATAAGCGTAATGCGCGTGAGGGTAACCCTGGCTGGGTAATCCGGAACGAAGACCGCCGATACAAAACCTGGGAAGTAGTGACGGAACCCCAAAGAAATGCGGTGATTTTCGCAATGCGCGACGTCTCTGGCTCGATGGGAGAGTTTGAGGCGTACATATGCCGATCATTCTATTTCTGGATGCTTCGGTTCCTCAAGCAGAAATACTCGAGTGCGGAGATCGTCTTCATCACCTGCCATACGGAAGCGAAAGAGGTGGATGAGCACGACTTTTTCGGATTGGGTGATTCGGGCGGCACGCGCATGAGTGAAGCCTATAAGCTTGCCATGCATATTATCGAACAGCGCTATAATCCGCGCGAGTGGAACATCTACCCATTTCT
>JANXSG010000147.1 GCA_025352825.1 Chthonomonadaceae bacterium | reverse complement strand
ATAACAGCGTTTCTTCAGGGTTTCCATCGTATCCGTAAGCAGCAGTTTAGCAAATCCCATTTCACGATACGCTTCAAGAGTCGCTACATTAGCTACCCCAGCAATTGGAACGGATGCCGATCCAATCCAGCAGATGGATTCTACGATGGTAAGGCAGCTCACTATTTTGCTGCCCACGCGGAGTACACGTTTATTCTCGATATTAAAATAGGGGTCGTTGCGAAAAATGTCACGTGTTGGCTCATACGGGATTCCGAAGCTTGCACACATTAAGTGCAGCATCGAATCTAATTCTTGTTCTTGAGGAAAACCAATGACAACATCTCCAGCTTCAGCCACAGAATTGCTTCACCCTTCTTAAAAAAAGTCATTCCTCGACGTTCGAATTCCGAAGATTTTGGAAATATGAGCAAGCGTTTTATCGTACCGCTGTCAACTCATATTTGTGCGCACGAGGAGCTGCTGCTAGACGCTGTGCTTTCGCGGCCGCTACCTCCTGCAAATCTAGATCATCCATCTGCTTTTTGATATCTGCAGTTACCTCTTCACCATTCTTAGCGTGGAGAGTCTGTATCTCTCTCCAGCGTTTATTGTGAAGATTCCCTCGCTTGCGTGTGAGAGCTAGAAGCTCCGCAGCTTCTTTGTTTTGAGGAATGTCGGGCAGCGCCGCAAGATCGATTCCATTTGACAGATCAGCCTTTGAAAACAGCCCTATGTCCTGACCGTCGATCTTTAATTTATATTCTGTTGATCCCAGTCCTGTTATCTGCAGAGCGAAGCGATCAAGAGATGCTGCCAGATCGGTTTGCTGGAGAACAAGCATCGTATCCATATTTTTACTAGGATCTCGATCAATTGGCCAGGGGAGAGAATCGTCTTTTTCGGTAAAAATGATTTTTTCAGGTGTGATTTCCAGGTCATAAATTCTTGTGTTTTCAGCTTTCGCCACGGTACGTTCCGCGGCATCTATCGATATATCAGCCACTGTTTCCGGTGCATTCCACGCTTCAAGCACCGCAGATGCCATCACTATATGTCCACCATAGCCGGGATGCACTCTGTCTGGAATAATCTTGCCTGCCAGTTTGGGATCTGCCACTACCGACCTGGCCATCACGGCCACAAGTGGGGCGTTGGTATCGGTTACTGTGAGCCCATATTCACGTGCAAGGGATTTGACTCCTTCAGAATATGCTGTGAGCACACCGTTATATCCACCAGAAAAACCCTGTGGATGCGTGACATCATCGAATGCGGGCGTGGTGAGAAGAGTGATACGCACACCAGGTAATTTAGTTAGTAGCGTATCGATGATGTGCCGATATCCCGTGAAGTAGGTGTTGAATCCTTGCTGGAAGTACGGCCGGTAGCTAGCATCGTTCATACCCAGGCAGATAGTAACGACAGTCGGCTTGTAAATCAGAACATCACGCCTCAGGCGCAGATCAATATCACCGCCTCCACCGCCTGTCACTCTGTCGCCACCCCAACCAGAATGGACAAAAGACAGGTTCATTCTTGGGAATCTGGAAACGCAATAGCTCTCAATATAGAGTGTATACATTCGCTGATCTGTGATACTGTCTCCATAGAAAACTACGCGATCCCCATTGTGGAGATAGAACTGTCTCTTGGGGTGCGGGCGATTAACTGCCACATCACTTACTTGTGCATTCGATACTGAGGGTGTACAAATTGCCGATGAGATGGCGATGAGTGCAGCAGCAATGGCTATACTTTTTCGATACATACTTACCTCCAGGTGGAAAAATTCATTCACAAAGAAATTTAACTCATATTCATCAGCGTGTCGTAGGCGCATCCTGTCCATTTAGAATGCGTCGCTGCACGAAATCAGTAGTTACTTCGCCGCGGCGATAGAAAGCATTGGCAAGAATTTTCTTGCAGAAGCCGATGTTGGTCTTGATACCCTCTATCTCGATCTCAGAAAGACAACGCTGCATTTTGGCGATAGCACCAGCACGGTCCTTATCCCATACAATAATCTTTGCCAGCAAAGGGTCGTAGTATGGTGGCACTTCATATCCAGCGAAAATGTGCGTATCTACACGCACACCATATCCTCCTGGCAGATGGAGACGCTCTATGCGGCCGGGACTGGGTGCGAAATTTCTTTCCGGCTCTTCGGCATTAATTCTGCATTCGATGACATGTCCCTCGAATCTAATTTCTTTCTGATTGAAGGAAAGCTTCTCGCCAGCTGCTATTCGAATCTGCTGTTTCACCAGATCAATTCCGGTGAGCATCTCTGTCACACAGTGTTCTACCTGAAGCCGCTTGTTCATCTCCATAAAATAGAAGGCGCCTTTAGCATCCACAAGAAACTCTACAGTGCCTGCACAGCTATATCCCACAGCCTTTGCGGCACGAACTGCAGCATCGCCTATTTTATTGCGAATAGCTGGCGAGATCGCAGTGGCAGGGGACTCTTCCACAATTTTCTGCCTGGCAGGATTCTGGAGTGAGCAGTCCCGTTCACCGAGATGAACCACATGTCCGTGTTCGTCGGCCAATATTTGAACTTCGATATGCCTGGGCTCCTCGACAAACTTTTCAAGGTACACATCTCCGCTTCCAAAAGCCGCGGCAGCTTCGTTTCGAGCCATATCAAGTGCACGAGGCAGCTCCTCTTCATTCTGCACAAATCGAATACCCCGGCCGCCGCCGCCAAATGCTGCTTTCACAAGTAGAGGATACCCCGTTTTCTGTGCAAAACTTACAGCATCTGCATCATTTTGCAGTCTGCCTGTAGTACCAGGAACTACAGGAACTCCGGCGGCGCGCATCGTTTCACGTGCCGTAGCTTTATCGCCCATCCGTTCCATAGATGCCGCCGAAGGTCCAATAAATTTTAATCCGCACGCTCCGCATGCTTCCGCAAAACTCGGCTGCTCCGAGAGAAAACCAATTCCAGGATGGATGGCGTCCGCGCCAGTGATATGGGCGGCACTTATGATATTAGGTGCGTGGAGATAACTATCTTTTGGAGAAGGAGGGCCAATACATACCGATTCATCGGCCATGTGCACAGGAAGAGAATCGGCATCTGCGGTAGAATGTACCGCTACCGTCTTAATTTTCATCTCTTTACAGGCACGTATAATTCTAACTGCTATCTCGCCTCGATTGGCGATGAGTATTTTTTTGAACATAAATTATTCCGCTGAGATTCCTCTCGTCAATAGTTTTCATGTCCCGGGTGTATACAGCGAACTGTACCAGTTGCTGGGTCATATATGTATGGCTCTTTCCCTACATCGCACGAGAGTATCTCTTTTGGAAGTTTTAGCTCTTCCAGTGTTTGCGGGAATTTGCCATCCGTATCTCCAGCCTGAGAAGCAGCAATCGACTGCCGAATACTTGTCAGGTTCGATTGACATACAGTAGATTTAGCTCTATCGATAGGTGTTTTGGCCTTTTCGCCTGGTTTACCATGGCCCAGCAGCATCACCGAGAGCCCAGCTCCCAAAGCTACGAGGACGACGCATACCAAAAGAATTTCTATAAGTGAGAATGCTTGCTTTATTGAAGATCGTATTGAATGGGCTGGAATCATACACCACCTCTGTATCTAACGGAGGATGTAAGTTTAATTGGCAGGTTGAACTAAATATAGTGGCTGGCCATACTCTACAGGCATGCTGTCTTCCACGAGCACGTCGATGATAATTCCATCTGAAGCGCAAACGACATCGTTAAATAGTTTCATTGCTTCGATGACGCCTACCACTTGCCCTTCACTAACAGATGCCCGAAGTCCGACCACTGGTTTAACACATTTGAATATTCCCACAGATGGAGCACATATCGTGAAGTGCTCCGGATCTTCATCTTCTATCTGGTAGCTGAGGGAATCCGATTCTTCGTTAGTATATTCGCTAGCTTCTACATACTGAGTATTAACTGGCTGATGCACGAGAGCATTCCCATATGATTTTGAGTGGTTTCCCGTTCGTATAGTTATCCTTGATGTGCCTTCACGGAGAGTCAATTCTCCCACACATGAATTCTGCACCAATTCAACCAGCCGTTCAATTTCAGTAATTTCCATTGCTTATATCATCTCCGGTCTATTTTACCCTATACTCATCGGGTGCGCCCTCTCGCCTATATTTTAATTTTGAAAGTACAGAATTCCAATAGCTTAAGAGACCAGGTCACTACGACTAAAACTACACACACTATGATAATTAACTCAATGGAGGAGGATCCGGACACCTGTTGTTCCAATGCATTTCCTGCCGCAGTGCTATCTGAATTAAAGGAAAGGTGCCCGATAAGCTTTGCAATAGCGTCCATAGCATTGGACAATGCTGCACGCAGCACATCAAATTCAATATATGCAATTGCCGGTACCAAAACGGTGATGATAGGAGCGACCAGATTGTACTTCTGTCGTTCGTGTTCATTATAAATAATGCAATTTCGGCATCGTTCCGCTTTCTGGGCATTTGTCAAATGGGGATTTGTCGGTATTCGAACACCGCGCGGGCCGACTCTCGTCTGAATAGTAAGTCGTGTGGTGGTGTCTGTCTTAGTGAGAAGATCTCCAATAGGTACAAATCCTGCATCCTTTGCCATCTCTGCAGGCATCGCCCTGCTTCCACCGCCATCCATTGCCAGCAAAATGATATTTTCTTCGCACATACAGCCCACTCGCTCTTTCCAGCATTTGGTTTTCGCGTGGAATATAGGGCATCGGACTCGGATACCGTCGCGGCAATATGGCAGTTCCCAGCATTTCGCAAACGCCGGAATTATCGGCTTCGGGCGATCGACTTTTTTGACTCCCTGGCCGTAGGTCATCCCCAGTAAATCTTGACCCTGGCGGGCCTCCACAAAATTAGAGGCAAGATGCCTTAGTATAAGGAATACTCCAGGAACGGCAAAGATAAGTGCCATTGTATGAATTTCAGAGAGTGTTTCGATGGAGGCTGGGCCAGACGTTAATCGAGCGGCGTCTGCCGCGAATAGAGTATCTATGCAGAACTGCAGTCCAAATGCTAGAAAAGCAGCAGATCCCAGCATTATAAAACCTGTGGCTTCTTCGTCCAGATACAAGATGCAGCAACAGACAAGCGAGATTACGAGGGTGATATTCAGCCAAGTACAAAGCTGACCAATTAGATCGAGTACATGCTGCTTTTCTGCTGCAGCCAACTTAGATACTCCACGTGCAATGGTAGCATCGGCGAGTTGACCTGAGAACAGACCATAAAGAAGATAGCCGAAAATACAGGCAGTAGCAACTACAGAAACTTTGAAAAGTACTGAGATCCAATCCATCAGCACGGAAGTTTTTAAAAGATCGTTTCGCCTATTGTCTGCACCTTGAGTGACCCGCACGGCTTTTCTCCAGATTCTGCGGAAGAGCTGACTTTGCTGTCCGCTGGGATTTCAATGAGATACTAATTCGAGTCAACACACTACACAAATTAAGCCGTATTCCACAACTGTGAGTTACTTCACGCGCTCTAAGTAGGTGTCTGTTCGAGTATCAACCTTCACTTTATCACCAATATTTACAAAAAAAGGAACATTAATTACCGCACCGGTTTCCAGTGTAGCAGGTTTAGAACCACCAGAGGCGGTGTCTCCCTTCACTCCTGGATCTGTATCTGCAATTTCCAGTTCTACAAAACTTGCTACTTCTGCACCAAGAATCTTTTCGTTGTGCTCGATCACGCTTACATCCATGCCATCCTTCAAATATTTGATTGTGCTTCCAAATGTTTCCGCCCGTATACTTACCTGTTCAAAACTTACAGGATCCATTAGGAAGTATTCATCATCTTGCTTATACAGGTACTGCATTTGATGTCGATCTAGGATCGCCTGCTCAAACTTCTCGCCTGCATTAAACGTACGATCTATCACGCCGCCAGACTTCAGGTTCTTCAGCTTGGTTCGCATGACAGCTCCACCTTTGCCAGGTTTATGGTGCTGGAACCATACAATCGTGAAGATATCACCGTCAAATATTATCGACAGACCATTCTTGAAGTCTGAGGTATCCACTTTTGGCACTGTTTAGCCTCCTGCATGCTGCGCTAAATGCGCAGGTTATTTTGCTCACGCACATATATAGATAATGGTATTATAGCATATCTTAGATTGAGTGACAAATCCATGCTGGCAGACATTTAATGCATAA
Source organism: Chthonomonadaceae bacterium (assembly GCA_025352825.1). Lineage (GTDB taxonomy): Bacteria > Armatimonadota > Chthonomonadetes > Chthonomonadales > Chthonomonadaceae > JANXSG01. Next base: position 2,086 of record JANXSG010000147.1, on the reverse strand, counting down.
GCGCAAATGGAGTTTATTCATGATGTGAAGATACTTTTGCAGATGCTTAGACTGCGATTCATTCGCTTGTGATTCTTGGATACGCTATTTTTGGTCTCCATGTGACATATGTTTAATATCTGGGCATTTCAGAACGGTATAATGAAAAAAACCTCGCTGACCATTATATGCAGTAGAGCTGATGTAACGGTTTTAGAATAGGCACTAATGATGGATAATAATATAAGTTTGAAAGCAGTACTGCCACCTTTTGATAGTGTGACGTTGATGGCAGTTACAAAGGAGCTAGAGGCTCATCTAATCGGAGGACAGATACAGGATGTTCGTCAGCCTGCGCCGGCTGATATTCAGTTGGGAATACGATCTCATGGAAAAAACTATCTATTGCATCTGAGCGCAAATCCTCAGTTTGCCCGAGTCCATCTTACAGAGACTCGTCTTCCAAATCCACCTAGTCCTCCCACATTCTGTATGTCTCTACGAAAATACTTGGAGAACGGTGTCATTCGTTTGATCAGACAGATCGATTTCGATAGAATATTCGAAATGGTAATCGAACGCATTGATGAAAACGGCACATCAAAAATCTACCGATTGATTGCTGAGCTGATGGGTAAGCACAGTAATCTCGTACTGGTCGGTCCGGAAGGCACGGTGCTCGAAGCGGCACTGCGAGTCAGCAGCAAAATAAACCGTTTTCGTGAGACCCTTCCAGGAAAGCCTTATATAAGCCCTCCGTCACAATCAGATAAGCAAGATCCATTCGATTTCAGTAAAGCTTCTGCACTATTCAGCACTATGGAGTTTGAAGATCTGGAATCGACGCAAAAAAACATACTAACCCTCTTCAAAGGCATATCGCCTTTTCTGGTAAAAGAGATACTGTTTCAAGTTTTTAATGCTCAAATTGCAACCGATCATTACTCCAGGCTTGCTGCTTTAGCACTAACCTGGCGAGAGACATTCCGTGACTATGACAAATCGGATTTCCGGCCCTCACTCATAAAATCGGAAGAAGGCCTGCCATTAGGAGCCTATCCCTGCCACGTAGCGCAGATACCGGATCATCTCCAGGTAGAAGCAGCCAGTCTGAATTTTGCTCTCGACGATATCTACAGAAGACGGCTTTCATCATCAAATGTTCACTCGCTTCTTGTTGATCTTCAGTCAAGGTTAACCCGGCAGCTTCATAGGGCTAAACGAAGTGTTGAAAGCCAGAGAAAATCTATTGATGAATCCGAACGAGCGGCGTACCACAGGCAGAGTGGTGAAATGATTCTTGCAAATATCTGGAAGATTGAACCCGAAGATAATAAGTTACTTGTTCAGGACTATTTTGCATCAGATCTCGTGGAAAGAACCATCGAGATTGATCCAAAAATTTCCCCGCAGGAGAATGCCGAGGTCTACTTCAAACGCTACAGGAAAGCAAAAGAGCGAGGTGAGGTCGCGGCACAAATGATAGTGGAGGCGGTCATTGAGGAGACTGCTGTCCAGAAAGCAATGACTGAGTTGTTAATTTTGGAAACCGATCCGAAAGTGATACCTTTACAAATTCATGAGTTTGCTGATCGTCTGCGTCGTCTGGGAATGTTAAGTGAGGAAGTTCAAACGGGCAGTGGAAAAACTACTGCGGATGCCAGCCCGTTCGAAGGCCATAAAATCCGGAGGTTCCGTGTGGAAGGCTTTGAAGTTTTGGTAGGTGAGACAGCCACCGCAAACGACTTCCTAACGACGAAAGTGGCCTCAGCGAACGATATTTGGCTGCATGTCCGAGCGGCTACGAGTGCTCATGTTATTATCCGAACCAAAGGGTCTTCTCCTGCGGTTCCAACTGCGGTATTGATGGAGGCAGCTAAAATATGTGCCCGCCATAGCGGCCAGAAACACTCTTCCTTGATTACTGTCGACTACACCCTTCGTAAGTATGTACGGAAGCCTCGAGGTGCAAAGCCTGGAAGCGTGGACTATCAGCGAGAAAAATCTCTGGAGATAACTCTGGAGAGTTAATAAACCGACCACAGGTAGAACTGTTGGGCTGAAAACCCGGCCATGCTCAGAACATTCTCCAGATACTTCCGGAGAA
>JANXSG010000103.1 GCA_025352825.1 Chthonomonadaceae bacterium | reverse complement strand
ATTCATTTAAGCTATGCTAGAAAGCTCAAGGCATCTCAGGAAACCTGTTTCGATTGGAACTCTTATCTATTCAGAAGATTCGGGCGTATTTATCCGCCTCTCGTTTTCACTCTACTTTTAACTTTCATTCTGGATTCATTGGGCATGTATCTGAAATTTCCAGTGTATTCACAGCATACGCCATATACGATAATAAACGTAGCTGTGATACCTACCTATAATATTTATACTCTGCTCGGAAATTTACTATTTTTCATGAAATCGTTAGTACCGGTGTGGGGAACTAACGGGCCACTCTGGTCTTTGCACTACGAGTGGTGGTTCTATATGTTCTATCCAATTTTCTGGTTACTCTCTAAAAAATCTATTGCCCTTGCGACTATTCCCTTATTGTTTTTCTTTGGAATCAGTTTTCTTCCAGTTGCCTGGAACAATTTCATTTTTAGTGATGTTCTATCCATGATGTTATCCTGGTGGTTTGGTGTCCTACTCGCAGATGTTTATACAAAACGAATTAATACAAAATTTTCATATGTAGCACTTTTATCTTTCGCAGCTCTACTGCTTCGGATAATTCCGGTAAATAATCTATGTGCAGTAGATACGCTATATGCTTTAAGTTTTACAGGAATTCTTGCCTTCTGTTTTCATCTTTTGGAGCAAGGCAAATCACTTGAATTGCTTAATCGCCTCAAACCATTGGGAGATATGTCGTACACTTTATATGTAACACATTTTCCCATCCTGGCATTTTTTTCAGGCTGGCTGATGAGTCGATCGCAAGAACGTACTCTCCCAATGCATTTTGGTTGGTTGGTTGTTGGGGTAATATGTGTTTCTATCTTTGCATATTTCGCACACTTCCTAGTGGAAAAGCCTTTTACTAAAAGAAAGATGCTTGGAATCGCCACATGATTTCCAGATTAACTGCGCCAATCCATGAAAGTATTACTAATCGGTAACTACCCGCCAGATCAACAATACAGTATGCAGGGCTTCGCCAATGCTTTATTGACTGGTTTAAGTGGGCTGGAGGTCGATGTGCGTATGATTGCTCCTCATGCGGCAGTTGGACGTCTGCATATGCCAAATCTGAGCAAATGGCTTGGCTACGCTGATAAGTTCTTGGTTTTTCCCAGTCAGCTGCGTCGGGCAGTACGAGAAGCGGATATTGTACATATCTGTGACCATTCGAATGCAATTTATACCAAATATCTAACTGGTAAACCACATTTGGTGACTTGCCATGATATGTTAGCCATTCGGTCTGCCTTCGGCGATATACCCGAACACCACACGAGAGTGTTAGGGCGAATTTATCAGCGTATGATATTGAAAGGCCTAACCCGAGCGCAGCATATCGCCTGTGATTCCGTAGCCTCTTGTCAGGATTTACAACGTATGGGGCGAATTCCAAGCAGTCGCGTCGATGTTATTAATATCGGATTGCTGAGTGAAATAGAACCTATGCCAGCTAGTCAGTCGGCTATTACACTAAAAGCGCTCAACATTGATGAAAACGAACCATATTTGCTGCATGTAGGCGGTAACCAATTTTACAAAAACAGAATCGGACTGCTTCAAATCTATAAAGCTCTCGTTTGTCGCGACGACTTCCCATCCATGCGACTTGTCATGGCTGGCCATGAGTTCACCGTCGAAATGCGTGAATATATTGACAAGCATCGTCTGAAGAACCGAATAGTAGAACTTGTGGGATTAGATGATGAACAGATTCGTGCATTATATTCAGGGGCAAAAGCGTTGATTTATCCATCATTATATGAGGGATTTGGCCTCCCGATTATCGAGGCGCAGGCATGCGGCTGCCCGGTATTTACTTCCATTCGAGCTCCGATGACAGAAGTTGGAGGAGATGCTGCAATCTATTTCGATCCTATGGTCCCGGAGCTCGCGGCTGATATAATTAGTAGTCACTTAAGATCGACAGATGATATGGTCACCTCAGGTTTCAAAAATATTCGACGTTTTTCGACTGCTCAGATGCTGCAAAACTATCTGGCAATTTATGAGAAATTAATCGGAAAAAAAAATAATATAGTGTAGCAACCAGACCCAATTCCTGGTAAATGCCTTCAACCATACAGCTTATTTTGATTTACGTATGTTTAAATTCTCACGTCTATACGACAAAAGAGGTTCATCTTAAGAGTTGCCTATATGCTTAGATCAATCCTGATAAATATAATGATGCTCATAATAGTTTGTTTATTATAAGTTTAAGAAGTTCTCACTAATTTGAAGTGATGTTTATTCAAGAAATGAAGGACGATATATGTGCGGTATTGCCGGAATATACTGTTATCGTAACGCTGTCGGCGCCGTTGATGAAGAAAAGCTATTGAGAATACGTGATTCGATGCGTTCCAGAGGTCCAGATGGAGCTGGAATCTGGTTTTCTCATGATCGATTGGTTGGGCTGGCTCAGCGACGTTTGGCTATCATTGATCTGAGCGAAGCTGGCGCTCAGCCAATGGCAAACGCCAACAAATCGCTGCAAATCGTCTTTAATGGTGAAATATATAACTATCTCGAACTTCGTGAGGATCTCAAGAAACAGGGCTATCACTTTCAATCTAATTCCGATACCGAAGTTTTGCTTCATCTCTATTCACGCTACGGTCAGAAAATGGTCGACTATCTGCGTGGAATGTATGCGATAGCTATATGGGATGAAGAAAAGCAAGGAATGTTTCTTGCACGCGACCCATTTGGTATAAAGCCACTCTACTATACAGATAATGGAAATACATTTCAATTTGCTTCTCAGGTAAAAGCTCTCCTTACAGGCGGAGGAATAGACACTTCTTTCGATCCGGCAGGTCATGTAGGATTTTTGTTGTGGGGGCATGTGCCAGAACCCTACACACTGTATAAATCAATCCGACAACTCCCTGCTGGTCACAGTATCTGGCTGGACCGGAACGGAGTTAGATCACCGAGTAGCTTTTGTGATATTTCGAATGTGATACGTGAAGCTACTGATTGCCCTATCAATTTAAAGCCATGTGATCGTAGTGACTATATTCGAATGGCTCTGTTAGATTCGCTGAATCATCATATGGTTGCAGATGTACCGGTTGGATTGTTTTTATCATCGGGTATCGATTCAACGGCCATGCTGGCATTGCTGTCAGAAGAACATAAACAAGCTATGCGATCCGTAACCTTATCATTTACGGAGTACGAAGGAACTGCTAATGATGAAGCACCACTAGCTGAGGTAGCAGCTCGGCAATATGGGTCTTTGCATCAAACCCGTTCCGTATCACGCTCAGATTTTACAACACACCTCCCATCCCTCTTATCTTCGATGGATCAGCCGACTATTGATGGCATAAATAGTTATTTTATTAGCAAAGTTACGGCTGAAAGCGGGTTGAAAGTAGCTTTATCAGGCCTTGGTGGGGATGAAATCTTTGGAGGTTATCCTAGTTTCCAACAATTGCCTCGAATGGTCAACATATTTGGTGGTTTTCGCCACGTGCCAGTCATCGGCAAAGGATTTCGATGGCTATCGCAGCCTTTTCTCAAATCTATGACTTCTTCAAAATATGCTGGACTTTTTGAGTACGGTGGTTCGTACGACGGAGCCTATCTGCTGCGCCGTGGACTGTTTATGCCATGGGAACTGCCCGGCCTCCTAGATGACGAAATGATTAAAAAAGGATGGGAAGAGTTACAAACTCTGCCGAGACTTGAACGAGCAATTAGTGGAATGAAGTCATCACATTCGCGTGTAGCAGCCTTAGAACTGACTTTTTACATGCGCCAGCAGCTGCTAAGAGATTCTGATTGGGCTGGTATGGCACATTCACTGGAGATTCGCGTTCCATTCGTTGATATTCAGTTATTACGACAGATGGCGCCTCTTTTTGGTGATAAGCCTTCATTGACAAAAAAAGATATAACAGGAACAGTTCGTTCTCTTTTGCCAACAGAAATTGTAAATCGACCCAAAACTGGATTCGGTATACCTACACGAGAATGGATGTTACAAACTGTGGCAAATACCGCTTCCTCCAGAGGTTTGAAGGCCTGGTCACTTTATTTATATCGGTCATTTATAAGTGCTAAAATCGAAATTAAATGAATGGATTTTGCAAGATTTAGCTTAACATCAACCGAGTTCAGGAAGTGAAGGTTAGTTCACCATTGCGTTTCTTACGTATTATAACTTCCGTTAACTCAAAATATGGCGGACCCATCGAAGGTGTTAAACAAATTACGAAGGTTTTGACGTGCCTTGGACATGAAACAGAGATTGTGAGTCTTGATAGACCTGATTCATCTTGGATTAAAGAAAGTGGATTGTCAGTTCATGCTCTGGGGAAAGTAATTTCTTCCTATGGTTATACCAGTACGCTTACAACTTGGTTAGGACTGAATGCTTCAAATTTCGATGTAGTGATTGTCCATGGCTTATGGCAATACACCGGGTTTGGAACGTGGTGCGTGCTCAGGAAATCGCAAACTCCCTATTTCGTGTACCCACATGGTATGCTTGATCCGTGGTTTAAGCAGGCATATCCTCTCAAGCATCTTAAAAAGATGTTATACTGGAGATGGGGCGAATATCGTGTTTTGCGCGATGCTCGTGCCGTCCTTTTCACATGCGAAGAAGAACGACTTTTAGCCAGTAAATCGTTCTGGCCTTATAAATGCCAGGAGGCGGTCGTTAGTTATGGCACATCGGAGCCATCAGGAGATCCTTTCTTGCTTAAGGAGACTTTCCTCAAGCAATATCCAGAACTTCGCGGGAAGCGGCTGTTTCTATTTTTAAGCCGAATTCACGTTAAGAAGGGATGTGATCTGTTATTGGACGGGTTTGCCAAAGTTGCCAATAGTGACCCAGCGCTACACCTGGTTATGGCAGGCCCTGATCAGTCAGGCTGGCAGGTCGAATTGCAGAGGCAGGCAGAACGACTAGGAATCGCATCACGTATCACCTGGACAGGAATGTTATCCGGCGACTTAAAATGGGGAGCGTATCACGCTTCTGAAGTATTCGTACTACCATCGCATCAGGAGAATTTCGGGATTGTCGTAGCAGAAGCCATGGCTTGCGGAAAACCAGTTCTTATATCCAATAAAATCAATATCTGGCGAGAAATTGAAAATGATGGCGCCGGTCTGGTAGCTAACGATGATCTGGTTGGTACCGTCTCTCTGTTAAATAATTGGATAGCCTTGCCTGAAATCGAAAAAGAAACCATGCGACGAAATGCTAAATCGTGTTTTTCGAATCGATTCGAAATTCATCAAGCAGCCAGGAGCCTTCTTGATGTCCTGAGCAAATACGGCTCCAATCACCCACTGTAGTGATTTTATTAGAATGAGAATTTAATTTTGTCCAGTCTACCAGTCAAAACCGTCGAACATACTAAGTACCAACAAACTGCGCAAGACTCCTCTCCATGGACTGTAACAGAGCGTCTACGAATGTTGACCTGGGACTTTTGCTGGGCAGCATTCTGCAGATGGACGCCTAAGCCGTTAAATACTTGGCGGTTGTTATGGCTCAGAGTATTCGGTTGTAAAATTTTCGGGCGTCCGTTCGTACATCAGAGAGCTATTATCTCAAAACCATGGAACCTGATTCTGCACAACAAGGCATGCCTAGGGGATGGCGCTGTCGCTTACACTCTAGATATTATCGAAATTAAAGAGTGGGCTACTATTGCTCAGGAAGCCTATCTATGTACGGGCACGCACGACTTCACAGTTCAGAATATCCCTTTAGTGACTGCAAAAATTACTATTGAGGAAGATGCCTTTATCGGGGCTAGAGCTTTTGTGATGCCGGGGGTGACGATTGGTGCAAAGGCAGTAGTCGGAGCCGCATCGGTTGTGACGAGAGATATGCCAGCTGGCATGATTTGTGCAGGTAACCCTTGTAAGCCCATCAAGCCGCGCAGTACACCAAAGAATAAATGAATCCAACCGTACTTACCATTATTATTCTGACATATGAATCTGCCGCCTCTATAGCAAAAGTGATCGAATCGTGCCGATATTTTCAAGTCAGAATATTGGTCGTCGATTCGTATAGCACGGATGAGACACTGTCAATCGCCCAATCAATGGGCTGTGAAGTTGTGCAGCATCCATTCGAAAACTACTCTGTTCAAAGGAATTGGGCACAGCAGTACGCCAACCTGCAACAAGAAGACTGGGTGCTTCATTTAGATAGTGATGAAGTTCTGTCGCCGGAATTGGCCGCGAGTATTCGTTCAGCTATTCAGAACCCAGTACCTGGTGTAGCTGGCTACCTTATGCGGCGTCTGTCGTATTTTCTAGGTAAGCCCATTCGATATGGCAGTATAAACCCAAGCTGGCATTTGCGTCTGTTTCGCGCCTCTAAAGGCAGTTGTGAAGACCGCCTCTATGATCAGCATTTTATAGTATCTGGCAAGACCGAAAAACTGTTGGGGATTTTGCACGACCTGCAGATAACGACCTTAGAGAAGTGGACGCTGGCACATAATCGTTGGTCGACTGCAGAAGCACAGGAAGTTCTCACCCAGCGTGAAGCCTTTCATCGCGACGAATCAAAACAGCTCCAATCTTCCCTTCGCGGCGACCTTCGCATGAAGAAGCGCTGGCTGAAAAACAATTTCTGGTATCGGACTCCGATTCTTTTCCGCTGTTTCGGCTTTTTCTTTTATAGTTACTTTTTGCGGCTGGGATTTCTGGACGGTAAAACAGGGCTTGTTTATCATGTTTTACAATCATTCTGGTTCCGATTTCTAGTCGACGCTAAAATATTGGAACGGCAGAATGTTGCAGCATCGCAAAAGTTAGCACACGTTGAGTCGAATCATTAAATTGTGTAGCTAAAAAATACTGTACTTTCAGAATATATACCTACTTGGCAGATGTAGTTTCAGGAACTCCAATTGCATTTTCCAGTTGAACTGCGCCTCTATGCTCACCTTTCTAACCAAAAGCAGACCACCTCGCCATACTCAAAAACAATCGTGATCAGATAATATGGGAGATAACGCCGCATTAAAAAAGACCCTCTCTTTGAACAAGAGAGGGGATTGAGTATGAGGTTTGATTTAATATTTTACAGTGACAGGCTGACCTGTTTCGAGGGATTCGTTGGCGGCGAGCGCCAGCAGAGTGGTGCGTACTCCATCGGCATGGGTGCAGCGGATGCCGGATCGATCACCCGATTTCACTGCATCGATAAACGCACGGTCTTCCACAGGGAAGATATCATCGATATCGCCTTTGATCTCTTCAGAAATACTTTCCCCGGCAGTGGCAATATTTACATGGTGCGCCCAGTCCGTGAATCTGGAAGCATGTTTCGCAGCCCACACGTTCAGGAAGACACCTCCGCCAGCCATGGAAGAGCAGTTCGACATGATGTTTCCCACCGCGCCACTCGCAAACTTCATCGAGACCACCATCGCGTCATCCAGGTTGTAGTTTGTGATAAGGTTAGGCAGCTTCTTATTGAAGCCGTTGGCTGCGTAGGCAAATACTTCCACAACCTCACCCGCCAGATATCTCGCGAGATCTACCGTGTGAATCACCTGCTCCACAAACTGCCCACCGCTCTTCTCTTTGATTGGCCACCACTGGCCGATCGGAGCGTTCGCAAAGTAGTCACCCTCTTTCATGAGCGGCGGCCCACCAGTCCAGGCACC
>JANXSG010000077.1 GCA_025352825.1 Chthonomonadaceae bacterium | reverse complement strand
AGAGGCATTAATAAATAACTCACAAATTCAGATTGCTGGTCTGATCGATATGGATAGGCGTGCCTATCGGGCATGGTCAGATGTTCGATCAGATCGTCTATCTGTGTACAGAGACATTCCTGCATTGCAGGCTGACCATCCTGATACAGATCTCGTTCTGCTTGCCTCGGGTCAGGATAGCCAAAGCAGGGATATCGAAAACGCACTTTCTTATGGGATCAATGTGCTTTCAGATGTGCCTTATGCTGCTACACTGGCTGCCACCGATTCCTTGTTGGAACTGGCCGAGAAGCACAGTTTACTGATTATCCCAATTTTTCCCCATCGAATAGATCCCGCATACCACACCATTTTGACGGAAATTGCCAGTAAAAACGGCACAGTTCTCCCCAATGCACGCACCGAATGCAGACTCTCCTTAAGTAATAACGGTCAGTTCGGGGAGAGTATAAGAGAGCTTGCGGTGAGGACACTGATAAGCTCATTCGATTGGGGGCGGTGGTTTTTTGGGGAGGCATTGAGTGTGAGCGCCGATCTCCACCCACTTCTACTTGTCGAACAAGAGGGTATAGCCGTTCGTGGGCTCCGTGAATCACAGATCGCAACTATTCTTGTTCAGTACGAGCGCGCGAGCTGTACTCACCAAATTTCCCTGGCGCGGGGGCAGACCGGAGGCGAGAGACTGCAGGTCACTTTTGAAGAGGGGACGCTGGAATTAACCTCCCCTCCTCCACTAAATACCACCGATCCAGCGACACTACTGTGGCGAACCAAGAGTGGAGTCGAGCCAATTGAAATCCCTGATCAACAATCGAGACCCGACCTTAGTATCCACCAGGCACGTATGAACAGGATGCTGGCAACAATCAGCTCGTACTGGCTGTATCAAGAAACTGCGACAGTGTCTGGAATGGTACGTTCCGCTCAGGAGATAGTTGCAGCGGCGATGATTTCATCCCGAAGCCAGTCTAAAGTTCGATTGCCATTAATCGGTTCCAATAAATTGGTGATATAATTCCCTCGAAGTTTTATGGAGATATCCGCATGATTTCTTGTGTCTTCCTCTTAGGAGCCATTACTATGGCAAAGCTCAGTACGCCCGAATTTACAATCTCACAGGAAATATCGCCTCACAAGATCATAACGGATAGATGTGTCCCATCTGATTACGACGAAGAGGGTAACCATTCCGCTATCCGAGCGGTGATCTTGAGGGTGGCACGGCATGATCAACCCGAGGATAAACCCATAAAAACGGCAGCTGGAACTGGGCAGCCAGGTTATTTTGGTGATGGAGGCGCTGCGACAGGGGCACTGCTGAACGAGCCATTCAATATCTGCTTCGGACCGAATGATGAAATGTATATCGCCGATGCTTCCAACCACTGCATACGTCGCGTTGACCAGCAAACTGGATTGATCTCAACTGTGGCAGGCTGCGGGCGTAAGGGCTATTCCGGAGATGGTGGGTTAGCCACTGCCGCCATCATGAATGAACCCTACGGAGTTGTTGCGGATAGACAGGGTAATCTCTTCATCGTGGATCGCCTGAATGCCTGTATACGCTTTGTGGATGCGAAGACAGGCTTGATCTCCACACTTGCTGGAACTGGAAAATCTGGTTGTGACGGCGACGGAGGCCTTGCGAAACTTGCTCAGCTCACAGAACCGAATGGGCTTGCGCTGGATGGGCATGGTGCACTCTATATTGCCGATGTTTCAAATAACCGGATTCGTAAGGTAGTGCTCAAAACCGGAATCATCACGACGATATGTGGCACAGGCAAGCAAAAGTTCGCGGGGGATGGCGGTCTGGCAGCGGATGCCTCGATCAATGGAGCGCGTGCAGTGGATGTCGATCGTTCAGGAAACATCTATATCTGTGAACGTGAGGGAAATAGAATCCGCAAAATAGACGCTAAATCTGGGATTATTCGAACGATTGCGGGCACGGGTGCAGCAGGATACTCTGGTGATAATGGCCCTGCTATAGAAGCAAAGCTAAACGGCCCAAAATGGGTATCCGTGGATACACGTGGCATGATCTATGTGGTGGATACTGAGAATCACTGCGTCCGTAGAATAGATCAGAAAACTCGACTCATGACAACTGTCGTAGGGAATGGACAGCTGGGTGATAGCGGGGATGGCGGCTCAGCAGCAGATGCCCGCATGAATCGACCACACGGCTGCATAGTTCACAATGGCCTGCTCTACATCGCCGATACTGAGAATCATAGAGTTCGTGCCTTCCAGATTAGTCCCTAGAAAGCAACGATTGGAGTAAATATCAGGCAGACTGCTTCATTCTGCAAAGAAGCAGTCTGCCTGATCGCACAGATACTCGAACACTCTCGGCTTGAGCAATATTACTAACTCCTTGCGTGCCGATATGCAGTGAGACGTCTTCCAGCGGCCACTCCACCCCTGAAATGGAGACTCCGGAAACACTCTCCATGGCAATCAGCGAGATCGTATCTCCCCGCTGAGTCACAATCTCCACATCATCCACCACCCCCCATACTTCCGAATACTCTTCACGAATCGAAAGTAAACCTCTCGAATGGGCATACTTCAGTAGCAGACCGTAGTTAGCCAGATGATGATCAATTCGCCCGCCGGATGCGCCAGCTATGGTTATAGCTGTTGCTCCTCGTTCTCTCGCGAGTTGGATAGCTTTCTCCAGATCAGCCATATTCTGGTCTGGAGTAGAGACGAACGCAGTTTCAGGAAACTTTGTAATCGCCTCTTCCATTCGGATGGAATCGAAATCGCCACAGACAATATGGGGAGTTACTCCGAGATTCATCGCCGTATTTGCCCCGCCATCGGTAGCTATAAACAGCTCATGCGATTCGATGAGTTCGTTTAGTAGCGCACTAGTGGGAGCATCGCCATTCGCTAAAATAAGTGTTCGCACGGCTTGCCCTTACCCCCGGCCCCCATTGACGTTAGAATAAAGATTCTCGCGACGGGCTAAAGAGGTTGTGAAAGTAATCCTAAATATCATCCCAGTATGTGCCAGGCACTGAAGTACCTGTCTTGGAGGCCTGCAGCCAGCCGTCCTCCGGACGGGGAATCGCGTCTGAAAGACGCCTGTTTTTTGATGCCGGGAGTTTTCAACTACCGGAATAATTGAATATCTTATTACTTTCACATCCCCTATAACCCGTCGCTGGTAAAACGAGATTTCGTGCATTCTGAACGCAACATAACTTATAAGGCACTAACTTCACGTGAATTTCATTATAGATCAAACCTCGTAATTTTACTAGTTGTTTCAAGATAAACACATTGATTCCAAGTAATACCCTGTCGAAATGCTGAAAATTTACCTATTATGAACAGGCATAACTGCTAGAACCGAATGCATTTACTAGAAAGCGCTATAGTCTTTTTTTGAAAAAATGTCTGTTTAATGCCGTCTAATAATGGATTTTGCAATCAATTCAGGAGTGATTAGTCTATGTTTATAATTATTGGTCTTGGAGTGGTTTTCGGCAGTATTCTGCTCGGATTCACTATGGAGGGTGGCAAAATTGCTGCGTTGATGCAGTTCACAGAATTCATCATCATTGGTGGTGCTGGTATCGGCAGCGTTTTGGTGGCAAATCCGCTTCCTGTCGTTATAAACACTGTTAAAAGCTGTATCGGCCTTCTAAAAGGAAATCCCTATACGAAAGCAAAGTATATGGAGCTGATGCAGATGCTCTACGATCTTTTCATGCTAGCAAGAAGAGAGGGACTGGTTTCATTGGATCAACATGTGGAACGACCGCATGACAGCAAATTTTTTTCATCTTATCCCTTCTTCTCTCATCATCATCATGGTTTGGATTTCCTGGCTGATACCATGAAAGTGGTAATCACTGGATCCGTAGCGAACCAGGATCTTGCAGATATGATGGACATCGATATGGAAGCAAGCCACGAAGAGTGCTTAAAACCATCTCAAATTATCTCATCATTAGGCGATTCCATGCCCGGATTTGGTATTGTGGCCGCAGTTCTCGGCGTTGTTATTACTATGGGGGCTATCGGAGGGCCGCCAGAAGAGATTGGGCATAAAGTAGGCGCCGCTCTTGTGGGAACGTTTATTGGTATTCTGGTTGCTTATGGTGTTTTCGCCCCGATTGCAGCGGCACTCACCATTCAGGTTCATGCAGAGGCGCAGTATATGGCATGTATTAAATGCGCACTTCTCTCGTTTGCACGAGGCGATGCACCTCTCACAGCAGTCGAGTTTGCCCGGCGTAACATTGAGCCCAGCTCGAGGCCTACTTTTGCTGAGATGGAATCGACGGTTAAAAATACCGGCAGTAGCCGCCCGGATGCGAAAGCCGCATAGCCGGTTCATAACTACAACTCTATCTATCCCGATAGTTCCAGGGGAGGAGCAGCTAAATGGCGGGTGATTTTGGTGAAGCAGGGAATGCCCCTGTTATTGTAATTAAGAAGATTAAAAAAGGACATGGAGGACATCACGGAGGAGCTTGGAAGGTCGCGTATGCCGACTTTGTAACAGCTATGATGGCATTCTTCCTTGTAATGTGGATTGTAGGACTCAACAAACCAGTGAAAGAGGCTGTGGCTGCCTATTTCCATGATCCTGCAGGATTCATGAAATCCATGAACAAAGGGAAGGCGCCACCTTCATCCTCGGTTATGGATAGTTCTAATGGAAAAAACACCCCAATTATTCCAAAATCCGGCCAGTATGATGAGAAATCATTGGACGGGGTTCAGGTTAAGTTTAAATCTGTTCAGGAAGCTATCGAAAAAGCCTTGGTGAAGAATCCCGAATTCAGTGGACTAAAAGATAGCATACAGGTTCATCTGACTAACGAAGGATTGAGAATAGAGCTGATGGAGAAGACTTCCTCCATGTTCTTCGATAGTGGTAAAGCTGATCTTAAGCCGAGAACTATTCGGCTTATCAAACTAATATCGAAAGAGCTGGTAAAGCTGAATAATCCGATTATTATTGAAGGGCATACAGACAGCCACCCTCTAAACGGACCGGACGGTTATTCGAACTGGGAGCTTTCCACGGATAGAGCAAACAGCGCACGCCGAGCTATGGAAGCAGATGGCATTCGTGAAAAGAATGTTCTGGCAGTTCGTGGTTATGCAGATAAAAAACTGCTCAAACCTTCCGACCCGATGCATTTTTCAAATCGAAGAGTTAGCATTCTAGTTGCTTATGTGAAGAAATCAACCGATTAGCGAACCCCCTCATCCCGCTACCCCCTTTTCCCAAAAACAGGAAAAGGGGGAGGTTGCTTAATATCTGGCTTTCTATTTCAGATACGTTCGACAATACTCCTTCAAAATGCTATAATCCCTTCAGACAAGTACATCTCGATGGAATAATTCTTTGTGAGGAACTACACCTCAGATGCGCCATATCTTCATAGATTTTGATGACACGCTCAGTGATATGAATCAGTTTGTGCAGCAGTTCACAAGAGCGATAGCTTACTTCCTTCAGCCAAAATTCGGTGGTGCCTTAGAGGATTGGGAGATGTCGGCATTCGACATGGTGGTCTCCATTATGGAAGACTATAACCACAGATTTGCGAGTAACCCATTATCTGGGTATTGCATGTGGCTGAATAATAGAGATGCAGAATCCAGCCGGTTAATTTTTGATAAGATGGGTTTACCACTGCCCGACAACTCCATAACCCTGGCAGCTGAAACGCAACAATTTGCGCTATCCAGATGCAATTGCCTCTATCCTGGAGCTGTACAAGTGCTTGCAGAGATAAGAAAATTGGGCGCTAAAATTCATATCGCATCCGCTAACGATTCAATCTATCTGTATTCGGCTCTTCGAGGTGCAGGGATCGAAAGGTCAGTCGATATTCTGTTTGGGCCTGATCTGGTGGATTGTGCCAAAGAAGGACCAGAGTATTACGAGAAGATTTTTCGGCATGCGGGAGTTTCCGCATCCGATGTGGTGGTCGTCGACGATAAGCCGGAAGCACTAGAGTGGGCAATGTATTCGGGAGCAAAAGCTGTACAGGCAAGAATGGCATTAAATAGTCAGACGGATATGATTCCGAATGTTCAGGGATTGATCACAAATCTTCAGGATCTTCCATCACTCATTACAACGATAATTTAGGATTACGAAAGAGGTTGACTAAATGAATTTTGAGGATGTGGCCGCGAACGCTGCGAAAAAAGCTCAGAAATGTGGCGCAGATCAGGCAGATGTCTATTTGGTATCCACCACAGAATTTGGCGTTCAGGTTCGAAAAGGTGAGGTGGAGACACTCACTCAGTCTCGCAGTAAAGGGATGGGGATACGAGTATTTGTGGATCATAGGCAGGGGTTTGCTTCCACTACCGATTTTTCCGATGAGGCGCTCGATCGTCTGATTAAAAATGTGGTAGAGCTTGCACGATCCGCAGATCAGAAACCGGAAAATGAGCTGGATGAAGAAGCTGTATCAGCTGTAGTCCACGATCTCGATCTATACGATCCTGCTCTAGAAAATATCACTCCCGAAGAGAAGATTTCCCTCGCCAAATCCTGCGAAAACGCTGCTTTTGCCTTCGATCCGCGCATTTCAAATAGTGACGGGGCGGGATTTGGAAGTGAGATCAGCACCATTGTAATTGCTAATACTCTTGGTAATCTGCAGTCTTATCGAAGTACGGCCTGTTCACTCTACTGCTCTCCCCTGGCAGAGCAGGATGGTAAGAAACAGGTGGATTATGAGTATTCCTACAAGCGGTTTTTAAAGCAACTGGAGCATCCGGAAACGGTGGGCAGAATAGCAGCCGAACGCGTCCTGCGTAAATTGGGGGCGAGAAAAGCACCGACACAGTCTGCGCCGGTCGTATTTGAACGGCGAGTGGCGGCAAGAATTTGGGGCGCGGTTATCGCGGCGATTAACGGGGACGCTGTAAATAAAGGGATGTCGTTCCTTAAGACGAGCCTGGATAACCAGATAGCAGCCAATTCGGTGACTCTTATCGATGATGGTACGCTGCATCAGGGAGCGGGGTCTTCCCCGTTCGATGGGGAAGGTATCCCTACCAGAAAGAATGTACTCATTGAAAATGGAGTACTCAATATGTTTCAGTACGACACTCTTACGGCACGGAAAGTTGGCGGAGGAGCGAAATCAACGGCGAACGCTCGGCGTTCTTACAACGGAGCACCTAGCATCGGTTCATTTAATGTCTATTTACAGCCTGGGTCTCTTTCCACGGATGAAATTATAAAGTCGATCACGAATGGGTTCTATGTGACGGATATGATGGGAAGTGGAGCGAATCCTGTTACAGGAGATTTTTCGATTGGCGCGGCTGGGCTCTGGATCGAAGATGGCCGGCTAACCTACGCGGTGGAAGAGGTGACCATCGCCGCCTCCATGAAGAGAATATTGATGGGGATTGAAAAAATCGGTTCGGATCTCGTTTTCAGTTCCACCATAGTCAGCCCCACATTCCAGGTGGCAGAGATGACTATATCAGGTGAGTGAAAAGTGAGCTAATCCCCCCTGCCCCTTTCCCCAAAAACAGGGGAAGGGGGACATTCAAACAGGTTATTCCCATCAATGGGCAGAAATGGGTCAACTGATCGATTGCGTCACTCCCCTCTCCTGTTTTTGGGAGAGGGGACGGGGGTGAGCGCAAGCCGGGGCTGAGGGCACAGACTATCGCCTCAGAAACGGCTTCTCAAATCCAAGATAGAAGAGTCGTGCAAGCGATACACAAATCGGTACACCAATAAATATCAGTGCTATGAGAGCTAGATTGGCAGAATATCCTAAACGATAGAGCACAAGATGGAGCAGTGAAATCACGGGCTGATGCACCAGATATACACTGTACGAAAATGTGCCCAGTATGAGAAGAGCTGGTGAAGTGAGAATTTTTAATATCAATGAACTCACAACTTGCTGCGAGTTCAATGAACAAACGATTAGCAGGCACATGGTAACTATTCCCATGCATGTGTCGCGGAAAATGATGCTGCCTCGCCACCAGGCAGGTTGAGTAAACATACAGAACAGCATGATCGCAATAGCCACCCCGAGGGCTGCCGAGCAGTGTCCTTTCCCTTTAAGCCGTGCGCAAACCTCATCTCCACTGAACACAGCCACTGCTCCGATCATCCCCATAGCAAATAGCAGAATAAACCATGGTGCGGCAAGATCAATTCTTTCACCCAGAAAATGATGAGGCATCCAGCTCCCCAGTCCTGCGATCAATAAAAGCGCTGGTACGCCACACCTTCGCCAAACCGGCAGAAGTATGACTGGAAAAAGAAAGTATATCTGCCACTCTGTAGCTACACTCCAGAGTGGTGTGTCGATTTTGTATATCCAGGCCGGGCTCCAGTTATGAATTAAAAAGAGATGTGAAAGAAAAACCGAAGTGGTAAGAGAAGGCTGAGAAATATCCCAGCCGGTTCCCGTGGGATTTTGTAGTTGAGGGTACGCAGCCATAATCAGCATTATGATAGCTAAGGCAGCGAAATAGGGCGGGAGTATTCGCCTTGCGCGTCGGAGCATGTATCCAAAAAATCCGCCATGGAGTTGCCTGTCTTCGGACTTGACGACGGGAATCATCAGGCAAAAACCGGAAAGAACGATGAATATATCGACCATAAATCGGCCGTAGAGCAGAGGTTTGATGAGGTGGAGCAACAGAGGCGATATCTTTTGGCCACCGCCGTGATACATCACTTCACGGCAGGCATGAAAGAAAACAACCGCGAGAGAAGTAAACCCGCGAAGCCCATCCAAAAATACAAGACGATCCGCTACTCCCTCTGGGTCTCGCCGGACATGTATTCGCTCGAGTAGTTCGGGGGCTCTTTCGTGATCCATACGTCGTGCACGTGGCTCTCGCGCAGGCTGGCGCCTGTTATTTTAATGAACTGCGCTCTTTCGTGAAGATCGGAAAGTGTTCGGGCTCCCAGATAGCCCATACCAGAACGTATACCGCCTAATATCTGATGCACTGTGTCGTGGAGCGATCCTTTGAATGGTACTCGGCCTTCGACGCCTTCGGGGACAAATCTAGCGGTGCTGTCGTGTCCGTATCTGTCGCTTGATCCCTCACGCATGGCTGCTTCGCTGCCCATTCCACGATAGTCTTTGTAAGCGCGTCCTTGATAAAGGATAACCTCACCCGGAGCCTCTTCTGTCCCGGCTAGAAGGTTTCCTACCATGATGGCTGCCGCGCCCGCTGCAAGCCCTTTGACGGCATCTCCGCTAAACCTTATACCACCATCCGCTATGATCGGAATATGATGTCGTTTAGCTTCTGCAGCGCATTCGAGAACTGCGGTGAGCTGTGGCACACCTACTCCACTCACAATTCTTGTGGTGCAGATGCTTCCGGCTCCAATTCCAACGCGTAATCCATCTGCCCCTGCCTCGATGAGTGCACGTGCGCCGTCAGCTGTGGCCACATTTCCAGCTATTACTGGCATCTCAGGGAACGCTCTCTTGACTGCCCTTAGCGCATTTAGAACACCTCTGGAGTGCCCATGGGCAGCATCAATCACGATTACATCCACTCCCGCATCTCTCAGAATTCCTGTGCGTTCAACGGGGTCTCTTAGCGGACCAATTGCTGCACCACAACGCAGTCGGCCGCGTGCATCCTTGGTGGCATTCGGAAACTCGCGCACTTTCTGTATATCTTTGATAGTGATGAGGCCAAGGAGCTTCTTATGATCATCGACAATAGGTAGTTTTTCAATGCGGTGCATCTGGAGAATCGCCTGCGCCTGCTCAAGAGTAGTGCCAATTGGTGCAGTGACCAGGCCTCCGTTGCGGGACTTATCGCAGGTCATGATATCGCGAATGGGGCGGCTGAAGTTCGTTTCAAAACGGATGTCGCGGTTGGTGAGAATGCCTACTAGTATTCCTGTATCCGGCTCGGTAATTGGCACGCCTGAGATATGGTAGCGTTCCATGAGCAGCACAGCATCCTGTATCGTCTTATCCGGCGACAGTGAGATAGGGTCCACGATGATGCCGTGCTCAGAACGCTTGACTTTGTCCACTTCCTGAGCCTGCTGTGTGGGGCTCAGATTACGGTGGATTATCCCCAGCCCTCCTTCACGCGCCATAGCAATGGCCATGCGAGCTTCTGTTACCCTATCCATTGGCGAACTGAGAATGGGAGTGCGCAGTGCGATATCTCCCGCAATGACACAGCGTGGATCGACATCTGCAGGGGTGACCTCCGCGTCGCGAGGGAGCAGCAGCACGTCATCGAAGCTCAGCCCCTCCAGCATAGATATCCCCATCGACTGCATAACGCCCCCCTTACTTTATTGCACATGGTGAAAAATATTGGTTAGTATACCCTTCAGCCCCTCTGAAGTCAATTTCGATTATATTCATAATCCAATTTGCATTTAATCGCATGAATAATTTACAATATTAAGTATCATGCAGAGTTGCTCATCGTGATGTCGTCTTTTTTGCGCACTGCAAATCTTCCAAGTGAAACCATATTGTTGATATCAACAATATGGGTGGCTTACTCCACTGGAGAATTACGGTTTGAAAGTCCGGCTCGTCGTCCTGCATGGCGCACCTCCATGGCAAACTTTAATGCTATACGCATTCGTTCAATTCGTTCCGTTGGTGTCAAACGGAGATTTCGTCGCAGGGCAGACAAATCGATTCCATTCTCATCCTGTACTGGAAAGATACCTATTTGAGTTGAGTTTACAGTATTTTCTAATTTAATCATAGTAGCTCTGATAGAAATAATTATTTCGTTTTGAAGTTTCTAGAGTATGTAACATATGCGTGAAAAATATTCATACTAACCGAGTATACTGGATATTCCAGAAGTCAATCACAAACCGTTAGCTTTCGCTTCATCCCAATAGACATCCATCTGCTCAATAGTCATTGAGGTAAGGGTTTTATCATTCTCCTCAGCGCGTTTCTCAACATATCGGAAACGGTTTGAAAATCGTTTTAGCATCGATCTAAGTGCATCCTCAGGGTCAAGCTTTTGCCATCGCGCCACCTGGACAAGAGTAAAGAAAAGATCGCCAAGTTCCGCAATTATCTTGGTGGAATCCGGTTCGGGGTGGTGGAGTTCGGTTTTAAGCTCCTGCAGCTCCTCTTCCAGCTTAGCCAGCACTCCCGAAAAATCTTTCCACTCAAATCCGACCTTTGCAACTCTCGTACTAATCTCCATCGCTTGCATAAGGGCGGGCAAGCCCAACGGAACACCATCAAGGATCGATTTGCGATGATCCGAAGATTTTTCTTTTTTCTTGATCATCTCCCAGTTTCTGAGCACCTCTTCACTTCCATCCACTTCTACCGTTCCAAATACGTGTGGGTGCCGTCGTATCAGTTTTGTTACAATCTTGTCTGTTACGCTCGTGATATCGAAGTCACCGGATTCCGCCGCAAGCTGAGCATGAAAAACTACCTGAAGGAGGGCATCGCCAAGCTCTTCACAAAGATGTTCTGGATCACCACTATCAATTGCTTCGATAACTTCATAAGTCTCCTCAATGAAATATCTTTTCAGAGTTTCGTGGGTCTGTTCTCTATCCCACGGGCATCCATCTGGTGCGCGCAGCCGTTCCATTAACCCGACCAGGCTATGAAAGTTTGGGCTTCTCTGTTTGGAAGTCAATTCCGGAATATATACCGAGGTTAGATGATCGACGTTTACCCTATCCAGGCGAAAAAGTGGGACACGCTCTACCTCTTCCTTTCCGGCTACTCCTGCCCAGCGAATAACTGCTATTTCGTGCTCATCAGGATATATCTTCATAAGGCTGAGTTTTGTGCGGGACGCAGAATGAGTATCGTATATCTGATACAGAAGCAGGGCACGAGAGGGATCAGGAAATGTGGAAATACAGTTTCCATTATCGTCGATATTGAAGTTTGTGGGAAGGGTCAGGGCATCCCGAACATCGCATCCATCTGTGAGGTTTGCTCGCACAGCCGTCAGAGCAGCATCCACAAAGCTGCCGGAGGAAACTATTTTCACCGGAATGTTCAGCAGGGCAGCCCTTTCCAGTATTAGTCGAACAGATTCTTCGGCGAACAGAGGGTGACCAGGAAGGGCGTAACTGATCTCCCGCGCCGCACCCTCATGAAGAGTTTTCTGTGCCTCAAAAAGCACTATTTCGGCTATTTTATGATAGACATTGTGAAAATCAGCGGCAGTTTCATAAAGATGGTCGAAGCTTTCGAAGTGGAGCGGCCAAAGCGTAAATTCAGCAGTGGAGGGATGATTGACGGTGCGAAGATAGAGTTTACCAGTTCCTGATTCCATTCTTGCGGAAGCCTCTCGCAGCGCATTTTCAGCGCTGCGAGAGAGTGAATTGATATCGCCCGGCCCGAGACCGATCAGAGTGATCACTATTGGGATCGTCTCCTATTTCGGTGTACTGGCGCCTGGCTGAGCTGAAGGCGGAGGAGCAGACTGCTGAGGTGCAGACTGAGGTGACTGGGCTTCCGGAGGGGCCAGTGACCCGCCAGGTGCAGTAGCGGTATGATTCTCCGCGATGGGCAGAATGTAGGCTTTGAGGAGTTTCTGGTAACGCTCTATATTGATTTGAACTTCAGAATTATTGACTGCATTACGAGTAAAATCGGCGAGTGCCTGCTGCTGATGCTGTTTCCAATCGGGATGCGTTTTTCCAACAGCGATCTGTTCGAGCACAGGCTTTATCTCTTCTTTGCTGGGTATATACTCTTTTGTTTTGCGTACCATTTGGCCGATCACAAATAGGGTTTGTACAGCTCCTGTGCTTCGATTCTGTGGATGCACTTCGACTGGCTTATCTGTAAACTGACCGGGAGTCAGAGAAGCCAGAGCAGTGCGCAGTTCAGGAAGAATGCCATCGACACGAATTGTCTGGCCCTTTTCTGCAGCTGCGGCTGCCTGAGGTGGCATGTGCAGTAGATCGGTACCGATCGTTTTGAAGCTGGCGTTTTTCTTGAGTTGATCCAGCGCCTGCTGTGCAGTGACGGAATCTGGGGCTTGGAGCAGACGCACGGTTATAAATTCGGGGATTTTCAGCTGATCCTTCTGCTCGTCGTATGCTGCCTGCAGATCTTTATCTTCGGCGTGGGCGCCATCCGTTCCAATGGCAAACTCCTCCATTTTGAGTTTAATACCACGATTGAGATCTTCTTCTGTTAGTTGGCCATTCTGAAGCGCCTCCGCAATATTGGGATCACTGCGCTTATAGTAGGCTTCAAACTGAGCGATCGACTGCTCTGAAGGAGTGAATTTTTTGTCCGCTGCGAGCTGTGAGGTAAGAAGTTCTTTCACCATACCAATGATGGTAATTCCGCCCGCGTCAATGTCTGTTCCCTGCGGCAGCATCTGCGGAGTGACTCTCTGGACACGCTTAAAATATTCATCTTCAGTTACAGTCGCTGTTTTGACTCTGGCGACAATTTTGTGTCCCTGACAACCAGTCAGTATCGAAAGTGAAAGAGCCGCACAACATAGTGCGGGAGTGACAAGTGTCCGATTATTTAGGATGGAATTCAAGAGTTTTTACTCTCCCTGGTGAGGTAGTATTTCAATAACGATTTCGCATTAGTATTGGTTATGATACCCCATATTTCCTTCATCAGCCCCGCCTTTGCATTCTCAATCCTAGTAATGTTTCGACTTCACCTTCGGATAACCCTGTGATGCGGGCGATCCGAGAACGGTCTTCTCCGGCGTCTGCAAGTTCAAATACTGTTCGCGACTTCATGTTTTGAGGGGTGTTCACAATGGCCTGTGACATTTCGAATGGCCTTGACTGAATATACCCAGGCATCGATTCGGAAACTTCAGTCAGGACGTCGGAGTGAGAATCTGAGGAGATACGCTGAGGTGCAGATCTTCTTTTAGTCCGGAATCTTGGCTCCTCTGGAATAGGCGCTGATATTTGAATAGTATCGATATGTGAAATCTTAATTTCCATCGCTTGAAGTAAATCTCTTGCTTCCTGACATCGGCGTTCGAGTCGAGAATCTGCTCGATCTGCACTTTCCTCAATATCCGACAGGAGTTGCTTTATACTTTTATGAAGAGCTCTAATTTCGCTGAGTACAGGAGTCTCTGCGGCGTGCGCAGTGAGCTCACTTTTAGCCTGCTGGAATCGATACCAGTCCACAGTCAAAAGCAGAATAGTAATTGCGAGAATAGCAGCTTGAAAAAGTATCATGTTTGTGTTCCTTTCGGACGATTTTGGAGAGAAGGGGAGTACGATTACGAGTATAAAGTAGACTACAAAGGTGTGTAGAACATCGGCCAAGAAACAGTTCTTTTGAGAGGAGTTGGCTGTAGATTTAAACCTTAATATCAATCCGACGATCTGAACCGTCTGGGATATGAAACACCGTTATGCCATGTTGATGTGATGCCGCCTGATTAGATTCGGAAGGCAGCTTCGAAAGGGTATCTGTTGAGTCGTGGCCAGCAACTTCGACGACATCCTGAGGTGTTTCATACTCAAGGTCGTCAGGTTCCTGGTCTTTTTTATGTTCCCGATTTTTTTTCCCGAAATCACGGCTAGTCGTTTCTCGTTCCACTCGGTGAATGGATTCTGAAGCGGAAACTCGTTCAAAGGATAGTCGGAAATCGCCAGCTTGTATGGACATTTGGTTGTCCTCGTTCCTTCGTCCCACAATGAATTGGTACAGTGTTAAGAATTGTGTTACAAGTAATCATTACCTATTTAGTTCTTTCCATATTTCTTTATTTATAGTATTGTTGTTCGGATAACTTTAAGAATCGGATTAGCGAAATAGTTCCGTATCCCGCTGCAAATAGCCATGAAGGCGGATAACAGCCTGAGTATGAAGCTGATAGACTCTCGATTCAGAGATGGTCATGATTTTACCGATCTCTTTGAAAGTCATACCTTCGTAGTAGTACAGTGCGATGACTAATCGTTCTCGCTCTGGCAGTCGATCGATGGATTTTCCAAGTATTCGTCGGCGTTCGTGCATCTCCGCTTCGCCAGAGGGTGTTGCTCCATCATCATGAATGACGTCTACCAGGTGGAGCTTTTCGTTCCCCTCACTGCCCACAAGGATATCTTCCAGTGAAAGCAGGGAAGTACGGCCTGTCTCCAGTATAAGTTTGTGAAAATCATCTGGCTCCATCTCAAGCGATCTGGCTACTTCTTCTTCGGTTGCGGGCCGCCCAAGTGTGATTTCTATAGCCATATAGGCTCGTTCGAGCATTTTTACACGTTCTCGAATGGAGCGAGGAACCCAGTCATCTTCGCGAAGCATTTCGAGGATCGCTCCACGAATGAGCGCAATCGCATAGGTTTCAAACTTGACTTGCCTGGTCGTATCGAACTGATCCACAGCCTTAATCAGCCCAATAACCCCTGCACTGACCAGATCTTCCCGCTCAAGACTTGGCGGGAGATTGCTGATTACCCTGCCCGCTGTTATCTTAACAAGGTAAGCAAAGTGCTGAATTAGCTGGTCACGAGCATGTTTGTCATTATAGAGTTTGTATTTGCGCCACGAATCTTGTATTTCTATCGCTATCATCATATTCACTCTCCCTTGCCTTTCGGGAGGCAGATACTAATCAAAGAGTATTGACGTACTGCGATGCCTGAAGGCAGCTCCTTGCGGCTTAACTGCGGACAGATGCTGGTTCAAGGTAAGCCTGCCGTATTTTAATAAGCAGTTTGCTTATTATGCGATCCATAATAGATTTTTCAACCTGGTTACTAAATTCCTCAGACTACTATTTCTACGGGAGGCTAAGCTGCTTCTTGATGAGGTTCGTCATCATAACCTGAATCCCCTGCATGAATATCATGATTGTCATCACCTAAAAGATCAGCTACGGATGTTCCAGGAACGATGACATCCAAATTGTTCGTTCCCATGTGAGATACGTGTCCTCCCCACTCCTTAGGTTTTGGTGCGCTATTTGAGGTATCTGTATCCTGCAGCATCGACTCAGCCAGTGCATATCGAAGTATCAAGCCCAGCCCTGAGAACACCACAAATGCAGACGCCGCTTTGATCAGGCAAGTAGTGGGGCTGGTACCATTCATCAGACTCAGAAATGCAACGAGCATTGCTGAGAAAGATCCTAAGATGGTAGGCAGTTGAAACGTAATCGATTTCACTATGCTGAATTCCTTGATACAGGAGTATAAATTACTTTTTTCTAATTTCACAGGTGTGATTACTGGAAATTATCGGCAGTTACAAAATGAAAAACTAATGATTCATAAATTGGCACAAATCAGGCTGCATTCTTGAAATCTGTCTCCTGCTAACTAGCAGATACCGTATCGTGATAGAGTGCTGAGCATTGGTTGGCACAGCTGTCTAGGGGAAATAACAGCGCATAGAATTTTGAGTTTCCTGGCTGATATTGACTGATACCTTTGTCTATCGATGACCGGCAGAGTTAAGGCGTCTGCCAAAATTTTGCATTCTATTTAGGAATCCCGAAATGCCTCCTCCCGAAGGCGCTTGAGATCTGTATCCCATATGCGAGGCAATCTGCTCTACTGCGCGTGAAGCCTGCGCATTTGGATAGGTGGTGGTGAAAGGTTTTTGAGCTCTTACTGCCTGAGGTACAACGACATCGAAAGGAATCGATCCAAGAAAGTCCAGATCGATTTTCAAATACTGTTTGGTTATTTTGATCATTCTATCTTTGGTGGCTCGTGCTTCTTCATCCGTACGCGCCATATTAACCACCAACCCTAAACGTACTTCCGGAGCTTCGCGAGATACCACTTTTATGGTAGCGTATGCATCCATGAGGGAAGTAGGTTCAGGGGTGGAGAGCACGACCACTTCCTCTGCAGCGCACAAAAAGGAGATGACATTTCGCGAAAGGCCAGCCCCAGTATCGAGGAGTATGACATCTGCCATCTCATCCAATGAGCTGAGGTCAGCCAGAAAAGCATCTCTTCTGGCGTTATCCAGATCAGCAAGATCGCACATCCCTGATCCTCCCCCAACAATCATAATTCCTCCGGAGCATGGGTAGAGCACTTCGCCGAGAGTTTTTTCGCCGGATATGACGTGCTGAAGGTGATATTTTGGATTGACTCCCAGCATGATATGAAGATTTGCCAGGCCTAAATCAGCATCCAGTACCACCACTCTCTGCCCACTCTTTGCCATCATCAGAGCTAGATTGGTAGAGATACTGGTCTTTCCTACACCACCTTTCCCACTGGTTATCGCGATTACTCGCGCGTGCTGCACACGAGGTGCGCTAACACTATTCACTCTCTCCTGATTCACTTGCGAGATATCTGCCAGCGCATAACTTGAGCCACATACTGCTTGGTCGAGGTGGGAAGCAGCGAGTCCATTCAAATCAATTGTGGATTTTCGAGCTAATACAGGCGTTAATGTAGTTTCAGAGGAGCGGGGAAGCTCTTCTAGCTCACGTCGCGCTATGTCCGCAAGGGCGCGGAGGCCATGGGCCTGATCTGGCATGGTGGCAAGTCTCCCAAATGGCAGCATTTGCGTGAGATTAAAAACAAGAACGATGGATGCACTTTGTTGAGCTGACTTAAGATCGAGAAGGCTGGCTCAAGCCTCCGATGCATTCCGAATATGCAATCCTTACCATTATCGGCATAATATATATAGAAATTTACACTGCTTTTCGAGATATTTGTTTGGGACTGCCAATAGCGTACACAGATGAAAAATATTCGTCAAAAGTAAAGCTTTCGCGATACGAATATTATATGATGCCGCCCGAAAATATCCAGGTGATTCCAGCATAAAAATATGGTTGACAATTAATTTAACCTGTGTTAGAATACCCATGAGAGGTTATGCGTATAACTCAGTTCTGTGTTTTCAAATATTCACAACTGAGTTAAGCTAAATATTTGTTTGTCAATGCATCTTTATTTACGTAAGTAAAAGGAGAA
>JANXSG010000057.1 GCA_025352825.1 Chthonomonadaceae bacterium | reverse complement strand
TTTCTGAAATTTTCGATTGAAAATAAATCGCTCTACAATGCCCATACAAGCGACGAAGATTTTTTTGACGCTGATCTGCCATTGAAAAATAGCGACTTTTAGCCCATTTACAGTCCGAAAGAGACTTTTGACCCACCCTCCCTGCCCCCTTCCCTGATTCCCTCGTACCTCGGAGGGAAGAGGAAACTTGATCATTAACTCTCCCCCTTCCCTAACGCAAACTGCTTTATCGTTTGCGTGGTCAGGGAAGGGGGGACGGGGGGTTAGGCAAAGAGATGGGCAATTATGAGATTAACAACTATTGCAATTAACTCACTATTTTGTAATTATCATTTCACTTCCTGATACCACAGAACTACCTACTGGTATCAGCGAATCAGGAGCGAGTGAAATCTGGGTGGTTAAATTCCAAACTCGAGGCTGTATCCTAGTTTATTTAACTCTGATAGAGTTGGCAGGGCAAGAATCGCACCTTTTCGCCTTGTAGTAAATGAACCTACTACATTCGCAGTGCGAAATAGGTGTTCATACTGTTCCCATGTTAATTTTTTCAATTCTTCACGAGTAGTTTTTTGGTTCACAATCAGACCGCTCAGTAAAGCCGCCACGAAACCGTCGCCTGCCCCGGTGGTATCAACAGCCTCCGCCACCATACCCGCAAGGAATCCCAGAATACCACTCTGTGTGCGCCAGAAACAGCCGTCTGATCCTCGAGTCACTACGAGAAGAGTGACCTGCGGATATTTTTCCATGAATGCTTCACTCAGGCTGCTGATAGTTTCAACAGAAATGAGAGAATTGGCAGTATTAGTATCGGACATCAGAAAAACCAACTCCTCCTCACTTACCTTAATAATATCGGCTGATGGAGCCATACTCAGGATAGTTTTTTGAGCGGTTATCAAATCTGGCCAAAGAGATTCACGCAGATTGGGATCGTACGAAATAAGTAGTCCTGCATCTTGTGCAACCTGCACGGCAGTACGAGTAGTGGCTGCTGCCGGTTCATTGATGAGTGTGATAGACCCAAAGTGGAAAATTTTTGCGTTCCAAATTCTTTCACGATCGAGTTCTGAAGGGGAATAGGTCATATCGGCGCTGGGATTCCGAAAGAAGCAGAAATCTCTGGCCCCATCCTCTTTGAGAGAAACGAAAGCCAGGCCGGTACGATGTTCGTGTGAGAAAACCATTCCGCCAGTATCTGCTCCCGCTTCAGCAAAAGTGTCAGCAAGGAAGTGTCCGAAAGGATCATCCCCCACCTTCCCAAGGAAAGCGCTCTTAATACCCAGTTTTGCTGCTCCGACAGCAACATTTGCAGGCGCGCCGCCGGGAGCCTTCAAAAATCCGGATGCTTCGCCTACACCAACGCCCGACTCCAATGCAACAAAATCTATTAACGCTTCTCCGAGACAAACGACATCTGCCAAATTACTCTCCTCAATCCAGAGTTTTCACCACTTCCACCCCGTTCATTGCCATAGAGTAGAGGAACAATGGGTGAAATACTTCAGCGGGGTGCGCGGGAATGCCGATCTCTTCTGCCGTGTTAACAGGGACGTCATAAGTATCCACACAGTTGGCAGGCAAAACTATCCTATGTACTTGGTTGGATGCATTCGCTCTGAACTTCAGATGCAGCGCTAAATGATAGGTGCACAGATCGGTGCAGTCACCAACAACTATAAAGGTTTTCACTTCAGAATGCTGATCGAGCCAGCTATTGAGACCAGTTTCTACTGCTGAGTGGATGGAGTTTTTAGGGAAAACCTTAAAACTGGATGCAAAGCCAAGATTTGCCAGCTCGTTGACTGTAGCGGACTCGCTGGTGCCACGAATACAGTGTGGTGGATAGCTAATGAATTCAGCAGCAGCGGGATCGTGTGTATCCTGAGGCAAAACGAGTTTTCTGACACCGAGAGTGTAGGCAGTTTCAAAAAGTGTCACGATAGGCCGGATTATCTTGCGTACTCGATCACTCTGAAGTGGCCCTTCGTGACAGAATCCATTGATGAGATCGACACAGAAGATACCAACTGCATCCGGCCCGCCCGCTTTCTCGACTAATTCACTAAACTTAAGAGAGGCTAATCTTGAATGCCAGCGGTCAAGATATTCAAAGAACTCCTCATGTAGATGGTCCGACATATATCTATCCTTCATAGCTCAAGTACCCGTCTGTGAGGCCTGCGGCCAATCGCCCTGCGGTCAGGGGGATGCGATTCCAAATTCAGCCCATGCAGGAGCCTAAGCGACCAAAGATGGGCTTTGCAATTCCAGACCGGTACTTTAGTGCCGTGTCAACCCCTACGTGACGGTAGGAATTATTCAATAAGGTTCATACCCATCTGCATTTTGATCGTGATATTTAAGAGTACACTGTTTAAAGCGGGTGATGGTTTGGCTATTTTTTTTCCATTCGATGAGAATTTTGGGTTGAACTTCATCGTGATAGCACTCAGTCCACTGCTGCGGATCAGTTTTCCTTCTGCGATTGCAAAATTATAGTCTGTCGTAATCGTTCCACTCCCAAAAGCCTCAACAGTGTCTTTGTTCAACGCGGTTAAAACCTCTCCAGATTGGTTTGCGAGAAAATGGATGGGGAGTTTGACGACAGAATGAATACGAGCTGTTTTATATCTCCCAATTGTTTCCAATTTGACAAGAGAGGCATTTGCGGTTCCGTTCCCACTGATTCCAGGGGCTTTTACTGGATATGTCCAGTGCTGACCGATGGTTATTGGTTTGGATGGAAGCAAAATTCCCACTCCAGAAGTCCCCGTTCCATTCAAAAGCGAACTTATGCCTCCTATTCCCACTCCTGGCTGGACTGCCTCCTTCGGCGCAGTAATTTTACCTTGGCTGTCGAAAGTATAGAGTGTAGGGTCCATTGTTGGGGCATCTATCGGGGCGCCATTTCGCGTAGTTGTCTGCTGCGACACTGAGGCGAGAACTTCCGCTTTTCCTCCGGGCAGTATTTTCTTTGTTTCCTGCAGCAGCGTCATATCGGTCACTGTTTCCATATTACTTGGGGTTGGCTGCCCTGGAATCGGTATACTTACAACCATTCGCATCGTAGTTTTATACTTATTCAGGTCTCCCAGCACGAACTTTAATCGAAGAGGAATCGGATGATTACTCGACTGAGCCAGCAGCTGAAAAGAGACTCCAAATATTAGCAGACCAGTTGGAATCAAAGCTCCGATTCGTCTTTTCAGGCGATGTTGAACATTCTCGGCGCTGTCGCTAAGAGGCAAATTGCACCTTCATCCATTCAGCTCGATAATCTGGAATTTTCAAACTACTTTGCTTTCTCGACAGGCTTGACCTCTTCCTCTTTATCATTTACACCAGCAACAATCAGCTCAATCACGGAAGATGTCTTGGCTTTGAGCTCCCCGACAGGAGAAGGAATATACGAATTATCCACCGTGTAAGAAGCCCGCATAAGCTTGCCAGTTTTTGTATCGATACTATAGGAGCCTTCGACCTTCACATAATCTGCTTCAATCGCATCCGCTTTGATAGGAAAAGAGAGTTTCACTTTGATTTTGAGTGTCTCTGTGCCTGCCACTTTTTCGATGGAGTCGGCAGTAGAGAAGAGTTTTAGTTTCTTCCCGGGTATGACTGCATTTTCAATCTCAGTAGTCCAGTTATCTCCAATTTTCACTGCTTTATCCGGGACGGGGGTAGCTCCCAGCATGGAGCTCATTTGAGTGAGTGTTTCTGATCCCGGAGTCGCATTTTCTACGACCGATTTGAGAACCAAGCCATTTTTACTAAAAGTGCGTTTGATGGTAGTATATGTTGAAGGATCATCCGGAAATGCGTTTCCATTGACTACGATAGAGCGAGATTCAACTGTTTCGACCACGAGGGCATCACCCTTTTCCGAAACATCTTTCACCTCTTGCTTGCTGATCGATTTGAGATGTACATCTAGATTAGTGCCATCCGGAAGCGCCCCAGACACAATCACACGCTGGCGATATCTTAATATCTCCCCTTTTTTCCGGAGCAGCGACCATGAGTAGGTGGTTCCTTCATCAGCTTTTGCAACGTTGCCAGCGGTGAAGGGCAGTGTTAGCAGGCAGCTCATTCCGAATGCAGCTATTAATGTTAGTGGTTTTCGGGTGAAATTCATCAGTTATTCTTTCTTTATGTCATCTATAAAATGCGAACTGTTCTAACGAGGCCTGGTGGAATTTATTTTTTAGGATGGGTATTCTTCACTGGGATCACATCCACGGCCTGAACGTGAAGTCGGGCTTTGACATCGATTTTTTGTTCGAGTGGGTCGTCGGGCTTTTCCGGGTCTACAACTGTGCGCGTATGCGTAAACAGTGCAGTCATAGTAAGTTTACCGTCCTTCAGCCTGCTGAGCTGATTTCCGGTGGATGTCTTGGATAAATCCGGGAATGCTACGAATTTAAGCGACCCTGAAAGATTGACTGTTCCCATAGTTGATTCTACGACATCGGCAGGATTGATAGTTGCCTTGCCCGCTTTATCACGTTTATCTTCTACATTGGAATCGCCAGATTGCTCCACGATGTAGATAGTGTTTTTACCTTGTGGAGTGGAGCTAATCAGCTTACCTGTATAGTTGATTCGACCTGGCTTGTGCCCCAGCAGTCCATCGTCATACTTCCAGGTATCGTTTGGCTTAAGCACCCGATCAGGGAAAATAACAGGCATTATCACCAGAAATAGCTTGCGTAGATCGAAGCCAATATCGATTTTCACCTGGCTGGTGTCGCCGCCGGCTATGCTTTCGATCGAACCATCCGGCCTTATCCTGGCAGTAATATTGAGTGTTTTTTGGATCTGCGCCAATGGCAGTGGGAATGGAGTAATATTGTCTGGATCGATTTTGCCATCTGGACCAGGGTCTTTTTCAAGCAGGCTGACTTCGGCTTCATCAACTGTGAATGCGACTTCTGCGCCTTTATCATCCTGTTTTTTAACGGCAGCTTTATAGGTAAAATCTATCTTTAAATTGATGGGAGGCGAGTTCGGCTGAAGGAATGGGGGGAAATGACCCGTGAAAAGACCGCTCACTTTATAAAGAAAGCTATCCCCTAGTTTGAATCGGTAAGTAATTTTTGCAGGCGCAGGAGATATAACTGGTGGTTTTTTTAACGTTTCTGTGCGGCCCGAAAGGCTTGACACACTGAATAATCCGATTAACGCCGTAATACATATAACTGATATAAATGCTGCTTTCACTTCGTTTCCTCCCATCCGATTATATCACTTTGTTCCGTGAAGTGTCAAAGATAGGAGGTGGATATATGAACTCTGCAAATAACGAAGCTTATTTCAAGACCGCGACATTTAGCAAAGCAACTGCAGTAAGTCCTAATCATGACCTCATCGAAATTATCTATAAATCAGAACAACTCTAGCTATCTATTGGTTCCAGTATGCGTGGAAGCGATCATTTATTTATACAAATCAAGCTACAGCGTAGCCAGTATAAGACCGTACATCGGCAGAATGAAATGCAAGAACAATGTCTGTTTTGGGTACCCCCGATTCTTCGAGTTTATACACGATTTCATCTTCTGAACCATCGCGCTGTATCCAGATTTTTCCGTCAACAATGTCAAGATGAATCAGGCAGTTATGGATTCGCTGTACACGTCCTTCCCAACCTACTGATAAAATAAGGTATCGATCGTTAAATTCATCAAAAACAGCTTCATGAGTAATAGTTGGAATGGAATAACTTCGTTTCGCAATTGGGGTCAATACATCACGAACTATTTTTCGATATTGTTTCACTTTGTCCACGATAATATCACCTCCCTAATCAATTATACCATTACACCGTATCACTCTTAAGCCGACTATTTCGTATGAGGAAGGAATATGATACATATTGCCGAACATAGCGATACTATGCTGTTCAAGAATAACGCAATTAATAAACAATTCAAATTTGAGATCCCGAAGTTCATTAGATGGAAATCTGCTGTAGATTACCACTCAATAATCGCTGTAAGGAAATGGCTGATTGTCGCCGCGCTAACCTTGCTATTTCCTGGGGCAAGTGTTGCACAAAACAATCCCGGTAATCGGGCGTTTAACCAGTTCCAAGTATCATTTCAACAGGTGTGGAATTTCAAACTTGATGAGATGGCAAAACTTATCGAACTGGGCAAGATCACTGCCGACAGGCGCAACAACTTGATGATGATCTATGGCGGGAAAGATCAGTCCGATTTCAAACGCAAGCTGGTGGTTACGCATTGGGATGGATTCCGATTCGCTCTGGATGGATCCGCTGATTTCATAGGAATTCCCCCTGATGCCCTTCTCGTTGGAAGATTCGTACCTGTTAATAAGGATAAATCCATTCTTTCCGCACAAATCCCTACTGTTCCCGCAGCAGGTAAGCAGAAGAAAAAAACTGTCTCACCACACGTGAACTGGCAAGTAGCTACGGGAGAGGGAATTTATAGTTGGGATGGAAATGCGCTTCAGCGTCTTTATGCCACTCCCACCAACCTTCGGCTGGCAATCTCACTTGTCAACACTCCCGATCTGCTTCTCGCCGGAACTGGAAGCAGCTCTGTTCTCTATCAAGTAGGTGAGAGAGAGATGATTCAGGCTCCGCCTGGCCTTCCCCAAGATACCAATGGATATGTGCGATTTGGTGTTGGTACCCAGGACTATCAAGGTGCAGACCAGCTTGAAATCGCCTCTGGAATTCACTACATACAGTCTTACTGGGATACGCGTAATAAGTGGTTCATAGGAGTATTAAAGGGCAGAGATACGGCCACTCCGCTGCTGCCTGGCTATTCCATAGGCGATAGACTGGTGGTCTATACTACCAAATTTGGACGCCAGGATTCCTCATTCTGGACCACCACTTTTAAAGATATGGATGAGACCTGGCGAAGCGAGCCTCTGCCAGGGCATATTCTGGATGTGCGGGTAGGAGACCCCAAGAATGATGGTAAGGACGGAATTCTCGTACTGACATCTGAAAATAACGATACGCAGCGGCACCTATACTTCTACACGGTTGCAAAGGGGAGTAGCATTCGATGAGTGAAGCAGGATTTGAAAAAAGAAAGGGCAGTTTGCTTGTAGGGCTTGCAGGAGGCTCGGCTTCGGGCAAAAGCACTTTTACCGCCGAGCTTCTAAAGCAGCTCACTTCTGGGGACGCTCCGCTTCGTGCCGAACTATTCGGGCAGGATAAGTATATGTACCGTGGCAATGGCGGCGGGCCAACTCTGATACTGCCATCTACAGGGGAGCTGCTTCCGGATAACAACCATCCGACTTCCGCAGATAATGCTCGCCTGCTTAACGATCTGCTCGCAAAACGAAACGCGGATGATGCTCCGGACGTCATTCTGATAGAGGGGCTAATGACTCTCTATGTCGATGAGATTCGAGAGCATCTGGACTTGAAGCTCTTTATGGAACTCGAAGCAGATGCGCGAGCGCTGCGGCGGATGCTGCGCGATATGGCGGGCAGCCGCGGAAACACCGACCCGAAATGGATAGCCGCCTATTTTCTGGAATGCGCACGAATCGGTCATGCAAAATATGTGGAGCCTTCGCGAGTCCATGCCGACATTATTCTGCGTGGAGATGCTGATTTTTCACGCACTGCCCCCTTAATTGCAGACATAATACGTGCCCAGATTTAGGCCTTAACACAACGAACATCGTAAAAAAACACACGATGTTTCGATTTGTTGGTAGTAGGACATCAAGCTTTCCTACTCATACAACATATCGCTAATGAATTGAATGAATTCTGAGGAAATCTTCGGAATCTAATGAGGCATCCCTATGCATGAATCAAAATCTTTTGCGAGTATTGTAGTCGCGGCAATTCTAGCGGTGGCGCTGTTGGGATGCTGCTGTATTCTCTCCAGCGCGCTGATAAGAGTAAAGATAGATAAGGATATGATCCGGGTGACAGGTTCTGCACGGAAGCCGATTCGCTCTGATCTGATTATATGGCATGGACGTGTTTCACTGCGTGCCCCAGATCTCAGCAGAGCTTACCAGGATCTCAAATCTGGTATCGATAAAGCACGTGCGTATCTGATAGCCCACGGGATAACCGAGAACGAGCTGACAGTTTCCGCAATTGAGACCCATACACTCTACGCCAAAGTGAAACGGCTGCCGAATGAGCAGCCGCAGGAAGATCCCGCAGATACTTTTCGTCAGATTGAGGGATATGAGCTGACGGAGGATATCGAGGTTCGTTCTCCAAGGGTTGATTTAGTGGGAGATGTCTCAAGAAAATCTACGGAGCTTATCAGTCAGGGAGTGCAGTTCGAGTCGCAGCCTCCGCAGTATGTCTACACCAGGCTGAGCGATATGAAAGTGACGATGCTGGCAGAAGCGGCAAAGGATGCGCGCGCGCGCGCAGACCAGATCGCCAATAACAGTGGGTGTCAGGTGGGAAATGTACGTTTCGCACGCATGGGAGTACTCCAAATAACACCGATCTATTCAACGGATGTCTCCAGTGAAGGCATCAACGATACTTCTTCCCTCGATAAGGATATCACCGCCATCGTAACGATGGGTTTTTCGATAAGATAATGATGTTGTTTTCTTAATATTGCTGATGTCTGTATGGCAGCATATTGGTTTGTCCAAGATATGAGATGTAAATCCGATGCGAATTACTACATTTCTTAAACAAAATCGATCTCGTATCGGCTGGTCAGTGTTAATTATTTCAAGCGCATTTGCGTTGTATTGGCTATGCTCTGGAGTTTTCAATTCGGATGCTGAAGGCAGACTTTTCGAAACTGGATTCGGGAGTATTGCGGTATGCCTAGTACTTCCTTTTTGGGTAGCATATCGTGGAAAATTGCCATTTATGCTGCTTTTTATTCTAACTTGTATTGCAATTACAGGAGTGTTCTATCTGAATAGCTGGGCTGAACGCAAATCTGGTGGCGCTCACTTCACTCCATTTGAACATGTGGGATACCTGTTGTTCTGTATACCTGGTGTAGTTGCTATGTGGTGCAAGAAAATCGACTCCAGAGAGTAAATTGATATAGCATAGTGGTAATTGCAAAAGTCGGTTGATTATGCATATTCCAGCCCTCACCCCCTACCCCCTCTCCCAAAAACAGGAGAGGGGGGGATTTATATCATAGGTTTCCTGTATCCCACTTCGTGGGATACAGGTTTATATTAAGATCAAAACCTGATATAATATTGAAAAACTGATGCCATAGTCACCCCTCTCCTGTTTTTGGGAGAGGGGGTCGGGGGGTGAGGGCTTAAAGAGGTTTTCAACTACTTTACGACTTTTGCAATTAGCTCTATAGTTTAGTTCTACCCAATTGACTTAGCAGCAAACTTTATAGAATATTTAGAGACTTGCCCCCATTTTGGGAACGGTGTATAATTGGATATGCGAATTATCGCTCTTAAAACACTCCGCGATTTTTTGATGATCCATGCTGACGCTGAAGCCGTGTTACGCGCCTGGTATACTGATGCAAATCGAGCCGAATGGAAGTCGCCTGCAGACATCAAGACGATCTATGCTAATGCTAGCATCCTCGGTCACAATCGTGTTGTATTTAACATTCGAGGAAATACCTATCGGCTTATTATCGCCATCAATTACACGATTGGCATTATCTATATTCGATTCATTGGTACTTATGCAGAATATGACCGAATAAATGCCGATAAAATATATTGAACGCGAATGACAATGCATCCCATAAAAACCGAAGTTGAATATAAGCTCA
Organism: Chthonomonadaceae bacterium; assembly: GCA_025352825.1. Lineage (GTDB taxonomy): Bacteria > Armatimonadota > Chthonomonadetes > Chthonomonadales > Chthonomonadaceae > JANXSG01. The sequence continues at coordinate 2,661 of JANXSG010000057.1, read as the reverse complement.
CATTGGCTAAGATTGATGAACTTTTCGAGGCTAAAGTCGATACTCCAAAAGGCGATCAACTAGAAGTGCTGACAAGCTTAGTGGAAGCTTACGAGCGAAAACACTATGAAATATTACCTCCTGACCCAATTGAAGCTTTGCTTTATCACTTAGTGAGCAGAGGCTTGACTCGCCGGGATTTGGAACCATATATTGGCAGTCGAGCACGGGTGTCTGAAGTGTTAAACCGAAAACGAGCTTTAACTATGGGGTGATCAGGCGTCTGAACCAGGGATTGGGAATCTCAGCGGAAGCGCTCATTCAATCTTACCCACTAATCAGACAATCGGCATATAGCACGTCTAAAGTAACCATTTGATGGGGTTTTCGAAACAATATGAAAGTTGTTTGTAATTCACTCTCTGTGCAACATACATAAGGCATCCTATGGCAGATATTCGAAACCATAATAAGATCGCTACAGAACTGAATGCAGCTACTAATATCGTTGCGGAGGATTCCGATTCGAGCGAATTGTTAGTGACGAATTCGACACAAGAAGTGAATAGAGTAAATGGACTTGCTCTAAAAGCTATCTCTCTGGGAGTGATGATCTCAGGTACCGACGGACTGATCATCTCGGCAAATCCAGCATTTACTGCTATCAGTGGATACCGCGAAGATGAAATTCTTGGCAGGAACTGTAAATGTTTGCAAGGACCGCTCACTGATACACATACTATAGAAGCAATGAGGGTTGCCCGACAGAATCGAACGGAGTTTTCCGGCGAAATTCTCAATTACCGTAAGAATGGAACCACCTATTGGAACGATCTCACGATCACTCCAATTTTTGATGAGATAGGTGAGCTGACTCATTTTGTTGGGGTCACTAGAGACATCACTGAACAAAAACTTTCGGAAGCACTGCTTCATCTTCAAAATGAGCAGCTCACAATGATCGCTACCGGTGAATCGATGAAAGATTCTCTCACATCTCTAGCCCTCGGGATTGAAGCTTATCTGGGGGATGGCTTGTGTTCGATCTTACTATTGGATAAAGATGGGCTTCATCTTAATCACGGAGCAGCACCAAATCTGCCGGAAGAGTATTGCCTTGCTATTGACGGCGTTACCATCGGTGAATCCGTCGGTTCTTGTGGAACAGCAGCATTTCGCCGTGAACCAGTCATAGTGGAAGATATCGCTGCAGATCCGCTTTGGACAGATTTTAAGGAGGCAGCGCTTTCGCATGGTTTGCGTTCCTGCTGGTCGACTCCCATCATGTCCGCCGAACAGAGAGTATTGGGTACGTTTGCCATCTATAGACGAGAGCCAGGCAGACCTTCGTTACAACACCTGAAGCTCATCAGCCTTGCTACCAACATCGCAGTCATTGCCATCAATAAACAGCAGACAATAGAAGCTCTAAAATCCAGCGAGAATAAGCTTCGTATGATATTTGAAACAATGTCGGAAGGTGTGGCGCTCAACGAGATTATCTACGATCAGAATGGTGAGATGGTCGACTATCGGATACTGGAGGTTAATAATGCATTCTATGGAATTGCAGACTTTAGCAATCAAGAAGTAGTGGGCAATGTGGCAACCAAACTATATGGAATGTCCGCAGAAACTATCAAAACATTTTGGGAAAAGAACCGGATTAGCAATGAAGTTCAGCATACAGAAATGGCAAGCCCTCTAAACGACAAATGGTTTAATGTGTGCACCTCGCCATTTGTTAACAACCGCTTCGTGACTTCATTCTTTGATATCACGGAAAGCAAAAAGGGCGTTGAGGAACAGACAAGACTTCAAGCGCAGCTCTATCAGTCACAAAAAATGGAATCTGTCGGGCTTCTGGCAGGTGGGGTAGCGCATGACTTCAACAATATGCTGGGTGTGATTTTGGGGCATACCGAGTTCGCCATAGAACAAATGGATCCCTCCGAGCATTTATATCAGGATTTATTGGCTATTCGGACAGCCGCCGAGCGCTCTGCCGATCTCACACGACAGCTGCTGGCGTACGCCCGCAAGCAGGCTATAGAACCGGAAGTTCTTAACCTGAATGAGATTGTGGTGGATATGCTTGCCATGCTGAATAGACTGATTGGTGAAGAAATCCATGTGGTGTGGCATCCGGAGCAACAACTGTGGATGATCAAAGTGGACAAGTCCCAGATCAATCAAATACTGACCAATCTGTGCCTCAACGCTCGCAGTGCGATTAAAGATGTGGGCACGATTACCATTCAGACCGCAAACAGTATATTAAATAAACAGTTCTGTTCCACACATCAAGGCTCTGAGCCAGGAGAATACGTGCTGCTCACCGTGACCGATATGGGCAGCGGTATGAGTAAAGAGACGCTCTCTCGCATTTTTGAACCTTTTTTTACCACCAAAGGGCTGGGGGAGGGTACTGGCCTTGGACTTGCCATGGTATACGGCGCTGTAAAGCAGACCCGCGGATTCATTACTGTGTGGAGCGAGCTGGGAATTGGCACGACCTTCGATGTCTATCTTCCCCGGTTCGTGGACAATGAGATACCACAGCCATTCAATCCCAAGATTTCTGGCAGGCAGAGTGGTAATGAGACTATTCTGGTGGTCGAGGATGAAGCTGCCATTCTGGATATAATTTCAAGAGTTCTTACTCAGCAGGGATATACGGTG
>JANXSG010000294.1 GCA_025352825.1 Chthonomonadaceae bacterium | reverse complement strand
ATCGCTTTCAACCTGGAACGGATGAACGAGATTGAGATCTATCTAACGGATGATCCAGCAGGACTGCAGGGTTTTCACACCATACAAGCTACTGAAAGCGATATGCCGTACATGAGCGGATACTGGCCGGTGGCGCATATCATTGGGTATGAGCACACCTTCATCAATATGATGAAAGACCTTTTTGATTCTATCGAGGCGAATGTACCTTTCACACCTGATTTTCTCGATGGTCTGAAGAATCAAGCCGTTCTGGATGCAGTAGAAAAGTCGTGTGCCACCCGGCAGTGGACAAAACCCGCAGCGTAAGTTCTATATTCATTCGCTTCGTATGAATTTGTCACCGACAGCTATCAAATCAACTTGCGAAGGGATATATATCCCATTGCAAGTTGATTTTTGTTCCGGTGGGTACATGGACGCATGGTAGGAGAAACGGCAGAGATTAGAATCGACTATATGGAGATGCATTAGATGCGGTTAATGTTTATACCGACAATGAAGAGAAGTATTTTGGGAGTATGATTGATGCCGATGGCTGAGTCCGATCCTCCAGAGATCATCATGGAAAAGCAAAGTTGGAAAAAGTGGCTGGCTGGCATAACTGCTTGTACCCTGGCGCTATTTTTAGTGATTGGAACTCTCAAGCATCGGCATCCTCATCAAACACTAAAGCCTAGCAGTCCTGGGATTCCACATGGAGAATCGGCAAAAAATCTCTCGCCTAACTACAACATCCCAGATGGAATTGTTCTGCACGATTCCGATACACCATCGAAATTTCATGGATTAGAATTTAATGCGGCTATGCTGGAGAAAATACACACTCAAGATCATCCCGGCTGGGCGACAGAGTTCGAAGGTAAAACGTACCATATCGCCTATCACTATATCATTCTGCCCAGTGGAAAAGTGGAACAGGGGAGGCCGGAGCACTGTATTGGTACGCACGCCCGGAGATATAATCACTGGCTGGGGATCTGCCTTATCGGTGCGTTCTCCACTTCCCGGCACACCTATCCTGAAAAGCCTACATCAGAGCAGATGAAGTCATTAGTAAGCCTTTGCGTAGATATTATGAACAGGTACCATATCCCTCTAGATAGAGTGAAACGCCATCGCGACGTAAACGACACTTACTGCCCCGGCGATCGATTTCCTTATGAAACTGTGCTCGATCTCATCAAGAAACGAATCCCTGCCGATCTTGCAAACCCCAGTACACCCCTGCTCAAGCCAGCCAGTTTGAATTAGAATATTTCTAGGTTTTTGTCCACGAAATACACGAAATAACACGAAAAAAGGAATGAAATGCACTTTAGAATTCATGCCCTCATGCATTGAAGGTTGGATGATGAATTATAATTTCACAATATTTTGATATCAGTGTTTTTTTCGTGTTATTTAGTGTGTTTCGTGGACAGTAGCATTCAATCAGATGTATTCCACTGTTGGTCGTATGGAACGAATTCCGTGTATTTATTATCCTCAATTTAGAAAACATTGCTATCGAGCATCGAAATCATGCTTGAAAATATTTACATGTTTCCCATCGACAAATCCTATTTGAACACCACTTTCCAAATAAAAGGATGTGAAGATTGTAATACGTAATATTTCAATTTCGTTTTTTGGTTTCTTAAAAACAAGTGTACCCATACCGGTCACAATTTCTGCCATTTCAGAAGTAATCCTACCTGCATTCACTTCGCGTGCAATACGCTCACTATCATTCCTGAGATAACCTTTAGTGTTTCGGTAGTTGAACTTCATTCCATTGTCCTTCAGGTAAGCTTTTACATCTTCAGGTTTCATGTCTCGTGTAATATCCCAGTCATCCATGATGAAACAGGAAGGATGTTGTTCAATCGATTCAGGAGTTGGGTACCATTGCAGGCCATAAACCCATAAAAATGGTTGTTTCAATCTCAAAAGCCCCACACTGAAGTCGCCTTAGGACCAATGTCCGTCCTCATTTTGATCACCCTTGTCAGGGAAATCACTCTCACCCAGCAACCGCAAAACTTCATTACCTTTCATTCCGACATGAAGTTCTCCAAGTTTGCCTGTTTGAAGGAACTGCTTCAATGAAACATTCATACAGATTCCACCATTAAAATCATAAAAGTCACGCGGTAATATATGCACATGAAGTCTTTTTCTATTTGACATAAGGTTTTTCCTCGCGTATAATCAATCGGTACATCGTGGACTACCAGCATATCTGTCCGCGTTTTTTTTTCGTTTGAAAGAGAGCAATGAGTCTACTGTCGGTGCAAGGCGTCGAGAAATCTTTCGACGGTGAGTTTATATTAACAAGCGTGAATCTGCGTCTGGAGTGGAATCAGAAGCTTGGTCTGGTTGGCCGCAATGGCTCCGGCAAGACTACCTTACTGCGTATGCTCACCGGTCAGCAGGAGCCGGATAAGGGCAGCATTCAGTATTCCAAGGGAGTCCGAGCGGGCTACCTGAAGCAGGAAGATGCCGTCGATGCTTCTCGAACGGTACTGCAGGAAGCAGAGGCTGCATTCCAGCATGTCATCGATATGGAACGCAGAATCCGCGAGGTGGAGCATGAGATGGCCGCAGTTTCCAGCCACCCTGAAGACCTTGCGAAAGTCATGGAAGAGTACAGCATGCTCCATGATCGGTTCGATGCGATGGGCGGTTTCGATAACCTCCGAGATATCCCTGGCGTCTTGAAACGTCTGGGATTTGGGCCAAACGACCTCTCTAAACCGTGCGGGCGCCTCTCCGGAGGGGAGAAAACCAGGCTGGCGATTGCCCGATTGCTGCTCTCCGGACCAGATATACTTTTCCTTGATGAACCCACAAACCACCTCGATATCGAAGCCACTGAATGGCTGGAAGGCTTTCTGCGTGATTTCGGAGGTGGGCTGGTGCTCGTATCACACGATAGAACCTTTCTAGATCGGGTTGTTACTTCCATAGCGGAAGTAGAGCGGACCAAACTCACGATGTATCCTGGCAACTACTCGGCGTTTTGTGTTCAAAAAGAGGCGAATCGGGCACGGACTCTCGAAACCCATGAGCGGGAGCAGAAGGAGATTGCTCGAATGATGGAGTTCTTCGAAAAGTGGAAGAACACCCCCTCCAAGCGAAACCAGGCTCAGGAGCGGTTTCGGTGGGCGCAGCGAATTAAAAAAAATGCCACGGATAAGCCACCGCCGCCCGGTAAAAAAGCCAAACTCAATATCAGGCCAACGCAGCTCAGTGGGAATGAAGTAGTGGTACTCGACGGTGTAGGTATGCAGTATGGCCCGAGAGTTCTTTTCGATAATGTCACCGCTCTGTTTCGACGCGGTGAAAGAATAGGGGTAGTTGGACCGAACGGAGCTGGGAAATCAACCCTCATAAAAATTATACTGGAGCGTGAGACACCCACATCTGGGATGGCGAGACTTGGTGCAAGTGTGACCATAGGATACTTTGCTCAGGATACCAGCGATCTCGATCTGGAAGCAACTGTGCTGGACAACATGATGGATGTTGCGGAGATGGAACCTACACAAGCGCGAACACATCTTGGCCGTTTTCTGTTTTCCGGGGATGATGTATTCCGTCCGGCGAAATTCCTTTCGGGTGGAGAGAAAAATAAGCTGGTATTAGCACAGCTAACATTTCTTCGCCCAAACTTGCTTATTCTGGATGAACCCACTAACCACCTGGACATCGATTCTAGAGAGGCTCTGGGGCAGATGCTGCGAGAGTATGAAGGCACACTGCTTCTCGTTTCCCACGATCGATATCTTCTTAATCAGGTCACGAACTATACGCTCGAAGTAGAGGCTGGCAGAGTGATACTCTATGATGTTCCCTACAATGAGTATCGTCAGAAGAAGAGCCTGGGTCTACTCAAAGCGGATGAAAATACTCGCAAATCGCAGATCCAGCGTAATTCACCACAGGCAAATATGTTTAACTCGGGAAACACCTTACTTCTAGATGATCTACTGCAGCAGCGCCCGGATGCGCATAAACCTCCAACAGCCTCAAACGGCTTGAATGCATTCCAGCTATCAAAAGAGCGTCAGAAGGCAAAAGCAATGGTGGCTTCGGCTGAAAAAAGTGTGGAAGAGTTAGAATGCAGGCTGTCAGCTATCGAAGCGAGTCTTTCCAGCCCTGCACCAACAGACAACGTAATCGCCCTTTCCCAGGAGCACGGCGGGGTGCAGGCAGCTCTGGCTGAAGCCATGGATCGCTGGGAAAAGGCGGAAGTCTACATGCATTCACTGGGGTAGAACATCACCCAGTCCTTCAATTACTGCTTTACTCCTAGCAGGTGAGATTCAAAATGTTATTCTTAAAGTCGTGAAAGTTCCTCTTTAAGATGATCAATACCGGCGATATCTGTGGGGCAGATATTATTTAGAAAAGCCAGATAGACCGTAACAAAGTCAGCGTAGTAAATCAAATAGAACATGCGGGTTAAAAGTGAATTTCCCTCCGCCCACACTTCATGTACCTGTGTTGCATCGCCTAGAAGTTCTTTTACCACTTCTACTCTTCTGGCTATACGAGGGGTATCCTTCACCTCATTTGGATCACGCAGAAAGATAACCGACCAGTTTTTCGCCTGTGTTTGAGCGAGAGTCCAGGCGAGAATTTCGTTATGGTTCTGTTCGGGAAGCACATTCGAGAAGGCCGCTAGTTTCGAGTTCTCATTGCACTGGCATTTCCAACGATTCGCTACCACCCCCCGGTATCCTTGTGATCCGTAGATTACAGGCAGGCGCCCAAAAAGATCGATTGCAAGCTGCTTGGCTGGATTCTTAGAGGTGGGAATATTGGGGCCAAGTATGCCTGGCATAGTTTCGAGCAGAGCCAGAGTCTCATGGATATCCGGACTAATCTCCCGGTTTAGAAGCCCGTGTTTCTGTATATACGCCAACATAGGGAAAAACATATATCCCGAGGCTGATCGAGGCGGCTGTCCGCCAGGTACTATCGCGAAGGGGTCCCCATTTTTTTCTGCTAGTTTGCGAATCGCACCG
>JANXSG010000287.1 GCA_025352825.1 Chthonomonadaceae bacterium | reverse complement strand
GTCTCGATTATTGTTCCCTGTCATCGCGTCATCGGTTCAAATGGAAAACTCGTTGGTTATGGTGGTGGTTTGTCTCGTAAGGAAAATCTACTCAATTTTGAGGCGTCTGTACAGTCACATGGTGCTCATCAGATGATACTTCCCCGTAGTAATCTTAATTGAATCCGAATATGGAAATCTTCATTTTTGTGTTGTTGAAATTAGTAAAATAAGTTAAAAACATCCGTAATTTATTTTCTTTACAAACAATCAATACAGATGTATAGTGCTTTTAGCATCATATTCACATCAGTAAGTCGCGATCAGCAAATTGAGAATCGTTAGTAGTATATATCCCTAAAAATATCACTGATTTCTGAGTATTTTGAAAATGCGATTCTGACTGATTAGTATATTATCACAGTGCATCTGACTTGTTGTCCATGAGGAATTCTATATCTATGAAAATTTATACTTTTATCGTACTTGTCATTCTTTGCGTGTGGACAGGACATGTATTCGCCCAATATACTAATTTACTAAATAATGCTACCATTGACTATGCAACACCAAATTATAGCATCAATAAAGGTACGTGAACGAATGCGCCCGGCTGCATCATTGACCTTGTTCCCGGCGGTAGCTTTAATTGCTATATCTACTTTTTAGTAGATATAGCACTTTAAACATACGCGGTGGTAATGTAAATAATACCATTCCAGAAGTTTTTTTTGTCGCTATGGACATATTTTATAGCAATATCCATGAATTATATAACTTGAGTGGCACATTTAATATTTAAGGTGGTCATTTGAGAGCTTTAGGAGTTAATGGTGATGGTACAAATGACGGCTAGGCGTAATAAATTTGAGTAGCGGATATGTTGATTACCCAATCTCGGCATCTAACAGTGCTACAATCAATTACAGCGGTGGCACTGCAAATCAAGGCTTTGTCATGGAGGGCTTTCCTTCGCTACAGTTTTATGTTAATAGGAACGCATCTATCAATTTCTTGGGGACTGGCCTTACGGCAACACTTATCGAGCAGAAATATATTTGGTGGTATGACACGTACATGAGTTTATATGTTTTGTCTGGTAATCTCTTAGACGGCACAGATATTACTGGTAACATTATCGCTGTTGAAAATATCGGAATCAATGAGAATTTCCATCTGATAAACCCACATTCTAAAATTACTATTGCTCCTAATACCGTTGATTTTGGAATGGTATTTCTTGACCAACAAAAACAGAAACGCTATACAATTTAAAATAGTGGCGATATTACTTCAACTTTAACAGGATCCATTAGTACGCTGAATGCACCATATAGTATTATATCTGGTGGTGGAGCCTTTTCATTAGCTAAGGGAGGTAATTGCAAAAGTCAGTGCAAACGCATATTTCAGCCCTCACCCCCCGACCCCCTCTCCCAAAAACAGGAGAGGGGGTCGGGGGGTGAGGGCGTGAAGAGTGATTCAACTATTTTGAGACTTTTGCAATTGTCTCTGAGGGACAAAGCAAGCCGATTGTAGTTCAATACAGACCTACGGACTTTAAACCGCACGATTCAAGTATTACCATCAATTCCAATGATCCTAATAATCCACAGATAAATATTCCTCTGACAGGGTATGTTGTATTCCAAATAGATCAGCGATATCCTACACATGCCGAAGCTGATTCCGTCGAGATGGGAACGAATCCGATCACGTTTGGTATGGTGGCCCTATTGCCTCACAAATCTCAAAAACATACTTATACGAAAAGCTAGCCCAAACTTGGGCCAAATCTAACGAATATCGGATTAGCCGATCCAGATTGATACTTTAATGCCATGACTAATTTGATATGAGCATTGCAATTCCAGACACAGGTTTATCCCAAGGATAACGGTCTCTTGAAAAAATAATGACCGACGGTCATTATTTTTGTTTTTTTCGGGTATTCTATATGAGTGCATCAATAAAGTCTGTGCCCAATCACAGGTTTTAGCAGTTTTTGGAAAGTATCAGGAGAAATAGAATGCAGTGGTTAGCCAACATCAGCGTGCGTCGTCCCGTATTCGCGACCGTGTTAATTCTTTCGCTGGTAGTCGTTGGAATATTCAGCTACTTCAAGCTCGGGGTCGACCGTTTCCCTAAAGTCGATTTTCCAAACGTCGTCATCACCCTTCGTGAAGATGGAGCTTCCCCCGAAGAGATCGAAACCGAAGTCGTCGATAAAGTCGAAGAAGCTGTCAACACCATCAGCAGTATTGATCAGCTCTCCTCCACCTCCTATGAAGGTGTGGGGCAGATCATTGTTACCTTCCAGCTCGAGAAGGATATCAACGTCGCCGTGCAGGAGGTGCGGGATAAAGTCAGCGGTGTCATACCAAACCTACCCACAGATTTAAAGCCGCCTGTAGTCGATAAAGTCGATCCGGATGCCTCCCCGATTCTAGACATCGCGCTATCATCAAAAGGCAGCATACGAGATACCACAGAATTTGCCGACAAAGTGCTTCGGCGTCAGATCGAAAGTATCAGCGGAGTCGGCCAGGTAACCGTCGTTGGAGGCAGAGCGCGCCAGATAAATCTATTCCTCGACCCAGACCGTATGAAATCGCTCAGTATCACCACCGCAGATGTACAGCGCTCCCTGGTCAGCCAGAATATTCAGGTTCCAGGTGGAGATGTCGATCAGAACACACGTAAACTCACTCTGCGTACGCATGGTCGCGTCCAATCACCGGCAGAGTTTGGCGAGATTATCATCACGAAACGTGGCGGGGCATCCGTACGAATTAAAGACGTTGCTAGAGTGGAAGACAGCGTGGAAGAGACCAAAACGGTAGCAAGTCTCAACGGAGTCCCCACATGCCTCCTCAGCGTACGTAAGCAGTCCGGGCTGAATACTGTAGCAACCGTCGATGCGGTGCTGGACAAACTCAAAATCATTCAGAAGTCGCTGCCTTCGGGTTACAACATCAAAGTCGTGCGAGATGGTTCAACCTATATCAAAGCTTCCACTCATGCCGTCCAGGAGCATCTGGTGGTTGGAAGTATTCTGGCCGCTCTTGTTGTACTCATATTCCTTTGGAACTGGCGCACGACCGCCATCTCTGCTCTCGCAATACCAGCCTCCATTATTAGTACTTTTGCCCTCATGTATGCGATGGGATTCACACTGAACGGACTGACTCTCCTCGCGCTCACACTCTCCGTAGGCATCGTCATCGATGATGCTATAGTCGTTCTCGAAAACATCTATCACTTCATTGAAGATAAGGGCTACAACCCTTTCGAAGCGGCCATAGAAGCCACACGCGAGATTGGGCTGGCAGTCATGGCCACTACTCTGTCACTCATCGCGGTCTTCCTTCCGGTAGCTTTTATGACTGGAATCGTTGGCCGATTCATGAACTCATTTGGGCTGACGATGGCATTTGCCATCTTTGTTTCGCTCATTGTCTCCTTCACGCTCACGCCCATGCTCGCTTCCCGGTGGATAAAGAAACCCAATCCGAAAGGAGGGGAACCTGCCGCTCCCGAAGGAATGCAGCCTGGTATGCCCGGCACAGAGGAAACGGGCACTATATCCAGCGAACATCGAGATGCAAAGCATCCTCATCGAAAATCAAGTAACTCAAGCAGCTCCAAAGAGACGGGCATATTCCGCCCCATCGACATTGTATATACCTGGCTGTTAAAATGGTCGATGAGACATCGATGGGTAATAGTACTTGCCTGTTTGGCATCGCTTGTCGCTGTTCCTATGCTGGGTAAAAAGGTTCCATTTAACTTCCTGCCTGAAGATGACGAATCTCAGTTTCAAGTAAGTATTCGGACACCGGAAGGTACCAGCCTTATTGCTACTCAAGATGCTGGCGAGAAACTTGCGAAAGAGATTCGCGATTCACTTCCCGGAGTCGACTACACCATTCTGACTATCGGCAATAATGCGCAGAAGACGGAAAATCTTGTCAGCATATTTGTAAAGCTAAAAAATGTAGATCAGCGCCCGACTCATCCTCAGCGTGAACTCACACAGTTAGCCAGAACTCAGATTCTTCCAAAATACAAAAATCTTCATGCTTCAGCTGGCCCAGTCCCTGCGTTTTCAACAGGAGCTCCTCCTGCGGTAGTCACCTACTATATCGCTGGCCCGGATCTCGATAAATTGACTGAGTATTCACAGACTGCATTAGCTCAGCTAAAAAAGGTGCCCGGGGTGGTAGATGCAGATAGCTCTCTGGTTACCGGTAAGCCGGAACTGGGAGTCAACATCGACAGAGAGAAGGCAGCGGAGCTGGGAGTTTCGGTTTCGGATATATCAAATGCGCTTCGGCTGTTCGTTGGCGGCGCGAAAGTAACCGACTACTACGAACACGGGGAGCAGTACGAAGTACACCTGCGGGCCGACCTTCCTTTCCGTGTGGATTCTGATGTCATCAGCCAGATGACGGTTCCGTCCACGACAGCTCCCGCGGGCAATGTGCTGTTGAGAGATGTCGTTCAGTTTAGCAACGGTTCCGGACCGGCCCAGATTAGCCGCCTAAATCGAAGGCGTAATGTGCTGCTCACCTGTAACGTCTCGCCTGGATTCTCTCAGCAGAAGGTTGCCGATGAGCTCGCAAAGATTGTTCAGAATCTCCACATGCCACCCACTTACGATACAGGCGTAACTGGAACCTCGAAAGAGCTTGTGAAGGCGGGGGTTGCATTTATCACATCGTTCATTCTGGCAATTATATTCATGTACCTGATCCTGGCAGCACAGTTCGAATCGTGGATTCACCCCATCACAATTCTGCTGGCTCTGCCGCTCACTATCCCGTATGCGCTCCTCGCGATGATCATTTTTCACGAGGCGCTGAATATCTTTACGGTGCTCGGGATTCTGGTTCTCTTTGGAGTTGTCAAAAAGAACGGCATACTACAAGTGGATCACACCAACCAGCTTCGAGCCAGAGGCATGGATAGGTACGATGCCATCATACAGGCAAATCGAGATCGGTTGCGCCCGATTTTGATGACAACCATTGCGTTCGTGGCAGGAATGGTTCCTCTGGTTATCTCCAAAGGAGTAGGAGCTGCTACAAATCGAGGGATTGGATTTACGGTCATCGGCGGACAGACACTATCACTGCTGCTTACTCTGCTCGCTACACCGGTCTTCTATTCGCTCTTCGACGATATGCAGGGCTGGCCTGGTAAGATCACTACTATGATTACCCGTAGATCTACTCGATAGTGATTTATATTTGGCGATACCCTCATCCCCGGCCCTTCTCCCTGAACACTCGTTCCTCGTTAGGGAGAAGGGAGCGAATTCCATAGTTTTGCTCTCCGACAATTTGAGGCTTTTAACAGTAACTCATTAATTCAAGTATTTATACATTATAATATCTTTATGGCACATATCCTGACCAAAACCGAAAATCTGGATAAAGAGACTGCCGCTCTCCTTGCTGACTGCATAGGTTCTATACCTTGGAAACGAAATGCTGCAGAACAAAAAATACTTGCAAGGTCAGAAAAAGTACTTGTGCCGCTTCTCAATGAATTTCAAATACGCATCGCCAACATTCGTGTAATGCATAAGAGTAATTTCAAGTTCGCGGCAGTTATTATGTCGATGCTCTCAGTTGGTGTTGCATACTTGTATTATCAAGCATCACGTATATTTGGTACCTCATTCAATGTCTGGTATTTGTTTTTCCCTACAATGTTTATGCCCCTCTTCAGCGTTTTATCAAGTTCGATGTACAATCAAGATACTCAAATTATGAATTTCGCAAATTTTATCGCCCATTTCAACGACATCCGTGTCATCGGGCCGCTAGCAGAAGTCATATGGACCAAAAACTCTGGTTATACACGAATTATCTACAACAAATATGCGAAAATAGAAGATGCACTCATAAAAACGCTTCCCAAAATAACCGATGAGACAGGCATTCAGCTCACTCCGAATCAAGTAAACTGCCTCGTAAAATCTCTTAAAATGAAGAATAATAATCTCAAAATAGCGATACTCTATGCCATGCCGTTCGTTGGAAATAAGGCTGCCTTGGATGCTGTACAGCGATTGGCAAATCATCCGAACTTCAATACGAACCAAGCAGTATTAGAGGCAGTTAAAAAGTGCCTCCCAGTTCTAGAGGCAAGAGTTACTAGGTTAAATATTTCCGAGACTTTGCTGCGCCCCTCTGCCATCGAGATCAAAAACGATACTCTGTTACGACTATCATCAAACTCTTCCGAAACACATCCCGAAGAACTCCTCAGATCATCGAATAAGTGAGCCCATGCAGGGAGCGTCTAGCGACCGGAGATGGGCTTTGCAAATCCAGACCGGTACTTTAGTGCCGGGCAAAAAAAAGCCCCTCTCCTGTTTTTGGGAGAGGGGTTGGGGTGAGGGCCAAAATCAGTATCGGTAGGTCTCTGCCTTGTATGGGCCGTCTACGGAGACACCAATGTAGTCGGCCTGTTTAGGCGAAAGAGTTGTCAGCTTCACTCCGATCTTCTCGAGATGAAGCCGGGCAACCTCTTCGTCCAGCTTTTTGGAGAGAGTATAGACACCAACCTCATAACGATCACGGTTTTTCCAAAGGTCGATCTGGGCAAGGGTCTGGTTCGCGAAACTGTTCGACATAACGAAGCTCGGATGCCCGGTCGCACATCCCAGGTTCACCAGCCGGCCCTCCGCCAGCAGGAAGATACAGTTCCCATTCGGGAAGGTGTACTTGTCGACCTGAGGCTTGACGTTCATCTTCACCACACCAGGCGCGGTGTTGAGGCGATCTACCTGAATCTCGTTATCGAAGTGGCCGATATTGCAGACAATTGCCTGATCCTTCATTTTGGAGATGTGCTCGTAGGTTAGAATATCCACATTTCCAGTACAAGTCACATAGATATCCGCAATGCCAAGCGTGTCTTCCACCGGCGCAACCTGATAGCCTTCCATCGCCGCCTGAAGTGCATTTATAGGATCGATTTCTGTGATGATCACACGTGCCCCCAGCCCTCGAAGAGACTGAGCAGAGCCTTTACCCACATCACCATAACCACAAACGACAGCGACTTTCCCTGCAATCATCACATCGGTAGCGCGCTTGATGCCGTCGCCAAGCGACTCACGGCAGCCATACAGGTTATCGAATTTCGATTTTGTCACCGAGTCGTTCACATTGATAGCCGGAACCAGCAGCTTACCGGCTTCCTGCATCTTATACAGTCTGTGCACACCGGTAGTTGTCTCTTCCGAGACCCCTCGCCAGTCCGCAACTACATCGTGCCAGCGCCTGGTAGTTTCAGAATAGACCTTCTTGAGCAGATCTTTAATCACTTTTTCTTCGTGGCTCTCCGGTGGGCTGTCTACCCAGCTAGAATCCCCATTTTCCAGATCATACCCTTTGTGAATTAGCAGGGTAGCATCCCCGCCATCATCCACGATCAATTGAGGGCCTTTTCCACCTGGGAAACTGAGAGCCTGATCGGTGCACCACCAGTACTCCTCAAGTGTCTCACCCTTCCACGCGAACACCGGAATACCGGCTTCTGCAATCGCCGCAGCGGCATGATCCTGTGTGGAAAAGATGTTACAACTGCACCAGCGCACATTGGCACCCAGGTCGACAAGTGTTTCGATCAGCACAGCCGTTTGAATGGTCATATGCAGAGAGCCCATCACACGTACTCCGGCTAATGGTTTTTCAGCAGCATATTTTCTGCGAATTGCCATGAGTCCTGGCATCTCGTGTTCTGCGATGGAAATCTCTTTGCGGCCCCAGGAAGCCAGCGACAAATCAGCGACTTTGTAAGATAGTGTTTTTGGTTCGGACATTAAAGCGGTCATATTTCTTTCCTCCAACATAATTATAGCATAATAACAATAAATCAATATATATTGATTTAATCTTTTTTGGGCTATAATATTCTCATGGAAATTTTAAAATCGCTGCGCCTGCTTGGAGATAAGGGAAGAATAAGAATTTTGCGTCTGCTAGCCAAAGAAGAGCTCAGCGTGGTGGAGCTTCAAGAGATTCTAGGTATGGGGCAGAGCCGAATTTCAATGGCTCTTACGCAGTTGAAACAGGCAGACTTCGTTGAGAGCCGCCGTCTTGGGCAGAAAAGTATCTACAGAATGTCAGCTCCTTCAGGCGCGCAAACAATCCTAGATGAAGTACTGCTTAAATGCTGCGATGAAATTGTAGAGTGCGCTCATGACGACGAAGGCCTGCAGCTGATCCTGAGCCGAAGGAAGGATAATCTTCGAAGCTACTTCGACAATCTTGCAGGGCGATTCGGGCGAAGTTTTGTACCCGGCCGGAGCTGGAAAGCGCTTTCTGAAATGCTGCTAAAACTTCTGCCCCCACTTGTAATTGCAGATATCGGAGCGGGTGAAGTGACATTGGCATTAATGCTTGCTCATCGCGCAAAAAAAGTGATTGCCGTGGATAGCTCCTCGAAGATGGTGGAGTATGGGATCACTCTTGCAGAAAGAAATGGAATAGAAAACCTGGAGTATCGCCATGGAGATATGGAGGAGCTGCCAATCGAGTCATCTGTAGTGGAGATGGCGATGCTGCATCAGTCTCTACATCATGCTTTTCATCCTCAGCGAGCGATTGAAGAAGTGTGGAGAGTATTGCAGCCGGGTGGGAAAGTGGTGATTCTAGACCTGTTAAAACACGATTTCGAGGAGGCTAGAGAACTCTATGCAGATACGTGGCTCGGATTTTCGCAGGTAGAACTATTAGGGCTTTTGAGAAATGCAGGTTTTCAACATATCGACATATCCGTGGTGGATCGCGCGGACGAGTCCCCTCACTTTGAGACCATTATGGCGATTGCAGAAAAAAGCACCGCCTGACTATACAGCGTAAACAAAATTGGCACTTCAGATGTTAGATTCTTTGCAGAACATCAAAATATACTATGCATGAATAGGCTTCTAGTCCAGATAATGATCACAATACAGGATAAGTAATCTGGTAGATACGTACGCTGTTAGAACAACCTCAGTGTTCATCAGACTACGCAGGTAAGAGTATTGATCTTCTATGTTGAATAGTAATGCCATTTTATTTTGTGTGTAATAGTGAACTAATTTTTGCGTTTTTTGTGCCTTTTGCGGCAAATAATTTGTCTTGGAAATCAGCCAGACGTATGTTCACAAGTTGAAAGTGACGAAACATTATAATCTGTTGCAGCGAAGTTTAATCCTGATTAGCTTTCAAACATTACGCTGGCGATTTTTCAGCTCGCTTTGTTCGCAATGCACGGAAACCGACCAGGCGACGTTGATCTTCGTCCCACAAAGTCAGGATAAGGCATTCGAAGCTAACTACGAATGTCAATGGATCGGCAACCTGAAGCTCTTTCACCTCTTCATAGCACTTCTGAAGATGATAGTTCGCAATTCGAGGCCGCAGATGATGGATATGGTGAAAACCGATGTTTCCGGTAAACCATTGGAATAGGGGTGGAAGCTGGAAGTAGGAACTGCCGTCCAGTGCCGCTCGAATGGGATCCCATTCCTTATGATGCGCCCAATATACCTGCTCATACTGATGCTGCACATAGAACATCCACACACCAATGATACTGGCAAGGCCAATGATGGGAGCCTGGATGTGCAGATACGTTCTCCAGCCTATTGCCCAGCACATCAAGGCGATAATTCCAAGAAGCGCCAGATCCATAAATATAACACTATTCTTCTGGCGTGAACTGGCTCCCTTAGGGTATAGCCTCTGCAACAGAACGAACTGGAGCGGGGGCCCAATTATAAAAAGGACGAGAGGATGCCGATACAATCTATATCCGAATCTAGTCCAGAAAGGAGCAGCAATATACTCCTGAAAAGTCATCGTCAATATGTCACCCGTACCGCGTCGCTCCAAATCACCAGAGGTTGCATGATGCTCCGCGTGCTTATGCCTCCAATCCTCATAAGGCGTAAAGGTCATTAGCCCACACAGATTGCCAAGGATAACATTCGCTTTGCGTGAGCCAAAAAATGAACCGTGCCCGCAATCGTGCTGAATAATAAATATCCTTACCACTAACCCTGCAGCAATCATTATTAAAGGAAGCAACATCCAAAACGAAACTTGATGCTGCACCATTTTGATCATTACAATCCAGAGAGCTAAATACGGGAGTATTGTGTTACAAACCTGACCTATCGCTTTGCGCGTATCAGGTTTTTCATATCGGTTCAGTGATCGATACCACTCAGCATGTACTACTTGATCTTTAAGATGTTCAATTGTTGTTGTCATATTCACATTTTTTAGGCAGTAATGCGAGTTACTCTGCCTGCGCCCTTCGTCAATGATGAAGCCCTATTTGATAGAGTTCACAAATATAATACCATTTTAGTCGAGACTGATGCTTAACTTTAAAATCCACAGAATGGCCGATTATGATAAATTGCGATGACTGGAGTAAAAAAACTTTTAAACCTACACAAGTGCAGCTATTTTCATATCCTCTTCTTCTATTACTTATACGTTCTAGTCGATCTGAAAGTATTCATTGCAGGAGAATATTATTGATGTGAATAACTGGATATCGAAACAGATCATTGAATAAGTGCACTTACGAGCTGGGACTTCAATGCGATCAAGGACCAGGAGGAATTATTTTGACAGTTAAATCAGGCGAGACTGAACTAATTTTGAAATCTGGCGATTTACGTTTTAAAGCAGCGCCGTTTGGCGCCTCACTTCGTGGATTATGGCGAGAACTACCGAACGGAACTCAGCAGGAGATCATTACTACATACTCTGGATCGAAGGGGAAAGTTGGAGGTCAGGGAGATGTGCTTATACCGTTTCCAGGGCGTGTGGGAGGCGGCAAATATGTATTTGAAGGCCAAACACATTTGATGGATTGCAATGATAAAGATGGCCCTAATGCCATTCATGGGTTTCTGCGCCTTATCGAATGGGAAATTACTGATCAGAGCGAACAGAGCATATCATTCATGACATGGATGGATCCCGACGATCACAAAGGCTATCCTTTTTCAATTTGCGCTGCTATCACCTATATATTGGATGGCAATGGAATGCGTTGTAATTTTAGCATTGAAAACATTGGAGAGAATCATGCACCAGTCGCGGAAGGTTTTCACCCCTATTTTACCGTAGGTTCTGAATTGATTAACAGCAATGTTCTGCAAATACCAATGGAGTCCATATTAGAATTTGAGAATCTAATCCCTACTGGCAAAATTCTTGCTATAGATGGAACCGAGTACGATTTCCGCCAGCCTCGCCCTATTTTAGACACACAATTAAACACGTGTTTTGTTCAGCCTATTCCGGATACTGATGGCTTGGTTCGTGTTCACTTGCAGTCAGTTGAAGATGACCGCAAAGTAAGTATATGGATGGACAGCTCTTTTAACAGTGTGGTGATCTATTCGGGCGACCCACTGCCAGAATCACATCGCAGAAAATCGTTGGCTATCGAACCGATGACTTGTGCCTCCGATTCCTTCAACCATCCGGAATGGGGTCTCGTCAATCTCGCGCCCGGAGATTCGTTTACTGGTTCATGGGGAGTATCTGTGTAGTATCTTCGAGATGGAGTAATCCTTCATGAATCCCGTAGTTAGAGCACTATATAATACTATTTGCTTATTGTTGATCTCATCGATTGCCATCTCTATGCCTGGTGAAACCGGTAGCGCTCTGAGTGCTCCCGAATGTATACGTGCTCTGGAGAATCGCTCAGAACCTGATTCAAGCGAGGTGTTCGCTGTAGCACGAAATGGTGATTACTGTGCCTATCCTCTGCGAATTTTAAGATATCACCAGGTGGTCAACGATCATGTGGGTGGTGCAGCCGTGCTGGTAATATTCGATCGCTCGGGAGAGGCAGCGCTCGCCTATGACCCCATAGTAGATGGACATCCACTTCAGTTCGATGCTAGTTCCAGACTTCATAATATGGCTGCCGTGAAAGATAGGGAGACTGGAAGCCGCTGGTCTGTTATGACAGGCAGATGCGAATTTGGCGCTCTGAAAGGGAAAAGGATGTATCGGCTCCCGGCCTCGATATCAACATGGCGACTCTGGCGAAGACTTCACCCCGATTCCTGGCTTCTCAAAGAACAGGGAGATCAAAGCAGTCACTACCAAATTGATCCGGCTGTAAGCGCTACTTCCAGTCATACAAGTAATATAGAGTCATTTAAGGCACATGATATTCCGTGGGATAGAATGGTTTTAGGTGTATGCGTGGATGGTGAATATGAAGTGTTTATGATGAATATGCTGAACACAGGGTCTGGTGCGTTCGAGTTCCGATTGAACGGAAGGCGATTAGTGTTGCTCTATGATGGTTCAGAGCACGCAGCAGGCATATACATTCCTGAAATCAATGGAAGACTACTCACTTTTTCCTTGGTTGTTAAAGATCACAACACTTTGTTCCACGATGAGCAGAGCCACAGTGTTTGGAGCTTTGATGGACAGGCACTATCGGGAGCATTGAAGGGAGCAGCACTCACACCGGTGGTATTTATACGCTGCCGATGGCAAACCTGGAGTTCTGCTTTTCCAAAATCTCAGATATATCGTTCATATGGTAAATCAATAGGTTAGAGATAAATCACTACAGAGGGTGGATAAGAAAATGTATACCATGAAATAAATATTCCGTGCAAGCTTGTCGGGCATTAAAGTACCCGCGTGGAGAGCCTTCGGCTAACCGCCCTGCGGGCGGGGTTTCTTGGAGACAACTACCTCGAGGCAAAGTAAAACTGAAATCTATTTACATTTTGTTTGGGTAACGGTACATCGTACACCGACAATCACACCAGATATAGAGCGAGCCGTATATAGATGCATTCATCAAGAAGCGAATCGAATTGGCTGTGATGTGCTGGCGCTCAATAGTATGCCAGATCGCATCCATTTGTTTGTCAAAGTTCCTTCGAAGATATCTGCCTCAAAAATTATGTTACAAATCAAAGGAGTCTCATCGCATTTCGTGCATCAACAATTACCTGGAAATGAAGGTTTGTGGTGGCAGGAGGGATATGGCGTTTTTAGCGTTGGGCGTAATCAACAAAATGCTGTGATCTCGTATATTGAAAATCAGAAAACACATCATGCTGAAAACACATGCCATGCTGAATGGGAAGAAGCAGATGAAGAATATATTCCAAAATATTCTAGCAACGTGAATGGTTTGCTATAATGTCCATTTCTACAGTATCCCCGCCCACAGGGCGGTTGGCCGCAGGCCTTCCAGACGGGTACTTTAGTGCCCGTCTTCCAATATCAATTGTAAACTGGAGCAGGAATCTTACATGGATTATAACGACTTCACAGCACATATTAGCCCGCAAGTTTTGGCAAAAAACAGAACGTTGATGTTTGATGCGTTCCCTTTGCTGCCTATCCCGGAGTTTCCAGTCTTGCTTGCCAAAAATAGGAATTGATAGTATAGATGTCCACAGAATCCAAACAGTATTTCGTAATATGATTTGGTCTTCCATTACCGAAGAATATCTTTACCAATTCGGATTCGATCTGAGCTATTTTTGTTATCTCGACAAGCCTTGTCGTGCATACTATATGCCAGCTTTAATACTTATCTGTCTTACTACAAAACACAAACTGATAGAAACATTTTATCTAGTATGCTATCTTTCTTCTTGGAAAGTTCATGATAATCCCAAATTAGGGACCATTGGAGGATTTATATGGGAATGTTGGAATGATACTCAAAAGGAGTTGATTGCTTTGTCCTTGCGACTTATCGACGAAGGTATAGCGCACTTTGATGAACTGGACGATTTTGATAGTCTGCGTCGACAAATCCTAGATATCTTAAACCTGATGTCAGCTTCGGACTAAATCTTTCAATTTCTCTCTCCCACCTATCAACCTGTATTCAATTATCTTGTTCTATTAACAATCCGCCCGAACATCCAGCAGGAATTTCGTATTTGAACTAGAACTGTATCCCAATTCATTTCAGCATAATTTCTGCTTGGATGTTCAAGGAGAGTGTTAAACATGGGTGCAGAGACGAAGTTTTTGGCGTGTGACCTGGGTGCAGAGAGTGGCAGGGGGCTGGTGGGGCATTTCGACGGCGAGAAACTACGCCTTGAAGATGTTCACAGGTTCTCAAACGGCCCTGTGCGCCTGATAGATACACTCTACTGGGATGCGCCGCACATCTTCACAGAACTTAAAAAATGCCTCACTGCAGCCGTAGCCACCCACGGCCCGGATTTTGCGGCCATCGGTATCGACACATGGGGAGTCGATTTCGGCCTGCTGGATAAAAACGACTGTCTGCTCTCCATCCCTCGCCACTATCGCGATCATGGAAACAACGGTATTCTCAACCGCGCGTTTGGAATAGTCCCATCAGAGCGGGTATTCGATCGAACTGGTATTCAGTTCATGCAGATCAATACAATATTCCAGCTATTGCGCCTCAGAGAGATCGACTCCCCAATCCTCGATGTAGCACAAACGATGCTCATGATGCCAGACCTGTTCAACTTCTGGTTCACCGGGGAGAAAGTTACCGAATACTCTATTGCCAGCACCAGCCAGATGGCAGATCCCCGCACGCGCGACTGGGCGGTGGATCTCGTTCAGGAGTTTGGGGTACCCACTAACTTCCTTACCAACATCATTCCTTCTGGCTCACCAGTAGGGAAACTGCGTGCTGACATAGCAGAGGCCTCGGGCTGTGGCGCTATCCCGGTTGTCGCGCCTGCTGAACATGATACTGCCTCCGCTGTGGTTGCCGTTCCTGCCTCTAATCCCGACTACGCCTACATCAGCAGTGGAACCTGGTCACTGATGGGTATTGAGACCACGGAACCCCGTATATCTGCCGAAACTCGCACTGCCAACTTCACCAACGAAGGAGGCGCTTGCGGAACGATACGACTGCTCAAGAACATCATGGGACTTTGGCTGATACAAGAGTGCCGCAGAACATGGCTGCGCAAAGGAGTAGACCATTCGTATGCGGAACTGACTCAGCGTGCTGTAGCAGCAGCTCCTTTTGTTTCATTTATTGAACCAGATTCTTCTGCATTCTTATCTCCAGGCGATATGCCCGCTGAGATTGTCAGTTTTTGTGAGCTGACCGGACAGCCTAAACCATCGGATGTGGGAGCCATTGTGCGATGCTGTCTGGAGAGTTTAGCACTGAAGTATCGGTGGACTCTGGAGCGGCTGGAAGAGTTCCGGGGCAAGCGTATCGAGACGATACATATTGTAGGCGGCGGTACTCAGAATCGCCTGCTCTGCCAGCTCGCTGCGAATGCAACCCGTCGTGAAGTAATAGCTGGGCCGGTGGAAGCGACAGGAATGGGCAATGTCCTCACGCAGGCGATGGCAACCGGACATATTGCCTCACTCGAACAAGCTCGTGAGGTCGTACGGAAATCCTCCGATCTCCTCCACTACACTCCTGCTGACAGCGCCGATGTCTGGGATGCTGCATACGACCGTTTCCTGAATATACGAGCCTTTCTTGGTAAGATTGATTAGCCAAATTTCCCATCAAATCAACATGTTTTGGAGGATTATAAATGCCTGCTTTTCCGGTTGTTAGAGATATAGAACGCATTGTATTAGATGTACCTTTCACACACAGGTGCCAGGAGTGGAATGCTCGTGAGGTATGGCAGTGGAGAATTGTGGAGGTGCTGCGGGTGACCACCGATTCGCCTGAGATAATCGGTTATGGTGAAACCATCTTGCACTACACCTGGGGACGAGTCTCCGATGAAGCGATTGCTAAAGTGAAAGGCAAGAACGCTGCTGATTTTCTGGGAGACGACTCCCTGGGAGCCGGGCTGCAGATGGCCCTCTACGATATCACGGCACAGTCGCTAGGCGTGCCCGTGTACCGGCTGTTCAATCTTCCCAGAGTTCGGGAGTGGTGCCCGATCTCATGGTGGAATATCGATATGCCGCCAGAGGCTTTTGCCGAGGAGGCAAAGGAGGCTCTCGCGAAGGGATACACATCGTATAAGTTCAAAGCGCGTCCCTGGTTCGATATCTTTGCACAGGTGGATGC
>JANXSG010000272.1 GCA_025352825.1 Chthonomonadaceae bacterium | reverse complement strand
GCAATCCCAGTTATGGATTTACGCACCCGGCTAGAACTTCCCGCTCAAACGTCCGAATCGGAAAATCGAATTGTAATCGTACATATCAATGGCATTTTGATTGGGATGGTTGTTGAGGCAGTCCGACAAGTCGTATGGATTGAAAACGCGTTGATTGAGACTAACTTACCTATGGTATCCAGCTGTCATGAAGAGGGAAAAGATTCCTATCTTCATGGCGTCGCCAATCTTGCAGATGGATTTGTTATACTCTTAGATTTGAGTGGGCTTTTGGATTCAAAAGAGTTTTCTGCTTTGGAGAAGCTTGAGTCAAGAGCCAAAGCGGCTTAAGATTTTGCCTTCACTTTTCTGCACTCATCGTTTCAACCACGTTTTTTCCCCGAGACTTGTCCAGGGGAAGGTATCACCGAAATTTATACCATTTAAAATCAATATCGGCTGAATAAGCCAGATTTCGCCCTCACCCCCCGACCCCCTCTCCCAAAAACAGGAGAGGGGGAGCTTAAATTCGTAGGTTTCCAGTCTCCCACTTCGTGGGATTTATACTTATATTAAGATCAAAAATTCAAATACTTTTAAAAACCGATGCCTTAGTCACCCTCTCTCCTGTTTTTGGGAGAGGGGGACGGGGGGGTGAGGGTTTAGAGGGTAGTGGCCGTTAGGTTAAGCTGAAAAATAGGGTTTCACAGTAGATTTTATGTGACGAAATGAATTTCTTCGCTTGTAGCCTGCGGCTGTTTGTCCTTCGGACACTATATTCGATGGTATGCAAAGCACATTCGGGAGCGTCTTAGCGCGAAAAATCCATTTCATCGGATACCTTTGCGATTGCGTCGTATGTAGTCTTGATAACCTCTTCCCACACCTCTCATTCCTATCAGCTTAATGGATGATATGTTTCCTCTACAAGTTGAGATAGAGGAGTCGCCTTATTATCCGTCGAAACGACAGGATATGACCTTTAACTTGCGCAGGATAATAACCAATCTCAGGAGATTAATTTACATGGCTCTAGGTTATGACGATACCCCTATACTGGCGGACAGCGGCTATCATGTCCATGATGGAAATAGGCCGCAGCCTCCCGTGGTTGTAAGTGGAACTGAAAGTTTTGGAGATCTGCCTCCTTCAGATGCTATAGTGCTGTTTAATGGAGCAAGCCTCGCGGCGTGGAGCGGGGGAAATGGAGCAGCTGAGTGGAAGATTGAGAACGGAACTATGGAAGTCGTTCCCAAAACAGGCGACATCACCACATTAGAGTCGTTCGGGAATATTCAACTGCATATTGAATGGATGTCTCCGATTGAGGTGAAAGGTGATGGTCAGGGGCGTGGTAACAGTGGAGTCTTCCTGATGGATCGTTACGAAATACAGGTTCTCGACTGCTATAATAATCCAACTTACGCCGACGGAACTACTGGTGGAATCTATGGCCAGTATCCGCCGCTTGTGAACGCCTGCCGAAGACCAGGAGAATGGCAGGCCTATGACATCCTCTGGGAAGTTCCTCATTGGAATGAGGAAGGGAGCTTGATTAGCCCTGCGTACATCACGGTGCTTCACAACGGTGTTTTGCTTCATCATCATAAGGCCTTGCAGGGAGCTACTGGTCATCGTAATATTCCTGGATACACTCCGCATGGTGACGCTCCCATTCGCTTGCAGGATCATGGAGATCTGGTGAGATATCGCAACATCTGGGTTCGCCGTCTCAAAGACTATGATCATTCCTAAAAAAATGTTGTGAACCTTTATTTATTTTCATTTAACTGGTAAAACTGGCATGAATCTTGCATTAAACGAGATAGATATTGCTTTTCGTCTAAAAGCAGTTTCCTGAATATTGATTATGAAAGGCAGTATGACACTTCTTCATTGCTCAAATGAAAAACCATTGAAATCATCCAATCCTTTATACAATCACATTTGCCTTCTGGCTGGCATGGTGTTTCTGTGTGCATCGACTATATCGTGGGCTGGTGTCATTAGAAATGTACCGAGTAGCTTATATCCAACCATACAAGCAGGAATAAATGCTGCTATAAACGGGGATACTGTGCTGGTAGGTATCGGCATCTATAAGGGCGCAGGAAACGTAAATATCGATACACAGCACAAAGCCATTATTATAAAATCCGCTGGTGGGTCAGGATCCTGCTGCCTTGATGGTGAGGGGGTCAACAGGATATTTCTCATTGTGAGTGGTGAAATCAAAACGACGGTTATCAATGGTTTCACTATCCAGAATGGCAATGCAGACAGGGGAGGCGGAATCGCTATCTATCATAGTTCACCTACCATCATAAACTGTTTTTTACAGAAAAACAGTGCCACGTTAGGAGGTGCTTGTTATGTAGAAGAAGGCGGTATTACATCATCGCCAATTCTAAGTAACAACACTTTTTACCACAACAATGCAACTTATATTGGCGGGGCGATATTTGCCCACTCAGGCGCCACAGCCGTTACCAATTGCTCGTTTCTGTATAACAATGCCTCCAGTTATGGTGGCGCTGTTTGCTCTGAACTCGATAAGAACAAGCTATCTAACTGCAGTTTTCACGCCAACTATTCCCCTGTTGGAGGCGCAGTATATGCACAAGGTACTGCCTGTAATCCCACTTTCTCTAACTGCGTTTTCGACAATAATTACAGTGATTATGGTGGAGGTGTTACATTCGACGGAACGCTTGGAAAAGTGACAAATTGCACGTTTGAGGATAACTACGCCACTTATCTAGGCGGAGGAATCAATACCGCCGGTGGGAAACAGGCTATCTCCAACTGCATTTTCGTTAATAATTCTGCAATAGAAGGGGGAGGGATTCGTGTGGATCTCTCTAATACCACAGTCACGAACTGCAGCTTTGAGAACAACTTGGCAGTAGCGAATAACTATGACTCTAGAAACGGGGGCGGTGGAATACTGATCGGGCCAAATGGTACCAATACAGCTCCTGTCATCACTTGCTGTCTCTTTTACCGCAACTCTTCCTACGGCAGCGGAGGCGGTGTGATGAATCACGGTAACTCGATGATTACTAAATGCGTGTTTCAGGAGAATAATGCAAGCTCGTATGGTGGAGCGCTTTCATCTTTGAATGGAAAAAGTACAATTGTTAATAGTGTGTTCTATGCAAATGGTGTGAATGCGGATACAGGAGGTGCTTTATGGCTGGATGGCAGTACAACATTAACTCACTTAACAAACTGTTCTTTTAGTAAGAATTATGCTGATTATCAGGGAAATGGCCTATATATTGGAAATTCATGCTCTGTCACAATAAACAACTCTATTGTATATGAGTACGCTGCTGCATACTTACAAATTTTCAATGATGGCAGTGCAGCTATCTCAGTAAATTACAGCGACATCCAGGGAGGCTGGAGCGGCGCTGGTGCACACAATATCAATGCAGACCCTCAATTCACCAATGTTGGTCTTGGCAGCCTGACTTTGCAGCCCACCTCGCCATGTCTAAATGCTGCGAACACTGTTGCACCGGGTTATTCGACCAAGGACATCGTTGGAAAGCTGCGCGACTCCAGTCCAGACATGGGCGCATACGAACACTAATTTGATCGTCATCGATTTTTTTGAATGAGGAGAACTAGCTATTTGAACACGTCTCACACAGTGGTTGGCGCTATCCCACGTGTACTTGTGGTAGATGACGATCTGTTTTTTTCCGTGCGGATTGAGACTACGTTGAAAAAACTGGGTTATGAAGTTGAAGTGGTTGGTAATGCGGAAGATGCGTTATTGAGTGTAACGAAAGGAGATACTGCACTCGTCATTATCAACTTTAGAGCATCGAAATATGCAGCCGGTGATCTGGTTCGCGCAATAAAACTGCAGAATCCTTCCAGTGCCGTACTATGCTTCATGCCGCATGTGCAGATGCCCGAACTCAAACCGCTTGCGCGTGAAGCGGGCGCAGACTTGATTGTGGCAAACTCGGCGCTGACGATGCGGCTGCCTCAGCTCGCAGAAAAATTAGCCCCACTGGATGGAATAGCGACCAGTCTAGCTGAGGCGAAGTTGTTGGAGGGAGTGGAAGTAGAGTAGGTGTACTAAAAAGAGACCCATCATACTGCCTGGTCGGAAGCTAGTATATTCGGATGAGAGTGCTGTTTGAGTTCGCCCGTTTCTATAAAACTCACTCTCTCAGCAATGTTCACCACGTGGTCACTCACACGTTCTAGATATTTTGCCGCGAATAGTACGTTCAAAGCCAGTAGACTGCGCGCTGGTTCTCGCTGCATCAGTTCTGTGAGCTGTGTACGCATTTGATGGTAGAGATCATCGACAGCATCATCATCACGGATGACTTTATCAACCAGATCCATATCTTGATGAACAAATGCCTGAAGAGCATCGTGCAGCATACTTCGAGACTTCTGAGAGAGCAATGGGATGTCCACCAATGGCCGATATAGCTCTTCAGCCCGGGCAAGCCTTCTTCCGATCTTTGCGATATCCACTGCATAGTCAGCGATACGTTCAATATCAGTAATCACCTTGATTGCGGTGCCAATAATCCTCAAATCCCGTGCCACGGGCTGCTGCGTAGCGATAAGCATGAGTGAATGCTGTTCGATATCAAGGTCGAACTGATCGACAGTATCATCCTGGCGCACAACACTTGTGGCAAGATCGATATCTCCATGAATCAGAGCATCAATAGCAGATCCCAGCATGGTATCGGCGCAAGTCGCCATTTCTAGTATTTTTTCTTGAAGTGCGCGTATTTCAATATCGAAATTTGCGCGAGTGCTAATCATATCATTATCCTCAGCTGGGAATCTGGAACCAGAAAGTCGATCTCGACGAGAAATAACCTAGAATATTGCGTTTCCCCCAATTGCTTCTCACACGAACGATCAAACTAGAGAAAAATCACTTACTGCATTTATAAATAGACGCTAAAATACCAACAAAAGTATCACCCAAATCTACCCTGAACGTAATCTTCGGTGCGCTTGTCCAGTGGTTTTGTAAAGATTTGATGCGTTATCCCAGTTTCGACGATTTCTCCTTTCAGGAAGAACGCAGTTTGAGTGGAGACACGGGCTGCTTGCTGCAGATTATGTGTCACCACGATAATCCCGATTTTATCCTTTAGCTCATCTATGAGCTGTTCAATTCGAAAAGTCGAATTCGGATCGAGAGCAGAACACGGCTCATCCATTAGTATGATTTCTGGATCTACTGCTAACACCCGGGCAATACAAAGTCTCTGCTGCTGACCTCCGGAAAGATCGAAAGCAGATTTTTTGAGAGAATCCTTAACTTCATCCCACAGTGCCGCCTGCGTGAGGCTGCGCTGAACAATTTCATCTAAATTTGCACGGTTTCTCTCTCCATGTATTTTCGGACCATAAGCGATGTTGTCCCAGATACTCATGGGGAAAGGGTTGGGCCGCTGAAACACCATCCCGATTCGTTTTCGAAGGCCAACAACATCAATCCCCTTTGCATAAATCTCTGCACCATCAAACTGAATACTGCCTTCGAATCTGGAACCAGGGATAAGATCATTCATCCGATTGATGGTACGCAGAAAAGTCGATTTTCCACATCCAGATGGGCCGATAAGCGCCATCACCTGATTTTCGATGACACTCAAATTAATATGATGCAGCGCCTGGAATTTACCATAGAAAAAGTTTACATCCGCAGCTTTAATGCGCGTTCTCAGTGGTATTTTAGCTCCACTGCCATTCCGTGGTTGAATCTCGGAATGGGTTACAGTATTTTGCATCACTTTTTGAGATGAATCGATGGTTGCACCACTTAATGGTTCCATATCAACATTAATTCCTTACATATGATAATCGGTAAACATCGATTAACAAGAAATACTTGAACCAGTTTGTGCAGCCTTTAAACCGACTGCATTTTATTTCGCGTGACAACCCTTGCTAGAAGGCTAAATACAAACACCATCGCTACAAGCACCAGTGAAGCCGCCCACGACTGGCTCACCGATAGAGGATCTGGCTGATCGCTCAATGTAAATATTTGCATAGGGAGAGATGCCAGTCGGCCACGAATATCTGTCTGCCAGAGGCTGCTGGATCCCGCCGCTATCAGGAGGGGTGCTGTCTCACCAGCTATTCGTGAGAGAGCAAGAAGAACTCCCGTTACAATACCGTTGCGTGCTGCTGGCAGCACCACTTTCCATACGGTTTGGAGATGTGTCGCACCCAAAGCAAGAGATGCTTCACGCATGGATGAGGGAACGAGCCGGACAAGTTCCTCTGTGGTGCGCATAATTGTTGGAATGGCCATCACACCCAGTGCAAATCCTCCGGCAATACCAAAATTACTGTGCGTGGGCAACACGATTAGTGTGAAGGCAAATATGCCGATTACGATAGACGGAACCCCGCTCAGTAGATCCGCAGAGAATCTGACAGCGCTTCCCAGCTTGCTATTTCCGAATTCAGCCAGAAACAGCCCTCCCATAATGCCAGTTGGGATACTCAGCACTGCTGCCATGGCCAGAAAAAGAGATGTTCCAACGATTGCGTGCAGCATGCCTCCTTGTTCGGGATGAATGGCATTTGGCCTCATGAAAAACTGGGTGTTAAGTGATGAAAAGCCATCCTTTGTAACGATGAACAGTACTGAAACGAGAGCAGCACAGGCGGTAAAAGCCGATAGCCAGCATAAGATTACTGAGAATCCGCTGTTTATTTCACGCCATTTCAAAAATAGAATTCGGCCAGGCAGCACCCGGTTGAGAACCATGCAGAACACGATAAATAGACTTGCGAGTTCTGCACCTCCCGTTAGGCCGTGTATCCCACGAAAAGAGATATCACGCCATATCTGGTAACAGAATAGCGCAGCAAAAAATAACCATGCGAAGTATTTACCTAATGTTGTCATACCTGTTCTGAATACAGTCTGCCATGATGATCCGCTGCCCGTTGTTACATTCGCTTTGGTCAGCCATACAAGTGAGCGAGCGAGTCCGTTTATGATGATCGTAAGCAGGAATAGAGTGAATGCGACAAATGTTAGCGACGAAAGATGCAGCGCACCATTCTGATTTCCATACTGATTGGCGAGTATGGAAGACATGGTGTTGCCGGCACGAAACAGGGAGAAACTTGTTGAATCCTGCATGGCAGGAATAGTCATCGAGTTGCCGATCACGATTGTCACCGCCATGGTCTCGCCTACGGCTCTTCCCAGAGCGAGCATGCCTGCGCCAATAATTCCGCTGCTTCCATTTTTAAGAACCACCCCTCGAATAGCTTCCCAGCGTGTCGCTCCCAGCGCTATCGCGGCTTCACGCTGTGCCATTGGTACAGAATTCAGAACGTCTCTGGCGACAGCAGTGACGAAAGGCAGGATCATTATCGAAAGAACTGTTCCCGCTACCAGAAAATCCTGTCCAGAAATTCCCGTATCTGGCATACTGAAGAAAGGAAGCTGGCCAAAACTTGCATTCAGCCATATCTCAACATGCTGCTGAAAGAGAGGTACGAGATACTTCAATGCCGCAAAACCGTAAACTATACTGGGAACTGCCGCCAACAGTTCAACAAGAAACGAAATCGGCCCTTTCAGCCATTTAGGAGCAAGTTCTGATAGAAAAATGGCGGCGCCGAGACCGATAGGAATCGCAATCAGCATGGCTAACGCCGACGTGACTACAGTGCCATAGAGAAACGGGAGTACTCCAAAGAGAGAGCCAAGAGGTTTATCGGAATCCGGCGGAACAGGATCCCATACTTTGGTGGTGAAAAAGCTCCATCCCATGTGATGAATCCCTGCACGTGACATCCAGAAGAGCGTACCTGCTATGGAGATGATTAACAGTACTGCACTGAAGGCGAATAGCAGAGTCACTGTTTGAAAAGTGCGATCTGCGAGGCCGCTGAACCGTGTGGATTTAGAAATATTGAGATTTTTATTGGGTGGGATAGCCGGACTTACCGGTCTTTTATCCAGAAGTTGAGACATTGATTATGACTTTGCAGAAAATCACTGAATAGTTTTCAAAATTGCCGAATTTATATTTCGCAGAGCGGATGGAAGTGGAGCATAGAACAGCGCTTTAACCATTTCCTGCTGAGAGTTTTGCATGGACCATGCCCATAGCTTTGCAGCTTGTTTGCCATTAGGTGAACCAGATCTGTAAAGAATGATATAAGTCAGGCTGCAAATAGGATAACTTTTGGCCCCGTCTGCATCCACGGTTGGAGTTTTGATATCATTTTTTAACTGATTTGTGTACTGGCCAATAGCGAATGTAGTGGATTCCACGCTGGGAACAACAAACATTCCCGCTTTATTACGCACTGATCCAAAGGCTAGCCTCTGCTGAATAGCGTATGCGAGCTCCACATATCCAATTGATCCTGGGGTTCGCCCCACCACCGCCGCCACTCCCGAACTGCCCTTACCACTGAGCCCGCCTGGCCAGCTCACAGATTTTCCAGCACCAACTGTCGAAGCCCACTCCCTGCTTACTTTTTTGAGGTAGTGGGTGAAGATATAGGTAGTACCAGATCCATCCGACCTGTGTACCGATCGAATGGGAGTTTGTGGCAAGTTTATACCCGGATTAGCTGCTTTCAAGGAGGCATCGCCCCAGGACTTAATCTTGCCAAGAAATATACCTGCGATAATTTCGGGCGTAAAGTGGAGTCCGTTTGGCACCCCCGGCAAGTTGTAAGTCAGAACTACCGCTCCTCCAACCGTGGGGATATGTACCACTAACCCCGGCATGGATCGCTCCTCTTCCGCGCTGAGAGGAGCATCACTGGCCCCGAAATCGACCGTCTTATTCTTTAACTGAGTTACTCCTGCCCCTGAACCCACCGCCTGATAGTTTACTGAGACCCTGGTCGCTTGCTGGTAACGAGCGAACCATTGTCTATAGATGGGTTCCGGGAAAGTGGCTCCTGCGCCTTGTATGGTCTGCGACTGAGCAGATATCAAAATCGTGAGATTAAACACCGAGGAAAATCCGAAAAATATTAACTTAGCATTCCAACTCTTCATAAAGTAAACACCTCTTCCAAAATAATCATATGCCAGGAAATTGCCTGACGAACGCCTGTATCATAATTGTATCTTTTAAATATTAAGAAATGATTAAGAGGAGATTAACTTTATGTTAAGAAAACATTAAGAAGAATAACTATTAGGAGTGCTTAGTGGAGGATCGTGAGTTATGGCATAGGGTATCTACTTACTTTGCTGCTCAAGAGGGGTCAAAATCATGAAATCAGCAATCTTTTCGTATTTCCCGAAATCGACTTTGGGATAGTTTTCTGTTGGAGCGATAGAGATGGTAAGGATTTTCAAATTCGAGGTGGCTTTTGACAGACGATCGACAATGCCAAAGCGTGAATCGCTGTGCATGGCTCCATTGATCTGCAAAATTAGTTTCCGATGTGTTCTGCTTCGCCCCTTCAATATCGATTCCGCCATCGTCGCATCCCAAAGTGCCTGGCCTTCTTTTATATACAGAGGCATGGGTGAAGACGAGCTCTGTGCGCCTGATTTTCCTGCAGGAACGGGATCGTGATTGCTAAATATTTCTGTCAACGCTCTATCGTATTCTGGTGGAATATCCATGGAGTAGGGCAGCTTAGCAAAATGTTCACGCGATTTTTTTGAGAATTCCAGTAAGACCTGCTGCCCTTTTGTACTCACGATATTTACATATCGCCGAGGAGCATTCGCTGCTACTACAGGGATCTTGTTCATCTTGCAAAACTCAATCATGGGCGCATAGTCACTCTTGTAGTTTGGCCAAGGTCTGGAGGCTGCCAGGAAACTTGCAGTACTGATCTCATTCTGCAGATACTCATCGAGTACCAATTGCACATCACGCTCAAACATTTCCAGCGATAACGCCACGGATCTATTGCGTGCATAGATACCTGTAAGTATCTCCAGTTCCAGGCGATGTCCCTGTTTATGATCGTGCTGCTCACCGATTACGACGATATCTGCTTTGCTAAGCGTGTCAAGCATCTGCTCAACGCTTTTCATTTCGCCGTGGCTGATAACTATTCGTTCCGAGTCGCCTTTAGCAAAAGCAGCACTTGGCCAGCCTGATACTATGAGAGCAGCGCAAAGAAGTGATAGTGGATGGACTCGCATATTCAAGATTTACGCCCTCACCCCCTGCCCCCTCTCCCAAAAACAGGAGAGGGGGCAGGGGGTGAGGGCTGCACTATTAAGTTCAGCCAATTCAATCTTTTTCCGATTACACTTCAATGAAATCTATTGGCCTACTGCGAATAGAGTGGCGTCGTTGATAGCAAATACTGTCCCATCAGGTGCAATAAGAGTAGGGGTATAAGCCTCTCCGAGCCCAGGAGTCAATCGAATGCTTTCAGATATTGTGTTTGTCAGAGTACTCCAACGGTACAGTACGCCATCTTCACAGTTCGCGATAACGGATTTTGTTATCGGGTCGATGGCAGCAGAATTGATGCACCATTCACGCACGGCATTCGGGAAACCATTATTCCGATAATTAATATCTGGAGTTGGTCCGGTGACTGAAATGACTTCAGGGAGTATATTTACGCCTGTGATGGGATCAATCGACATTCCTTTGCTGTCCAGGATAGCAATTCGATTTATACCGTCGCCTGTTCCTACGCTCGCGTAGTTGTTGTATTTTGTCATGATAAGATATTTAGAAGTACCATGATAGGATGGAACCATTGTGGCAGGGAGGATGGCGCAAGTATCGTCCCAACCAACCCCCCCTGGTGTTTTCTGAACGAAAAGTGTGATGTCGAAATGGAGAAGCCAGCCTCGATCATTATTTTCTGGAAATGGGTTTTCAAGAACTCCTATGTAGACATCCCCATCGGTTCCGACCGTCGGTGAGGCAGTGCCATCATCGTAAAGATCGGCATCCCATCCCGATTTGGGATCTTTGAGGCGCACGGCATTCTTTGTTTTTAAAGTGATGCTGTTGAGCGCCAGCAGGTATCCCGTGCCATATCCATATCCACTGCCATTGCTGACAGTGATGTACAATGTGCCACCCGAGACGCTGAGAGCCGGGGCGCAGTTATGTACCACCTTGGTCATGCTGGAATCACCCGATGCTCCGGTTACTGTGACCCAGGTTTTTACGCCATTTGGATCTATTCGTACTATACCGCTCGTTAAACCAATGGGTGTCGATCCAGTCACGAAAAATCCATAATAGATATTTCCCAGTGCATCACAAGTGATAGGAGTGTTTATTTTTACGTTCGTGTCATATGCAGCTGGATTTGCTGCATATTCTGCATCTCCGTAAAAAGTAATTGTACCGGAATGCAGTGGTGCAGCAGCATCCAGGTTATCTCTATACGAAACTCTTCCGGCCGACTCGGGATAGTACAACCGATTTTTAAGGGTGATAGTGGGCGAGAAACTGGGAGTCCAGTTATGCTGCGGTACAGAATAGGACGTGCTTTGTGTCCAGAGCAGCGAACCATCTGTAGTCTTCCGAGCCTCGATTTTGAACCCATCATACTGCCCGGTTTTTACTGGAATTATAATCGTGTTATGTGAAGTTACCATCGGCGATCCGTAATGAATTAACAGATCTCCGAACTGGACTTGTGGTGCAATATCAACCGGGGTGTGCCATTTAATCCTGGTTAAATGCTGAGCTGCATATCGACTTCTGGCGGTGTGCTGCGCATTTGCGCCATACCCTAACCACGGCGTCTGTGCAACGGTGCAGTTTTGAAGACATACACAAAATAGAACTACAGAAAGGAGGCCTCGAAGGCGTTTTAGCAAGATTCTACTGGATTTAGAATTCATTTTATTCTCCTAAGCTGACATAGCCAGAACCAAAAGGATTTGTTCAATTCATTTGTTTATCTTACCTCATGTAGGAGGCTTTAGAACTATGACCACATTACTCAATCGGTACGCTATCTTATCCGTGGAACCATTTCCTGTTATGATCGCATCCTCAATGCTTCACCCCGTGTCCCGCAGCTTACAGAAAAGAGGTGGGGGGTGAGAGCTTGACGGGTTATTTCCGTGAAAACGCGCTACTCTTAAAGAAAACCTGGAGTTTAATCCTTGTTGATTTTGTGTCAGACTATATGCTGGGTAACAACTTCAGGAAAGCTCAACCAGCGAGGTGGCCGCCATGATCAAACAAATCCGTCCGAGTACTGTTTTAAGCTCCGTTGCAGGCATTCTATTTATCGGGTATTTTGCGCACGCATCCAATGCTATATTGCATAGATCGAGAATAATGCATCCCATTTCAGGAATCTCTATTAGCACTCCAGGCACTGACCAGAATGCGACTATGCTCTTCAATGGCTGGAAAATTAGTCCGGTCGGCCACCAGCTTCCTACAGGAGATATGCTGCTTGGCGGCCAGATAAGCCCAGATGGCAAGCTATACGCTGTTGTAAATTCTGGGTGGAGCAGTAACGCGCTGCATATTTTCGATATCGAGAAGGAGGCAGAGATTGCCACCGTTTCTCTGGGAAGATCATGGAGCGGAATCGCCTGGGCAAAGGATGGCAAGTCGATTTATGTGTCAGGCGGTATTTCAAATACCACCAACGATATCTATCGTATAGATCAGAATGAGGGTGGTTCATGGGTTCGAGGAAAAGGGTTAAAGCTCAACGGGAATGAAATCAAAAACACCTGCATTGCCGGGCTTGTGCTTTCTGCAGATAACAAGCGTCTGTTTGCTTTCAACAACTCCGATGGTTATATGTATGTTCTGAACACAGAATCAGGAGACACAACAGTTCGATTGAATGTTGGGGATCATCCAGGAGCTGCCCGCCTCACCGCTGACGGGAAAACACTCTATATCGCAAACTGGGGTGGTTCCGAAGTGGCCGCCCTGGATGTCAGCAATCCAGATACGCCGATCTATCGAACCAGATACAAAACGGGAGAACATCCGAACGATCTGGTATTGGCGCCAGATGGCCGGATTTTTGTCACCTGCGGTAACTCTGATTCTATATCTGTGCTCGATACCCATACGGGAAGCACGATCGAAACAATCAAGACTACTCTCACACCAAAATCTCCTGGCGGAACCACACCGGATGCCGTTGCTCTCACTCCTAACGGAAAAATGCTCTGCGCTGCTAATGCAGACAACAACAATGTCGAGCTGATAGATGTGCGTATTCCAGGAAACAGCAGGCCGCTTGGATTTATCCCCACTGGGTGGTATCCCACCACAGTGGTCGTCAGTCCGGATGGTAAAAAACTCCTCATCGGCTCTGGAAAGGGTATCGGTTCTAAGCCCAATCCAGCGAAAATTCCAATAAATCAGAACTTCGTGGGTGGATTCGAATACATCGGCCATCAGCTCAATGGTTCCGTGTCGTTCTTGCCCATACCAGATGCAAGCCAGCTAGCCAAGTACAGTAAAATGGTGAACGCGAACTCACCTTACCGAGACTCGCAGTTAGAGCATATTTCCAGCAGTGTGAATTCTGTGATCCCCAAAAATGTCGGATATGCCTGCCCTATTAAGTATGTGCTCTACATCATCAAAGAGAATCGTACTTACGATCAGGTTTTCGGTGATGAATCCAAAGGGAATGGCGACCCGAATCTCTGTCTTTTCGGTAAAGATGTAACCCCCAATCACCATGCATTGGCGGAACAGTTTGTACTTCTAGATAATCTTTACTGCAGCGGTGAAGTCTCTGCAGATGGCCATCCATGGAGCACATCCGCCTACTGCACAGATTTCAACGAACGCTCATGGCCGCTCTCCTACTCCGCAAAAGGCAGTCTGAGCGGAGGCGACAGTGTGGATATTCCAACAACTGGCTATATCTGGGATGCATGTAAAAAGAAGGGGCTCAGCTATCGATCCTATGGTGAATATCTGTCTGCCGCCGGACCGGATGCTCCTCCTGAAAAACGCGTTGAGGGCGCGGCAGGGCTGATTGGGCATGGCAGTGAAAAGTATGTCGGAGTGGGGAGAGCCAAAGGAAAAGCTGAGATGCGCGATACTGAGGAAGCAGACGTCTTCATCTCAGAGTTTAAAGAGTATGAACGCACGAATAATATTCCCAGGTTTATGGTGATGTCTCTCGGAGAAGACCATACGCACGGAACCAAACCGGGTGAATTTACTCCGAAATGCTGCGTGGCTTCGAATGACCAGGCATTAGGCAAAATCGTGGAGGCTGTCTCTCACAGCAGCTCCTGGAGCCAGTTTGCAATCTTTGTCATTGAAGATGATGCCCAGAACGGCCCGGACCATGTCGATTCGCACCGCACTGCCGGACTGGTGATTAGCCCATACATTCATCGGGGAATGGTGGATAGTACGATGTACTCCTCCTCTTCGATGCTGCATACCATGGAACTCATTTTAGGCTTAAAGCCCATGACTCAGTACGATGCTGCGGCCACTCCTCTCTTTGCCAGCTTCGGCGAAAAACCGGATCTCACCGTGTACAATCTCGCCGGGCCACGTATAGCGCTGGATATACGGAATACGGCAACAGCTTACGGTGCATCCGAATCTAAAAAGATGGATTTCCGAGATTATGATCGTGTCGATGAGCAGTCACTAAACAGAATCCTATGGCACAGCGTGAAAGGTAAGAACGTGCCGATGCCCGCACCTGTGCATCGTGCAATATCCTCATCAAAAGCCAATTTCATCACCGCCAAAGCCCGTTAGGCAGCGGATTACCTGATAATTACAAATAGACATATGTAGTTACAAAAGTCAAGTATGCACATATAACAGCCCTCACCCCCTGCCCCCCTACTCTCAAAAACAGGAGAGGGGGAGATTTAAATTTGTGGTATCCTGACTGCCATTTCGCGAGATATGCGCATGTAGTAAGATCAAAACCCTATATCAAATTGAAAAACCGATGCCCTTGTCTCCCACTCTCCTGTTTTTGGGAGAGGGGGTCGGGGGGTGAGGGCTGGAAAGGGATTTTAACGATATTATGAATGTTTTTTCTGTGAAGGGCTAAAGGGCTTGTGAAAGTAATCGAAAACCATCCGTAATAATAGCCGGGCACTGAAGTACACGTCTGGAAGACATGCGGCCAACCGCGTTGCGGGCGGAATCGCGTCTGAAAGACGCCTGTTTTTTGTTGCAGGAAGTTTTCAACTTCCCGAAATAGTCGAATGAGCGATTACTTTCACCACCCCTTTAGTCCATCGCGAGAATCTTTATTCTAACGCCTATGGGGTAGGAGTGAGGGCTGAAATATGCATTTAAATCCGATTTTTGCAATTACCTCTATCATGACTCCTTTTAGCAATATGAGCACATCATTCGATACCAAAGTAACAAAAATCGAGGTATAGGAAATGTGGAGTGCAATGTCGTCAAAGCCTATCGAGGAATGCTGACGCCGCTTGGGACAGTCTATCCTGCCTCCAGATAGCAGCAAGTGTGCGTGTGGGGCGAGGTGGAGAAAGTTCAACGATACATACTCCTTCAGGAGGATGAATCGCCATTCGGGGAAGCAGGGCTATTCCCAGGCCAGCTGCGACCAAAGCCTGCATTCCCTGAGCGCTGCCGCTGACACATGCAATGTGTGGTGCAAATCCAGCAGCCAGACATGCCGAATAGAGTGGATGCTCTGAAGTGGAGCCTTCTGGCGCCCATATAAAATCCTCACCTGCCGCCTCTTTTAGGGCTATCTCTGCACGATTCGCAAAAGGATGAGACTCTGGTACCACTAATGCTAACTCTTCCTTAAGCAGAATACGTTCGGAAAGCTCCTGAACTCTATATGGGAGATGGACAATGCCAATATCCGCTTTCGCTTGCTGAACAGCTTCTGCAACCGCACTGGCGGGAACCTGCTCACGCAGAAAAACTTCAATATGGGGGTAGGAGCTGCGATACGCTGCCAGCATAGGCGGCAGCAGATGCTGCCCGGGAGTTGGCAGCGTCCAGATCGTAAGCCTGCCGCGTTTTAACCCGATCACCTCCTGGACAGCGCGACGAGCAAGCGCCTCCTCCTCGAGTATACGCACTGCGTGAAGCATCAGCTCCTCGCCAGCAGGAGTCAGCCGAACCGATCTCCCTTCCCGATAGAAAAGCGCCGCACCGAGTTCCATTTC
The DNA here is from genome assembly GCA_025352825.1 of Chthonomonadaceae bacterium. Classification (GTDB taxonomy): domain Bacteria; phylum Armatimonadota; class Chthonomonadetes; order Chthonomonadales; family Chthonomonadaceae; genus JANXSG01. The sequence continues at coordinate 25,401 of JANXSG010000272.1, read as the reverse complement.
AAGGTTAGCGATCTGCTGTGATAATGATGGCTGGGAGACCATGTTCTCTTCAGCTGCATGTGTGAAGTGAAGCAGTTTTGCTGCAGAAAGAAAGTAACGTAGTTGAAACATTTCCATACACGCAGTATACCTGCGAACTCTTTCGACTATTCAGATATAGCATGAGTGAGTCGTGGTAATTCGACTTTTGCAGAGCATAAGGAGATAAATAACGGCCCTTGCTTCTGAAATTTTGGAAGACAGGACAGTCGGTGCTGGAAACATCTTGTACCATCGTTATTCGGTTATTCGATTTATAAACCTCTTGATTGTGGATTCCCATTAAATCAAGAGTGCGATCTCAGATACTTTAACGCCGGATTTTCCTGCATCTTCAGCACGGGTTCTTTGTTCCATGGTGAGCTGAAATCCTTTTCAACATTTGCTCCTTCACCAGTTGAGGTGTAAAGTAGATATGAACTAGATCTGCTGTCGGAGGTATTTTCCCGATAGTAAGGGGGTCTTTGCCCATGGTTTCCAGAGCGACCATGAACGCGTTCATGTGCGTGATTTCACGTGTCATAAGAAACTGCAAAGCATCTTTGCTTCCAGGGTCATCCGTAAAGTTGATAAGCCGCTCATATACTATATTTGCACGGGCTTCTGCGGCAATGTTACTGCGCAAATCTACATCCAGCTCACCGGTAACCTTCAGATAGTCTGCAGTCCAAGCGCTTCCCATTGAATTAAACAGACCGACATCCGACGGTGACTATTCTGCTGATTTGGATTCAGATATCTGCATCTAGCCAATATACTCCCTCCCTTTCCAGCTTTTATTCTTGCGGAAAACGCTCTGCCAGAAACTTCCCCACTGTATCGCAATGAGAGCAATTACTGAAAGTGGAAACAACGCAACGGACCTCCAATGCCCAAAACGAATAGCCTGAACCGAGCGGATGAATATAATGATTCCGATCTGGATAGCACATAGTGCGGACCAATTCGCTTGCGTCGACAGGCCAATTATCATAAACATGAATGGCATAAGAAATAGTCCTGTAAGCAGAACCGTCATTACCATCAGCGCCCCAAAGGAACCAAGTCCCTCATAAGCATTGCGTGTAAATCCATTCCAGACCGCTCTTCCTCCATCGTACATCCGGCAGCGCATCAGCTGAGAAGCATCGAACAACCTAACTACCCCTCCAGATGTTTTCACTCGGCGTGCCAGCTGGAGACCATCGTGAAATGAGCCAGGAATGGCTCTATGACCTCCAGATTTAGTGTATCCTTCCCGGCTAAACAGTAAGAATTGGCCACACGCAGCACACATCGCTGGTGTTTTCGATTCCCACACCTGATGAATAGGAAGCAGTGTCACGATGAGAAACTGAAGCATAGGGAGTACAACATGCTCCCAGAAAGTGCCCGTTATTTGCGTGGGGAATGCGCTTACGAGGGCACATTTAGTATCCATGGCAATTGCTAACGCCCCGCCTAGAAGTGCTGGCTCAGCCCTGGTATCTGCATCCACGAACAGAAGATATTCGCCTTTTGCATGAACTGCCAGCTGAGCGCAGGCATGGCATTTACCGGCCCAGCCCGACGCAATGGGTTTGCCGTGAAATAGCTGAACCCGGCCGTCTTCATTCGAAATTCGAGTAACAATCTCAGCTGTTCTGTCTTCCGAGCAGTCATCCAGCACAACTATCTCAAAGTTTTTATACTCTTGAGTTAAAAGTCCGGCCAGGCATTCTTCGATATTATTTTGTTCGTTGCGTACAGGAAGACAGACTGATACCAACGGGCCTTTGGAGAGGAATTTTGTTGGCCTCTGGTAATCACGCAAGTTACGGAGCACCAAACTCAAAAACGCGAAGAGGACAATCATTGTGGCGAGTTGATAGGCGAGCATAGTTATCTCTCCTGGTGTTTAGTTTCATTCCAGGGAGGTGTCACTATGTCTCCGTGAGTGCTGGAGAATTTTTCTCTCTTAAGTTTTGCAGAGAGATAACGAATCGTATCATAGATAGGGATGCTACTTCCCTTAGCAGTGAGGATGGGTTTAAAGAGCAATGGGTTTCGCTGCTGGCGAAGAACATTTAGTGAGTTCAGGTGTCCCTCCATTTTCTTTTCCATTTCATGGACGAAAGACCTCCGGTTGAAATTCGCATCTACCACAAAATGTTCTGGAGGACGAACAGAGATGAATGCTTCTGGTTTTTTCTCCGCCCAAAATTCGTAGTCGAACACAACGGTAGCTGCATTAAATGAATTGAGGGATTGCGCTATCGACCCAATTCCTGGCTGGAAGTGAATCGGGCGGCCAGAGTTCGAAGTGAAATCACCATGAGGTGCAATTAAGAGGGCACGCTGCTCGCCTTCAAATAACTGTCTGCAAAAAACCACAAACTCTTTTGCTCCGCCAAGAGTGGTTCGATCCACTCCGATAACCCCAAGTTTTGAGAAGAACCGATACCGCTTTAGCTGAATCTCATCCATTACTCCGTAGAAATCCCAATCAGGCAGCATCTCGTCCAGTGCAACCCCCAGAAGAAGATCCCACCAACTGCTATGATTCGTGAAGAGCAGCAGAGGCGTCTTTCCGTCACGTTGAAATGCAGCGAGATCCCCATCCAGGTGGACACGATGGAAATTCTGTCGCAGAAATCGACGGTTGTATACTCGGAAAGCGCGCTGCACCCAGATCGATTTGTTGGGAGGAATCATACGCGGGCATTCTGGTTCATATTATTCTTAATTCTATCTCCAGTGCCCATATCCTCCAGTACACACTGTGCCGCGATCTGCCCAGACATGAGCACCATCGGCACACCCGCTCCCGGATTTACACTGCCACCAGCAAAGTAGAGGCCTTTTGTTTTGCTGCGGTTGCCGGTCTTGAAGGCAGATGTCAGACCGCGTTTCGTTACTACGCCGTAGATGGCGCCTTTGTTCACCCAGTACAGACTTTCCAGATCAAGAGGCGTAATCATACGTTCTGTAACGATGGATTCCTTAAGACCTGCCATTCCGCATCGCTCCATCTTGTCTACGATGATATCACGATAGGTCTGAGCTCCGGTCTTCCAGTCGAACTCGGGTGAGATATAAGGAGTGTGAACAAGCGCGTAGACCGCTTCACATCCCTGCGGCGCGACGGTAGGATCTGTGCGAGAGGGGATGGCGAGATAGATGGTAGGGTCGGCGTGGGGAATTCGCCTTTCATAAAGATCACGGAACTCTTCATCGGAGTTTGATGAAAAGAAGAAGTCATGATGCAGCAAATTTGGAAATCGTTTGCTGCATCCCAGATATAGCACTACCCCAGAACAGGCTGGCTCGAGCTGAGCGGAATGTTTTCGTAAATACTGTTCCGACTCTTCCGATGGCAGCAGATCGCGGAAAGTACGAACAATATCAGAGTTTGCAATCACAACGTCTGCATCATAAAATGAGCCGCCTTCAACCACAACTCCTGCAGCACGCCCGCCTCGAATCTCAATCTTCTCAACGGCCGTATCTGTATGCACCTCTACACCGAGCTCATCACACAGCTTCCCCAGCGCTCTCGCAATGGATCCTGTTCCACCTATCGGATACCAGCATCCCTGCCCAATCTGAACCCAGGGAATCAGGCTGAGAATAGCAGGAGCCAGAAAAGGGGAGGAGCCGACATACTGCACAAAATGCTCGAAAAGCTGAGCCAGCCGGGGATCGGTGAAATGTTTGCGAATAGCCTGATGCATCGAGGTCATCGGATCGATGGCGGCAGCCAGAGAGAGACTCTGCGGGCCAAACGAACCGGCTCCCAAGACATCCTTAAGCGATCCCCAGGGTTTCCAGAAGAACCATTTCTCCGAGATATCGTACATGCGATGCGCATATGAGAGAAACTGGAGATAGTTAGCCATCTGATCCGGCGCGAATCGGTTCATCTCTGCTGTCATGCCTTCCAGAGAGCTGAAGAGATCGAACTGGCTGCCATCTGCAAAAAAAGTACGCCACTGCGGGTCGAGAGAGACCATCTGCAGGTAGTCTTCCATGCGTCTGCCTACACTGGTAAAAAGTCTCTCCAAGACAGCAGGCATCGTTATAATCGTCGGCCCCATATCGAAGGTGTAGCCTTCCGACTTCCAAACATTCATTTTGCCGCCGAGATGACTGTTCTTCTCAAAAATGGAGACTTCATGGCCTTCGCCTGCAAGCCGAACAGCTGCCGACAAGCCCGCGAGGCCACCACCAACTACAGCTATTTTCATGGTTTATTCTCCCCTGTCTTTTTTTTGAAAGCGCTAAACTGACGCTGCCAGGCAATTGCGGAGCGAATCAGATTTGGTACCGATCTCCACCCACCAGCACCGCGAATAGTTGCTGCCGATTTAAGAAGCTCTGCCGCAGAAGGAAAGTAGGGGAAAAGGTGTCTTCTAAAACCTATTACCGAATGTTCCGCCACCACTTTTCGGACAACAAATTCTGCTATTCCCTGTGCACCTCGCAGCTTGCCAAAACCACTTGATCGCACTCCCCCAAATGAAACTTCCGGGTGAGATGCATCCATGAGAACATCGTTTATTGAGACCATGCCTACTTTTAACTGGGATGCCAGCTTTTTCCCCTGTACAATATCGTTTGTCCAGACACTCGCTCCCAGCCCCATCGGGTTTGAATTTGCTTTCAGCACAGCTTCATGCTCATTCATAACAGGGCACACAGTGATAACTGGCGCGAAGAGATCTTCCTTCATTACAGACATAGAATCGTTACAATCTGCAAGCAGAACCGGAGTGTAGTGAAAGCCAGGTTTCTGAGTATCGAATTCACCTCCGACTAGCAGACGTGCCCCGTGTTCAACAGCTTCGCGAACAAGGTGGTGGCATCGCTGGCGTGCTGGCTCCGTTCTGAGCGGAGTCAACTCACACAGCCGAAGCGCTTCCAGATGTACCCTAAGCCGATTCAGAAACGATTCGTAAATGGATTGAACCACATAGAACCGCTGCGGTGCGATGCAGGACTGCCCTGCATTCGAAACTCTCCCCCACACAGCCGATCTCGCCGCTAACTCTAGGGGAGCATCCATACAGACGATGAACGCGTCGTTGCCGGATAGCTCCATCACCGATGGCTTACCTGATTTTGCAAGCTCCGCAAGAATACTTCGCCCCGATTGCACGCCGCCTGTAAAAACATACTTATCGCAGTCTGCGCGTGTTAGCAATCTTCCAGCCTCAGCGTCTCCATATACTATTTCAACAACTCCATCAGGAAATCCCGCCAATTCAAAGAGTTTTTCTATCTCCAACGCGCTGTGGATTGCTAGTTCAGAAGGCTTCCAAACCACCGTGTTCCCGGCAGCTAGTGCCTGGCAGATCGTTATGATATTCAAATAGAGTGGGTAGTTCCATGTCCCAATAACGGCCACGACGCCGTACGGCTCCGCATAAGCGAACATTCCGTGAGAGCCCGCTCGTATTGGTTTCAACAGTGCTGGGGCTGACTTGCATAGAAATTGCAAACCTCGCAGAGTAGGAAGTATCTCTGCACCCAGACTCTCCTGCAGTGGCCTTCCGGTCTCAACAGATAGGTTGTTCGCGATGCGTTCTGACTCACGTGAAAGTATATCGTGCAGACGTCGTATGCTCTCTAAGCGCTGAGAAATTCGCAGATTTTTCCAATTATCCTGGGCATCATCTGCACGCTTCACTTTTAAACTCACATCTTTCGAGGAGTCTGGTACGATTTCTGCCAGTTTCTCTCCAGTGGATGGATTGAAAGAAATCAGTATTTTAGGAGATACGAGTTCCATAGTCTTCAACCGTCAGCGACTCCGCGCCAGTTCGGGCATTTGAGCCATGTCAGCATTAATCGTCTCTGCGGCCAGGCGGCCAGAGGTTAATACAATGGGCACACCTCCACCGGGATGAGTTCCAGCTCCCGCGAAATAGAGTCCTTGTATCTCTTCAGAACGCATTTGAGGTCGAAAGAAGGAAGACTGAAAAAATCGTGGAGACATGCTAAAAGCCGATCCCTGATAACATCCATACTGGCTTTCATAATCTTTAGGTGTGAACTGCCTCTCAAAAACGATCTTGCTTTTCAGCCCATGAAGGCCGGCATGTTCCAGTTTATTTAGCACTTTCTCCCGAAGCAGCGGGCCATCCGTGTCCCAATCTACCGGCCCATCCAGGTTCGGGCATGGCGTCAACACATATACGACATCATGGCCCGGAGGTGCAAGTGAGGGATCGGTTCTGGTTGGGATACATACGTAGATTGCAGGGTCGTCTGGTATTGTCTTCGATTTGGTGATAGAGTTTAAGGTCGCTGTATAGTCTTTTGAGAGAAGTACTTCATGATGGCTAAAGTCAGTCTCAAGTTCACGCACTCCTAAATAGAGCATGTGTGCCGAGCAGCCGTACTCCTTTGCTGCCAGCTTCTTGTCGGTATGTTTTCGGCGAAGCGAAGCAGGAACGAGCTTACTGTAAGCCGTGGGAGTATCTACATTCGCAACCACCACATCAGCTTCGATGAAGCAGTCCTTTGATCCCAGGAACTTATCTGTCACAATTCCACAGGCGCGGCGTCCTTCTGTCATTATTCGATTTACCGCGGTGTTGGTGTAGATATCACCGCCCATCTCCAACAGCAGTTTTGACAATGCATCTGCAACCGACATAATTCCACCCATGGGAAACCACACACCGTACTCCATCTCGATATAGGGGAGCAGGGCGTAAATGGAAGGGCAGTCCATGGGGCTTATACCAAGATAGAGTGTTTGGAATGTGAACGCTTGCCTCAGCCGTTCATCCTGAATGTATTTCGAAACAAATCGGTATACATTCGTTACAGGGAGCGCTTTTGCCAACCCTTGCAGGGTATCTCGGCGAAACAGCGAACCCACTCCGTTGAAGGGTTTTTCAATAAAGTTATAACGAGCATTTTCATATTGTTTCTGCATGGCTTCAAACATCCTGGGAACATTTTGGGCATCGGCCGGAGACAGGAGTGCTGCTTCCTTCTGCATAATCTCTATACTGCTCTGCATGTCATAATAGGTTCCATCTGAAAAACGCACTCGATAGGCAGGATCGAGGCGCCGCATATCAAGATAGTCGCTCATTTTACGTCCACAGCTTTTGAATATTCCTTCAATCACTTCTGGCATCATAAGGAGAGTTGGTCCCATATCAATCCGAAACCCTTCTTCCTCAATCTGGTTCATGCGGCCGCCGCATCGAGAGTTCTTCTCAAGTACAGTCACACGCCAGCCTTCGCGTACCAGATGTATTGCTGCCGACAGTCCGCCAAGGCCAGCGCCGATGATGACTGCATGACGGCGATGATCATTTTTTTGTGTACTGTAGTCCGCCGACTCATGAAAGCCATTTTTTAGGCTGGGTGCGGCAAGAGTGCCTCCAGACGAGGCTGTAAACTGCTGATTACTATGCATGGAAACTCTGTTCTCCATTCTAAATTAGTACTATTTCATGCCTGCTAAGGCTGCCAGGGCACGATTTCGAGCAAAGTTATGATCGACTATGCGGTCGGGATAGTTCTCGCCCAGAACGACACCTGCTTGCTGAAGCACGGAAAGTGGCGCTTCCCAGGGATGTTGTATCCATTCAGAAGGCACGCCGCTAAGTTCAGGAACCCACCTTCGAACGTAATCGCCTTCAGTGTCGAAGCGTTCGCCCTGTCTTACCGGATTGAATATACGAAAATAGGGTGCTGCATCCGCCCCGCAGCCTGCAGTCCATTGCCAACCCATGGTGTTATTGGCGAGATCGGCATCTACCAAAGTATCCCAAAACCATTTTGCGCCGGACTGCCACGGAATAAGAAGATCTTTCACGAGAAATGAGGCAGTTACCATCCGCACCCGATTATGCATCCAGCCTGTTTTCCATAGCTGGCGCATCCCTGCGTCCACAAGTGGATATCCGGTTTTTCCTTGCTGCCATGCTCTCATCGATGCAGTGTCAGTCTCCCAGGGGAACGAAGAAAACTCTGGCCTCAAAGGAAGATCCTGTGTATGCGGAAAATGAAATAGCAGATACTGGGAAAACTCCCTCCAGCCTAACTGCCTGATGTAGGCCCACGGAGGAGATTCAATTTCAGGAAAAAGTGAACTGCTAGTGTGCTCCATAGCAGCTTTCACTATCTGCTTCGGGCTAATCTCACCAAAGTGAAGATGCGGAGATAGCCGTGAAACTCCTTCCAGGTCTGGCCGGTCGCGAAGCTCTGGGTAGCTATCAGAGGCGTTGTCTATAAACGTATGCATGTTCGCAATAGCCGCAGTTTCTCCCGGATGCCACGTAGACTCCAGACCTTGAGTCCACGCATGATTTGGGAGCAGGTTAAGATTCGCGATACTTTCCGAATCATTTGTCAAAAAATGAGATAATTTAAACTCAGGAGTAGGAGTACTAACCACTGAATTTATCGAAGCCATGCAAGCTTTCCAGAATGGAGTGAATACCTGGAAAGGCTTACCGCTGGCAGTTTGGATTTGCTCAGGGTCAAAGAGTAGTGAACCATTGAATTGATGGACTTCAATTCCTTCTTTCGTCAGACTTCTCTGAATTGCTGCATCCGTATTTCTGCCCGCCGGCTCTACTCTGCTATTCCAGACTATCGATTTGGCATTGATTGTTCCAGCTATTTCTCGAAGTATGGAAAGTGTGTCCCCCTGCCTGACGATTAGCCGCCCTCCGCGATCCATAAATGATCTGTTCAGACTTTCAAGTGAATGATGAAGCCACCAACGTGACGCTGCCCCCGGGGGCCAATTACCTTCTTCAAACGGCGACCATATATATAGAGGAAGGATCGGTGCAGTGCTAGCGATAGCGTTATTTAGTGCAGGATTATCCTGTATCCGTAAATCTTGTCGAAACATTACTATAACTGGATTTGTGTTCATTGGTTTTTGTGTTCTTAACTAACGGGAACGCAGCGCTTCGAGCTCGCTGCGTAGAGACTGTGTATTTGAAATAGGGATGGCTTGAATTGAATGAAGTATGGCACTATATGATGATACAGCACGCCCGCCTGCCAGGATTGGAAAATCTTTACCTACATACTTTCGAAGCTCACTCATCTCATTTTCCATTCCCGGATCATCCGGTGGGTAGACTATGCTCAGGGCGAGCGCCCTTGCACCTGATTGATGTACCGCCCCTGCTATCTCTGCTGCGGGCAGATTTGGTCCCAGATAGAGAATTCTCCACCCTTCTGAGGCAGCAGTCACTGCTGCAACAAGAGCCCCAAGCTCATGGAACTGTCCTGCTGGAGTGGTAACCACTAAGCGAGGGGCGTGTGCTGCTGGCTGGTACGAATCCAACATACGCCCCAGGAATGTACGAACTATTGCGGAAGCCATGTGCTCATGAGCAAGCCTCGCTTCCCCTTCACGCCAACGTTCCCCAATACGATGCATAAGTGGCATCATAACACTGTCGATTAGGGCTGCCGATCCGAGCAGCGCCGCCCCACGTGAAAGTGTATCTTCTAAACCCTCCACATCGAGACGTTCGACTGCCCGCTGGCATTCATCGAGATAAGGTTTTGCATGTTCGCTCATCGGGATCAGCTTGTTCGTAGTAGGAGAAATTGAAATGGCAGGACTGTATGCAGCATTTGTAGGACTAACTATTGAAAGCATATCTGTTAAACCTTTAACAGTCATACTAGCTATCTGCCCAATGCTGTGTCCAGAATTTACTGCCCGATGAAGAAGTGATAACTTTTCTAGATCTGCAGTAGTGTACAAGCGTCGATTGGTGTTGGTGCGCGCTGGGGTAAGCGCTGAATATCGCCGTTCCCAGGCACGGATTGTGTGCTGCGAAAGTCCTGTATATAGAGCGACGAATTTGATAGTGTGCATCTTTGACCTCGTCTAATCATTATACATTCTCGTCTAAGTTATGTCAAGATATTTTATTACAATTATTTCAAAATAACATTAATCGATTCAGTTATGAATGAATAATTTAATACTGCTTTTACGGAATCATGATCATAAAATTCGTGTTAAAGATCGCTTCACATCGCGTGAGCACTTAAATTGCTGACGGGATACAACAAATGAGGCTTGTTAATTTTTTTAAAAATTTGTTCGACAATATCTATACAAACACTTGACAATACTATATCATGAGGGTTATAATAATTTGGTGGTACATACTTCAAGGCTGTTAAATATCGATAGAATGATTTTTAATGGTAGAATTCAAAACATATTGTATATGTCCGTTCTACACAATGAAGTACAGGTATCCACAAACACAATTCTCCATTAAAATTGGAACGTACGAAAGGAATTTAGTTCAGATGAAACTTCGAAAAGGATTGGCTCTGCTGGGATTCTTAGGATTGATGGGGGCTGTCATAACGAGCGGCTCAATGGCAAAGGCAGAAGAGGCTAAAGATATAGTCGATACCGCTGTTGCGGCGGGATCATTCAAGACTCTGGTGGCTGCAGTGAAAGCTGCCGGATTGGTGGACACACTGAAAGGTGACGGACCATTCACTGTATTCGCTCCCACGGATGCCGCATTTAAAAAGCTGGAAAAGGCAAAACCGGGAATAATCGAGACTCTTCTGAAGCCAGAAAATAAAGATAAGCTAACTGCTATCCTCACCTACCACGTCGTACCAGGCAAGGTAATGGCAGCAGATGTGCTCAAACTTAAAAGTGGAACCAAAGTGAAAACCGTCAACGGTAAATCTGTCACAATTAAAACTAAACATGGAGTGCATGTCGACCATGCTAAGGTAGTCAAGACAGATATTGAATGTAGTAATGGGGTCATCCATGTTATAGACACCGTCTTACTGCCTAAACATTAAGAGGAAATATCCGCGCCGGACGCTTCCTGAAACTGGCGCCATTCTGACAGTAAATTTGACTATATATTACTGTATTCTCATATCACGAAGGGGATTCATCATGGCAGATACACAATCGGAAATTACAACCTGGCCGCATTTGGCGGAAGGACTCTACAACTTTCTCACAGGGCACGGAGCTACCATAGAATATCAGTTCGACAATATGGAAGTATCGGTACCGCGGGACACTAGTTCAAATGCTCCCAGCGCATTGTGGAAGCTAAATGGCACCATACGGGTACGCACTTACGAAGCAAAAGCATAGTCTAAAGAACAGGATGAAGTAAATGATTGCATTACGCGGGACGTTGAAAATATTAGTGAATGGTGCGGAAGCACAACTGGTGGCAGAGCAAGAATCGATTCGCCTGGAGGTGGATAATCCTGTAGACTTTCTGCGTGCCTCTAAGCTATTCCACAAAAGTAATCTCAATTTCCTGCGTAGTACAACAGACTATTTAAGTAACAACGGACTTACGCTGACAGTACTGAGCAGAGATAAGGTAATTATGGTTTTAGGGCACCAAGTGAAATCGGGAGTTGCTAGTTCGCTGCTTGGGGTGCCACATTTGGAAATACATGGAGCCGGACTACTGCGCCGGATCACAACATAACATGAATGAACGACAAATACTAGTTACTGGTGCGACGGGATACGTTGGAGGTAGGTTAGTTCCACTCCTATTGCACAAGGGATTCAACGTTCGCTGCATGGTTCGTGAACCACGCAGGCTCACGGGCCGCTGGAATGGCGAAGTCCAACGATCGGGACAGCTGGAAGTGATTTATGGGGATGTATTGCAGCCTGCCAGCCTAACGGCCTCGCTCACAAATGTTGATACCGCCTTTTATCTCATACATTCTATGGGAGACGGGCAAAAGGGATTTTTGGAGCGTGAAAAACAGAGCGCGATTGCCTTCGCCAAGGCGGCAGAAGAGTGTGGAGTAAAGCATATAATCTATCTAGGCGGGTTGGGAAAGAAAGACGGCCTCACCTCTGCGCACCTGGAAAGCCGACACCTTACTGGTGACCTCTTGCGAGCCGGCACTGTACCAGTTACTGAATTTCGAGCAGCGATGATCGTGGGCGCTGGAAGTGCGTCGTTTGAAATGTTGCGTCATCTCACGGAAAAACTTCCGATAATGGTTTGTCCACGCTGGATCAAAACCCGAACACAGCCAATATTTATCGAAGATGTACTGAGTTATCTTATTGCAGCAATCGCAAGCCAAAAATCAGAGGGGCATGTGCTGGATATTGGCGGTCCAGACATACTAATGTACAGAGATATGATGCAAGTGTATGCAGACATTCGTGGCTTGAAAAGGTTCATATTCACTGTACCGGTGCTGACCCCACGCCTTTCATCCTACTGGATTAACATGGTCACTCCCATTCCTTCGTCTATTGCTTCACCTTTAGTCGAGGGTCTGCGTTCAGAAACTATATGTGAGAATGACGATGCTCAGCGGCTTCTGCCGGTTCCTCTGACCTCCTTTCGCGCTTCAGTCGAACAGGCGCTTCGAGAGACAGACGATCTACAGATCCCCACTCATTGGACGGGGGCAGTTCGAGGTGAAATTCCACGATTGCTGGATACGTCGCATCTTCCTGCCGGTGGCCATGGATTGATTCGCGACGTGCAAGAAGTGAAAACCAGAGCTTCTGTCGGGCGACTACAGCGAGCTATCTCACGAGTTGGCGGAAGAGTAGGGTGGTACTACGGTAACTGGTTGTGGGAAATTAGAGGTGCACTGGATAAACTCATAGGCGGTGTTGGGGTACGGAGAGGCAGGCGTCATCCCGAAGAGATTGTGATTGGAGATGCTATCGACTTCTGGCGTGTTGAAGACTGTCGGCCCAATAGACTTTTACTACGTGCTGAAATGAAGGTGCCTGGAAGAGCATGGCTGGAGTTTTGTGTCCGAGAGGAGAGTGAAGGAAATAACACGCTTGTGCAGACAGCCTACTATTTTCCAGGTTCAATATGGGGATACATCTATTGGTATGCACTTCTGCCCCTTCACTATTTCGTCTTTTCGGGTATGGCCAATAAGCTTGTATACTGGGCTGAGCATGCTGAATAGCCCCGAGAACAGGTACGGATGCCTCAGCAGTAATTTAGCGAGGTGGAATTATGAATGAAGTAAATAATACGGCGTCATGCACCATCATAGGAGCGGGAATATCCGGCCTGATGGCCGCCAACACTTTGAAGAGCCATGGGCTGAGTCTAAGAGTTCTAGATAAGGGAAGAGGAGTAGGAGGGCGGATGTCGACACGCCACATAGATTACGCTCTTTGTGATCATGGTGCACAGTTTTTCACGGTTCGCCAACCTGAGTTTAGAGAAATCGTGGACAAGTGGGAAGAACTTGGGATAGTACGAGAATGGTGCAGGGGATTTGCAGACTCAGTAGAGCTTGCTACCGAAGATGGCCATGCGCGCTATATCGGCTGTGAAGGAATGAACACTATCCCAAAATACCTTGCTAATGACATTGATGTGAGAGTAAATGAAAGAGCAGTTTCGATCGTTTTCAGACAGGGAAACTGGATTGTTCGGACTGAGAACAAAAGTATTTACAGATCGGACTCTCTTATTCTTACGCCGCCAGTTCCACAATCGCTGGCATTACTAGATACAGGGGATGTGTGCCTGGCAAAGATGGAGAGAGATTCGCTCGAAACAATTCGGTATGAACCCTGCATTGCACTCATGGTACTCCTGGCCAATCCGTCTTCGGTACCACAGCCGGGAGGCCTGCAAAATCCGACCCAGGATATCAATTGGATATCGGACAATCAGATAAAAGGGATATCTCAAACGCCATGCATTACGATACACGCCTCGCCTGAGTTCAGCAAAGCAAACTGGAACGGGGAGGATGCGGAAATTACCGGACAACTCCTGAAAAGTGCGGAGGAGTGGCTGAATTTCCCTGTTGTCGAATTTCAAATTCACAAGTGGCGTTATGCCAAACCTATCCAGTGTTATCCTGCGCCGGCGCTCACTGCTTCAGGATTACAAGGACTGGTGTTTGCAGGGGATGCGTTTGGCGCCCCAAGAGTAGAAGGGGCAGCTATTTCGGGCATATCTGCAGCCAAAGCCATTATTGAAGCCATGAATGGAAGCATTTAATATCACGGAATGGAAGCATTTCGTGGGGAAATACGCATTGAAGTACATCACAGTGAGTACTTTCTAAATTGATTTGAACATACATCTTGGAGTTTGGCTCCGCAAGACGGTAGAGATTCAGCGGAACCCCAATTCCTCGATCAGGAGGGAATCGATGGTTAACACACAAAATCAGATATCATCAGTATATTCCGGATCTCCCCGTTTTGAAGAACTATTCAGGCTTCATCATCAGAAGTGCCTAGCCTACGCTAAAAGAATGAGTGGGAACTGGGAAGATGCTGAAGATCTGGCACAAGACGCTTTCTACAGGGCTTATCGATCTTTTGATCACTACGATCATAAACGTCCATTTGACCGATGGGTGTTTCGCATTATCTCAAATTTGTTTATCGATCGTATGCGGGCTAGAAGCAGAGCCCCGCAAGTATCATTAGATGCGCCGATGCCAGGAAAAGAATCTGCAAGCCTGGCAGACGAGCTGCCGGATAGCCGCCAGGATCCCGCAGTAAGTTTGATGTCGGAAATAATGGACGAAAAGCTGGAAGGCGCTCTCGTGAAACTATCGGATTCTTTCCGAAGAACTATTTTTTTAGTAGATGTACACGAACTGTCTTATGAGGAAGCTGCACAAAGACTAGACTGTTCGGTGGGTACTATCCGTTCTCGAGTTCACCGAGCCAGAAAACAGCTCAGAACGATGCTGGCGACTTAAGCATGCTAGTGCCTTCCAAAGTATATATGCTTTCAGATTGTATTCAATAACGATTACACCAAGCAAATATAGCGTAATACATGGAAGATTTTTAGACAGGATTAACAGGATTTACAACATTAATGAGGAGTAATAAAATGCCGGTGTGGGTATTATGTTTAGGTGTCAGATAACCTAATCCTGTAAATCCTGTTAATCCTGTCTAAAAATCTTCCTCTGTGATCATCAAATAAATCCAATATATCGTGTATAGACATGGACATGAGTTGTAATGAGGAGGATTGAGCTTTTGAAAATAGAAACATTTATTTTTTCTTCAGCCCTTTTTATACTGGCGGGATGCGGCGCAATGTGCCTTACTCCCCCTGAAAAGAGTCAAAGAATAAAGCTTATCGACGATTTCACACGTGCGGATGGAATGTCTGATTTGAAGACGCCCTGGCGAAACTTCACGGATAGAGTAATGGGGGGTGTTTCGACATCCACTGTTCATCGTGAGATTGTGGACGGCAAAAAGGCTATGCGGTTGAAAGGCAGTGTTTCTCTGGAAAATAACGGCGGGTTTATTCAGACTGCGGTCGCACTCGCTGAAAATGGGAAATATATCGACGCCTCCTCTTACAAAGGGATACGACTGTGGGTGAAGGGGAATGGTGAAAAGTACTACATCCATCTCCGAAACGGAGCTACCCGCCTGCCCTGGCAGTACTACGATGCCGAATTCAAAGCCAATGCTAAGTGGACACGCGTAGATATTCCGTTCTCGGTCTTTAAACCGGAATCTATCCATGGCGAAATCGACCTTAAAACTCTGCGTAGTCTTGGTATCGTCGGCGCTAAGAAAAAGTTCGAAGCAGATATTTCTGTAAGTTATGCTGCGTTTTATGGGGAGTGAACCAAGCTGAATTCCACAAGACAAGAATAATATGAAGACCTTCGACTTTAATTTCATCGTCCACTCGCCGCTGGTAGATGTGGCGGAATTCCACAGGGATACACGCGCTTTGCGCAGACTATCACCTCCGCCAGTCTATGTGCAGCTTCATCGGATTGACCCTATGGCGGAAGGATCGATCTCCGAATTCACATTATGGTTTGGCCCTCTGCCTATCCGATGGACAGCGCAACATTCATCAGTAGATCCGCTCTTGGGATTCACAGATACACAAATACATGGGCCGATGAAAAGCTGGATACACACGCACAAGTTTTCAGAAGAGAGAATAGGATTCACTCGCATTTCAGAACACATCGAATACGATCATTTCGAAGGAGCGCGAGGCATCCTGACGAGGCTTCTCTTCACACCATTTGGTTTACGAATGACATTTCTATATCGTAAGTTTGCGACCATTCATTTCTTAGGCAAATTGCATAAGAATATTTTGGCAGCAGGATAGCGCTCAAAATGCATAAGTTATTGGCTTGGGGCGCACCCGAATACATGCTGACAAGGCAGCAATGGGTCCCCAGAGATATGAAGGAGGTCTTCCCCTTCTTCGAAGACCCGAACAATCTGCCTCGTATCACTCCAGACTGGTTAAGTTTTGAAATTCTTACTGTTGAACCCAATGAGATCAGAGAAGGCACCCTCATAGCGTATCGTCTGCGATGGTACGGTATTCCCTATTTCTGGCGTACTCTGATCACAGACTGGTCTCCCGATAAGAGTTTCGTAGACACCCAGTTGAACGGCCCCTACATTCTCTGGCACCACACGCACACTTTCGAGTCAGCTAATGGTGGAGTTTTACTAAACGATTGTGTGCGTTACCGACTTCCATTCGGGCCATTTGGAGCGTTTCTGCACCGTCTCTTGATTCGCAAGCAGCTTCAAGAGATATTCGATTACCGGGTGCAACAGATTTCGAAGATTTTCTCTGGCGGCCAAGTCTATCTGAAGCCAAATGTGAAGGGATAGCCGAATGAGATAATTGCAAAAGTCTCAAGTAGTTGAAAAAACTCGTTCACGCCCTCAACCCCCCCAACCCCCTCTCCCGAAGATTCGGGAGAGAGGGAGCATCAGATATTTGAATTTCAATTTTCCACTGCACGGATAATAGTTTGTTGCAGTTTGAAACTATACTGGAAATCGAGAATCCCATGCTAAAGTCACTCCCTCTCCTATTTTTGGGAGAGAGGGGGCAGGGGGTGAGTGCTGTAATAGTCGTGTATATCCCACTGTGCAATTACCAATATTGAGCAGGGATAATTTCGTGGGTATAGAGTACAGGCATCTTTTTCATGGGAATGTGGAATACAAAATCAAATTTCAGAAGGAAGCGGCTTGAATTTGATGGAACTGGTTACACTGGTGGAAAATTTTAAAATAGGTTAAGGAAAAATTATGCATCTGTTCGAATCATTGAAAATTCGTGATGTCATTTTTCGAAATAGAATTGTGGTGTCCCCCATGTGCCAGTACTCCAGTGTAGACGGAATGGCAGATGACTGGCATCTGGTGCATCTCGGCAGCCGCGCTGTAGGCGGCGCCGGATTAGTAATAACAGAGGCTGCCGCTGTTGAAGCAATAGGCAGGATCAGTCCGGATGATTTGGGTATTTATGATGATAAACATGTCGAAAAGCTTCAGCGAATCAACCGATTTATGTTGAACCAGGGTGGTGCGGCTGGAATTCAGATAGCGCATGCGGGCAGAAAAGCAAGTATGGCATCGGCTTGGAAGGGAGGCAAATCTGTTGGGATAGCGGACGGGGGTTGGAGTCCCGTAGTTGCTCCCTCAGCAGTTCCTTTTGATAAAGAATATCAGACACCGCATGAACTAGCAAATCAAGAAATTAAAGAGATTATTAAGAAGTTCGGCATCGCCGCGCAGAGATCTCTGGCAGCAGGCTTTCAAGTGGTGGAGATTCACGCCGCGCATGGATACCTGCTGCACGAGTTTTTCTCTCCACTTTCAAATCAACGAGAAGACGAGTATGGGGGGAGTTTTGTAAATCGAATCCGCATGGTTCTGGAAGTAGTTGAAGAGGTTCGACGAAACTGGCCGGAACGGCTTCCACTATTTATGCGAATATCTTCAACCGACTGGGCTGCGGGTGGTTGGGATATCGAGCAGTCCATCGAGTTAGCGAAACTGGTAAAGCCTCTCGGTGTCGATCTGATAGATGCATCTTCTGGTGGAAATGTACCTTCGGTCAAAATTCCACTCGGCCCGGGGTACCAGACTATGTTCGCAGAACGTATTCGGACGGATGCTGATATTTTAACAGGCGCTGTCGGAATGATCACTTCTCCAGCACAGGCAGATCATATCATACGTACGGGGCAGGCGGACATGATTTTTCTCGCGCGAGAAATGCTGCGCGATCCATACTGGCCACGGCGTGCCGCAAAAGAGCTTGGGCAGGAGATTACACCCCCAGAACAGTACGGCAGGGCATGGTAGACTGTCCTCAACGTAATCTTTTCGAGTAAATATCTATCATTCATAATCTAGAATGGAACCCACATACCCAATATATTCGTTAAGATATTGTAATTTAACCGGGCTATCAAGGGTTGCATCACCGAATCGGTGAAATTAATTATAAGGAGAACTGTAATGCCTACAAGAACCGCAGAAGCGGAATGGAAGGGTGACCTTATTCATGGTAAGGGACATATCAAACTCGGAAGCGGTGCTTTCGAAGGCAGTTACGACTGGCGTGGTCGATCTGCCGATGGCGCTGGAACAAACCCGGAAGAGTTGATTGGCTCCGGTAACGATCAGCTGCTTTGCATTGGGGATGCTACTCACCATAATGTGTTGATGTTCGCACACCCAGAATGGACAGTTGCTTTCGATACTGACCCTCAGCAGGCTATCGCGGCGCGCAAACGGCTATTTGACAGGGCATCCGCAGATCGTACCCTGGTGCTGGGCAACCATATTCCATTTCCTGGCCTGGGGCACATCAAGAAACAGGGCAGCGGCTATGAATGGATTACAGCTCCCTGGGTTGACGCCTGATAATCTGCTAGTGTTTTATCGCATTTACTTGGTTACTTTGGGTCTTGGTAGTTAAATTCGTCACCCTGTACAAATCTGAACTCACTTTGTTCTGTATATGTATTTTATTGAACCACCAAGACTCAAAGGCACCAAGAAACACAATTCATAACTAGAACACATTTTCTTATATTTGAATTTTTTTTTATTCAGAACAAGGGGTATAGGCGAAAGGAAAAGCATCCAATAATTGATATCAGGCCAAGCAGCGATAGATGGGTTATAGATTCCGACAAAGATGTGATTGGATAGTGTTTTCGTGATGTTATCCTGGAATCGGAGTGTGGCATGTCTAGAACTAGAAGTGCATTTACTCTCATTGAACTTCTTGTTTGCATAGGGATCATTTCTATTCTTGCATCCCTGCTATTCCCCGTTCTCGCCCAAGTCAGAGAGTTTGCTCGCAGCACCGTCTGCATAAATAACATGCAGCAGATAGGATCGGCGAGCACGATGTATCTGCAAGACTATGATGAGACATATGCACTCACACTGTATGTGACTGGCGACACCATCTCGCAGGCTCGCCAGATATTTTCAATATACGATCTGTTGTTCCCTTATATCGCGAAGAGCTGCATACTACAGTGCCCAACCGAACCTGAAGCATTCGACTATGCTAAAGTAGTTGGGCTATATGGGACGCCACTTCCACAAAGTGTAAATTTTGCATCTTATGTCCCAAACCCTGGTCTTTTTACCTGTGGATGCAGATCTCGATTGGTGCGAAGGCATGATGTACGTGCGTATTCTGATCTTCAGTACCCCGCGAATCAGCCTGCTATTTATGAAGGTTTTATGAGCGCATGGCTAGACACCCCGGCGCAGGGAAGGCATCGCGGTGGCATGAATATTGTACTTGCAGATGGACATACCCATTCTGTCAAGCTCAAGAAAAATCTCTCGCCTGAAGGATTTGACCCCGTCTCGACAAAATTTGTAGATCAATGGATTATCGACAAAGGCCCTTTCCGGCTTCCGCCCGACTCGATAGCATCGAAAAAGCCTATGTATATGATGTTTGGGATAGTGACCGATCCTGAATGTGTCGGTGATGTATCTGAGCCATGTACCACCAACCCACCCTGTGAATAGCAGCATCTACAATACTTCTTGAAATTTGCTCGATGAATTAGTCTTCTTTCGACGACGTCGGTGAAGCAGCATCATTGCTCCAGGCAATCCAACTCCACTTAAAAATGCTAAACTGCTTGGTTCAGGAACAGAACAGTTTCCGTAGGAAGCCCCGGTTAAGGTAATGGTATAGTTTCCAAGTCCCAGTGATGCCCCGAAAGGTGACCATGATGCTAATGGGCCAGGTGCGCCCGTCCCATTGGGAGGGGTTTCTACACTTCTGGGATTTGAATTCCAAATATCTTGTGATGCTGAGTTGTAAGCTAGGATGTCGTGATCACTTATCGCAAGGTGGTATATACCGGAATTCGAAACAAATGAACCTGTGATTTTACTCGGAGTATTCAGATAGATTCCTTCCTGCGAAGTGACCCCATTCCCAGCAATATCAAACAGCCATAGTGGAGTATTGGGTGAGCTGGAAGTTGCCGAGAAAATTGTAGGATCTGTGATAGTAATGCAGTAAATGTCTTCGAAATCAAAAGCAGGAGTAAGTGAACCTTTGATGGTAGTTAAAGAGCCTGTTCCTATGGTATTCTGCGAGGAACTTATCAGGTTACCGGCATCTCCTGTTTCTGACCAGGTCTGCGCTAAGGCAGTGTACGGAAGAATGGAAAATGTGAATGCGAAAGCTCCCACTTTAACGAACTTATTCATCTATTTCTCCTGTGTTGGTGAGAATTACTGCCTGAGTGCTTACATCAATAACATTTGAAGAATCCCACTTCATGTCTGAAAACCAACAATTATGAAATCAATCCTAACTCCATTGTAACAAGTGGTTGGTCAGATGTCAACAGTATTTATTTAAGCTCAGACTTAGTTCTCACGCTTGCAGCCAGATTCTGGAAAACGGTGGCCGGAGTTGCGACAACATTCAATTCAAACAGTGATTTTCGAGTCAAATTTTCTAAGCGTTGAAATCCCATCGTTCAATAGGAATTGCGCCCGAAACCTTTTCCCCGGTCATCGCACTATTGATTGCGTCGAAAGCCTGATCTCCCATCTGAAAAAGTCCCGCATAACCTAGCCCTGCAATGTGTGGCAAAATATAGACGTTCGGCAGACTTAGAAGCGGGGAATCTAAAGGCAGAGGTTCGGGATCCGTTACGTCCAGGGCAACACTTATTCGGCTGGTTCGGCATTTTTCATATAGGGAGTAATGATCTATGATCATTCCTCTGGCAGTGTTGATTAGCGTCGCACCATCGCGTAAGAGGCTTAGCTGTTCGGTTCCTATCATGTGCCTGGTAGATGGTACTGCCGGAGCGTGCAGGCTGACGGCGTCGCTCATTCGAAACAGATCATTCAATTCTACTAACTCGACTCCCAAGAGGCCTGCTTTCTGAGCATTGATAAAGGGATCATAGGCGAGAATCCTACAGTCGAATGCTTTTAAGAGTGGAATCGTCATGCGTGCGACTGTCGAAAGACCCACCAATCCGACAGTCGCTTTAGTCAGGAACTGGTCGTTTCTCGGAATTACACTTCTGTCTTTGGCTAGTACGTTGTTCTGGATTGCATGGCTTCCAATCGAAAGTTCTGGCCAGCGTCGCATCGCAAGTATTAACAAACCTATGGTTGCCTCTGCCACGTTTCTCGCCATGCCCTCCAGACCAGCAAATACAGTTATCCCTCTGCTTAGAAGCACAGTGCGGGATTCCGGATTTGGGAAGAACATTTTGATGGTTCCGGCGGTGTGTGCAATAATCTTGAGGTTTTTTGCGTTGTTTAATCTTTCGGGTGTAAACTCGAAGTTCGTGCCCCACCCTGTCAAAACCGCGCTGCACTCTATAAGAATAGCCTCGGCCTCTTGATCCTCTAGAGCACTTTTCACGGTATACGTATCATTGATTTTCTCCCAGACTTCTTTATGGAATACTTTTGGAATGTGTTCTTCTGTCAGGAGCGAAAGCACAATTGGTTTCATATTTGTTATCCTTTTCTAGGTTTTTATTCTGTACTATCGATTCTATACGCACGCCTTTACAAAGTTTGATGAATGCTAAGGTGTATCAGCAGATACTTCACTTTTATTATCCTGGTTCCTGCTATAACCACATCCAGTGGATACGTATACTTTCCCGATTAGTTAAGAATATGCCGGTGGATGTGATTGTGTTTGACGCAAACACGCTTTCTTGATATAATACAGAATATGTCAGAAATGTGATCGCAAAGATTCAATAGGGCGGAAGCATGATAGCACTTACAGAACAGCAGTTTCAGGATTTTCAGAAAGTGATTCAGTGGGAAGTGGGTACGGAGATGCCCGATGGGCGTATTCTTGGTGATCCAGATCGCAACAATAAAATCATCAGAGAGGGTGATGCGCGGGTGCTGGCGGTCGCATCTCGTTTTAATTCTAGGGATAAAACCGTATTGGAAGTGGGCTGCAACGAGGGGTATCACACAGCTCAGCTCTCGCGTATATGCAGACATGTCACTGCTTTTGATGTCCGTCCGCACAATGTGGTATGTTCTTTGATAAATCTGTTCGTCCAGGATGTGCACAACGCAAAGGTCGCGCTGCTGGATGCCCGTGATCTCGACTGCAGCTTTGGCACATTCGACATCATGTTCCATGTGGGCGTGCTGTACCATCTGCTAGATCCCGTGGCACATCTCACCAAGATCGCCGACGTGACCGACGATCTGATTCTTGATACCCACTACTGCCGAGACGATACTACTTTCGAACGATCCGACCTCACTCACGGAGGAAAGTCCTACAGGGCACACTACTTTACGGAAGGCTTGTGGCAAGACAATCGCGCAGGAGTGGAACCCTATGCTCGCTGGCTTTATAGGGATTCACTGCTCGAACTGCTTAAGGATGTGGGCTTCGAAAGAGTGGAAGTGATATCGGATAGACTGGAGAAGTCTGGCCCACGCTTTACTGTGATTGCCCGCAAAACACCTCAGCAAAAAATGGCAAATGAACATCAGCGCATTATAGAAGTAAATCATGAATTGTCTACTGCTCCGTCAAACACGGATATCGAAATTGCAAAGGCGCGTGAGGAGGCTTCTTTTGCGCGATATGAGATTCAGGAGACACATGAATGCATTCGAATTCTACAACGTGAGCTTGAGAATCATAGAAATACCGAACAACGCTTAACACATGATCTCGAAGCAATCCAACAGTCTAATTCATGGCGTATCGGAAAGATGATTGTCAGCCCGTTTGCAGCACTCAAGCGCAGGTGATAATAGTTTATAGAGTTAAGGCATTTGCAAAAAAAAGGGTGTATTCAAAGACTATATTGTGTTTGGTCGATAGTCAATGATTCGCTTTCTGCATCGACCTGACTGAATCATCAAATCGCCCCATTCTCTTCTGGACTGCCGCCAGCCCACGCCAGGCAGCTTTATCCGTAGGAGAATATTTTGTTGCTTGCTGAAAGGCACATAGCGCAATCCAGTTATCGTGTCTTTGAAGCGCTCGCTCTCCAAACTGTTTCCATTCCGATACAGACGTGATCTTTCGGAATGCTTTCATCATGGCCAGCCATCCATCTTTCAACTTTTGCATCCGAATATACTCGGCTTGTTCGAACTCACTTTCAGCAGTCCGACCCTGTTTCTGATATATTTGAGCCAGAGTAAAGTTTGCTGTTCCATCCAGGATTCTCGGGTCTATACTGAGCGCTTTCTGAAGCTGATCTTCCGCTTCCTCTGGTCGGTTGAGATCGTTCAGCACTATCCCAGCACGCGATCTCGCTTCAGCGCTGTCCGGTGAAATACTGATCGCTTCTAAATAATACTTCAGAGTGGCTTCGAGATTCTCCTTGCTGCGCCCCTGATTAAGCTGCCACTCAGCCAGATGAAGGGTGGGAAGAGGATCTCTTGGAGAAAGTTCCTTCGCCAGCTTTGCATATCGTACAAGCAGCTCATGCTTCCCAGAATCGAGAGCAACCCGGCAGAAAAGTTCCGCCACGGTTGCCTGCTCCTGAGGAGGCGCTAACGAGCGATAGCGCTCCGCCTCCGCCAGTGACTCTTTCAGCATATTCTGCCCGAGCAGCAGCTCAGCGTGTTTGTGGGCAAAGAAAGCATTTTGAGGCCACTTCTTTACTGCCTCGCTCATGATTTTCATGGAGACTACGGCGTCCTGCCGTTGATAGGCGCTATTGAAGACAGCTGCAAAGAGTTCGGGAGCATCGTCGCCAGTAGCTATAGGAAGTGTGCGCTGCCAGATTACCTCTGCCTTCCAGGGATCACCACGATGAAAGGCGGCATACCCAGCGGAAATAGCAGCCGAAACTGGTTGCTTGAGCTCGTTCGAGAGGGCTGCTTGTGCTTCCCAGTAGGATGGATCTTTTTGCAAATCTGGTGGAATGGCTCTAAGCAGATCTGATGCTTCTTTCGTCTGGCCAGCGTGTATCATCAGTTCTGCAGCGCTGGTGAATGCAATAGGCGGTGCGTCTTGCAGAGATACTGCTGCCTGAAACGACGTTAACGCGCCCTTTTTATCTCCGGCAGTAAGCTGAGCTCTACCCAAAAGCGTGAGATTAAAGGCGTCGCTGGGGTTGAGCTGGCATGCTTTCGCAAGATATTGCACAGCTGCATCCTTTTTTCCCTGGAGCGCAGCCGAAAAACCGATTAATGCAAGTGTCTCTGGATTATTATCAGGTTGTGGAATGAGTTTTTCTGCTTCGTGAATTCGCCCAGCCATAAGCAGGGTGCGGGCTGAGTTCAACTTTACTGTGGGTGAAATTAATTCCGAATTTTTCGCGATTGGCAAAAGTATGTCGGCAGCTTTTGTAAAGTCACCTATATCAAGGTATGCCTGACTCAGAGCAAATCGAAGTGATTGCGAGCACATGGATGCATGTGTTCCACTCTCAAGAACTGCGGCCGCGGTTTCTGCTTCACCCACAGATCTATAAATCTTCTGCAGAAAGAAAAGATTTTCATCGGTTGCAGCACCCAATTTTCTTGCTATCTCTGCCTGTTGTATGGCGGAGTGGGTACGGCCGGTGGAGGCGTATCTCTTTGCAAGACTTAACCTCGGCACAGGATCGCTGGAATTTTTGGCGATGACTGCCAGTACCTGTTTTTCAGGATCGAGGGTTACAATCGTGGGTTTGGGGGGATGGGAACACGCTAACAAGGTAAAGGGGATGAATATCAGCCCGAATCGAATATATTTTTTGCTCAAATTCATACTTCTAATCTTACAAGATTAGGTCGTCTTTGTCAATGAATATGTAAAGAATTAACTCGCATATCCGACGAGCTGATTTACTGCCGACTGCCGTCTTCGACTGATCAGTTTTTGATGTCATTATCTTTCTTAAAAGAAACAAAAACAGCTTTCTCCCATATTAAGTGTAGAATATTAGGCAGTCTTCATGCACATAAACATGATGATTCGAACTCACTCCATAGTGGCGTAAATATACCAAAAAAGTAAGCGTACAATAATATACACCTTATTTTTTATGCGATATATTGGGTAGAGTGGGATGTGGGATTGATTTGCAGGTATTTATGAATTTGTGGGTTTTAACGGT
>JANXSG010000192.1 GCA_025352825.1 Chthonomonadaceae bacterium | reverse complement strand
GTGCTTCGCATATACACCTACCATAACTCGGGGAAACTGCTGATTTAGTGTCCGAAGGACATACAGCCGAAGGCTACCGAGCGAAGAAATTCATTTCGTCGCATCTAATTAGTACAATTATTGACATTTGCAATTACCTCTAAGGATTAAATATTAAGTAGGAGTAGAGTATGAAATTCGCATGTCAGGAAGGTCTTGCAGTAGGTAAGAGCCTGGAAGAGAAATTAGATGGCTTAGCAGAAGCTGGCTATGAAGGGATTGAGTTTTGGGGAAGCAACCTTGGTGAACGTGCTTCAGAAATAAAACGGCTGACTGCAAACCATTCAGTAAAGCCTTCCAGCATCTGCGCAGGATTCCGAGGATGCCCTGTCGATGCTGATAAGCATGAGCGTGAAATTGCTTCCGAAGATATGCATACTCTACTAAAGGTAGCAGGAGACCTGGGAATGACCGGGCTTATCATGGTTCCGATTTTTGGAGGGCCACGCATCCCGGACCTTTCTCCTCTAGCCAACGCTATTGATCTGGAAAAGGATCTATTTACAAAGCTCTGTGAAGAGTGGGGGCAAACGGCCGCTAAGGCGGGAACATGCCTGCTGATCGAACCATTGAACCGCTACGAGACACACTTGATACGTACCCTTCAGGATGGTGTGGATATCTGTGAGCGGGTAGGTAATCCGCACGTAAAAATCATGGCAGATTTCTTCCATATGAGTATCGAAGAGCAGAATATATCTGCTGCAATTCGATCTGCTGGTAGGCATATTGTGCATGTGCATCTTGCCGATAGTAACCGACAGATGCCTGGTCTGGGGCATACAGATTTCAAAGCGGGATTTGCTGCATTAAAAGAGATTGGATACACCGGCTACATGGCTTTGGAATGCGGCAACCCCGACCCCAACAAGCAGAATGGATTGGCGCGTTCCGCATCCTATCTGAAAATGCAGATGTAGGAGTACTCCTATGGACAATGAAATTCGTTTTCACGAGATATTCACTCTAGAAGATCCGTACTATGATGATTGGCTGGATCTGTATCAGTCTGCGTTTCCCATTAACGAACAGATGCAAGTTAGCTCCCACAATCGAATTCTGAGGCAGAAGATGCATGGTGAGGCTGGCAATGAGAGGCTTCTGGCAGTAATAGATGCCGATGAAAAGCTAATTGGTATGAGCAGATACACCCATGAACCCAAATGCAAAGTTGTCAGTCTATGGTATCTCGCGATCCATAATACTGCCAGAAATCAAGGGGTAGGATCACGGTTTTATAATGAGATCGTTCGGCGCATAAAAGAAGATTGGCCTGAATCTATCGCGATGATCCTGGAAGTTCAGAATCCTGCCATCACCCTTGATCCCAACGAACGAGCGTTTGCCAGGCGGCGAATCGAGTTTTATTGGCGAAATGGCGCACATCTTTTGGGCGGTATCTACTATGTACAGTCCACAGGGTGGCAGGAGCCATTGCCGATGCATCTCATGGCACATTCCATTCAGGGAGAGCTTGCTCCCGGCGAAGCAGTTTCGCTGGCAAAATGCCTTTTCGGCGCTGCTCTTAAAGAGATCGATGAACCCGAATATCTCTCACATCTTCCACATGCAAATTAGGTCGATGAGTCCGTTTTGCCCGCACGGCGTGTGCGATAATAGCGATATGTCACCCGCTGTACAAACTGGCCTGGCCCCATTCTGTCGTGTTCCCAGCGAGCATCTGGTACCAGGTGTGGGCTTACGAGCGCCTCAGCCTGAAGGTACCAGGGCTCCTCGGTCACCACACATCGTAATTTGAAATCGCCCGTTTCCCCCCAGCTCTCAAGTCGATGCTCATACTGGTTTCTCAGGAACCCTTGCTGCCAGAGAGTCTTGATCCTGACCGCACGTACTTCACCTACTAAATAGTCTCCTCTGTGTACAAATCGGCTTTCTCGAAGCCGCCCGTGCCAGATCGGGAACTGCATAGTGAAGCCCGTTGGCTTTCTCGAATAGTCGAAGCCAATCTTCCCTAAATGACGAGTGACACATCCTGGCCGGAACTGTACCATCACTCCGGAAAACTCCCGTTCTCGATCTTTTTTCTCATAAAGAAATCCGAGATTGAACTCGCCTAACTGCTTGCCAAGATAGATATCCTGGCCCGGTTGCCCCGGCCTGCCCAAAGGCTCGTATCGCAATGCAAGATCACCCAATCTCCCTTCGACATGCCATCCCCGCCCGAAATCGCTGCGATAAAAAGCGTATGCATCTATGATGTTACTATGGGAATTTGAACCGAACACCTCTGCGAGAGCTCCCACGTGCAGTCCCCAGCCGCCGTGTGTCGCTGCTTCTGCCTGCAGTACCAGATCACGATAGTCTGTGGCTCGGCCGCCCGTCAGGTCGGAGATGCCCTGTACCTGATCGAATTGTGAAATTGCATCAGGATACGGAAAATGAAGATATCTTATTCGGCCGGCACGGAGACTGATCCCTCCGTCTATATTCTTGCCACGATACTGATTGAAGGCTTCCAGATAGGCTTCATCTGTGTCCCCTTGAAAAACATGCGACTCGCCCTCTCTTCGACGAAACTGCGCACGGGCTCGAATTCCAGGGGCGATATCTATAGCGCCGTCAAAAGTCAGATTCCGAAGATTGAAGGTATCCGTCCAAAGTTTGACGCCCACAGTCAGATCAAAATCTCCACGCCATGCCCCGATAAAATCTGGATGCCACCCTGGTAATGGCGCTTCCGTTAGCCCAATCGGATTGACTGTTCGTTCGAGTGTCGTCGTAGGTGGGATTGGTGTTGATTTTTTCTCATGATCCTGGGCAAAAGTTATTGTGCTGGTGAAAGGAAATATTGCGATGCACAAAACCGAAATGCCTGAACATTTTCGATAACACATTCCATTGATTTGCAAAGGAAATCTCCTTGACCAAAATTATTTTGCCAGACCTATCTGACCGGCATAAAGTTTGCTGCATAATAGTTTGGATATTGTACCATTTATCTATCTCACCTCTCCCCTCTCTTATATAGCCTTGCAGAAATTTAATGGTATTCCATATTCTAATATTCATAGGAAGGGAAATGAAAACAGTTCGTGGAAAGTCTGGGAGAGCGTGTACAGCTGAGTATAAGAGCAAAGGAAATAATTCATGGAGAAAAGACAGTTAGGTAAGACGGATATGCACGTGAGCGCACTTGGTTTCGGAGGTTCTGAAACAGGATTTAGTGGGACAGATTCTTCGATAATGGCAGCAATACTAAACGAGGCATTAGATGCTGGGCTCAATGTAATTGATACGGCTGAGTGTTATGGAACGGGGGAGGAAACGGTGGGGAAAGCTGTCTCGCATCGACGAAAGGATTACTATCTTTTCACAAAATGCGGACATGCCGCTGGTCTCAGTCTGCCAGACTGGGATACGAAAATGCTCGAACAGAGCATAGAACGAAGTCTGAAACGTCTCCAGACAGACTGCGTGGATCTCATTCAGTTGCATAGCTGTTCCGAAGATATATTGAGACAAGGGGATGTCATCGATGTACTTCAAAGAGCTCAATCCGCTGGAAAAACACGTTATATAGGATATAGTGGAGATCGAGAAAATGCCGTCTATGCCGTGGAGTGTGGAGCTTTTGACACGATCCAGACATCTATCAGTATCGCTGATCAGCAGGCTATCACTACTCATTTGCCAACGGCAGCAACAAATAATATTGGGATTATCGTAAAACGCCCTATCGCCAATGCCATCTGGCTTACAGAATCCGATCCCAACGACTACTGCCGCACCTATTGGGAGCGATTAAAGGAACTCGATTACGATTTCCTAAAGGAGAACGTTTCGTCTGCCATTAGCACTGCACTGCGTTTCACACTAAGCCTTCCCGGAGTTCATACTGCGATAGTAGGCACTGCAAAACCTGGCCGTTGGACTCAAAATGCAAAGTTGTTGGAGACAGGCCCGCTCTCCTCAGAAATCATTCAAAGCATACAGACGAGATGGAATACCATCGCCAAACCTGACTGGACTGGACAGACGTAGATTATAAAATAATCGCTGGATGAATTGGCGTTTTTGGTGTTACAATAGTTAAGATTGTTTCTGCATATATTTCTTTTTGCTAAACTCATTCATTCGCGTTTCACTATTCGGAGGAATCATCATGGTTGCTTACGCTAGAGAAAAGTTTTACACACCACAGGAATATTTAGAGATCGAACGCAGAGCCGAAACTCGAAGTGAATATGATCGTGGTGTGATTATATCCATGGCAGGTGCATCGTTAGAACACAATATCATCTCCGCAAACATATCAAGGCATATTGGAATTCAACTCGAAAACAGCCATTGCTTTATAGTTTCGAATGATATGCGCGTGCGCATTCCGAAATGTGATAAATACTACTACCCAGATGGTGTTGTCATTTGCGGCGAAGCGGAGCTTGAATATTCAGGATTCGATACTTTGCTAAATCCTAAGCTTATTATCGAAATTCTTTCAGAGTCGACCGAGAAAATCGATAGACATGAGAAATTCGATTGTTACGAAACACTAGAGTCAGTCTCAGACTACGTACTAATATCGCAATCTGAACCTCGAATCGAACACTTTTCGCGATTATCAGATGGTGCATGGCGTTTAGACATCGCTCGCGGCCTTGAGGATATTCTTAATTTAGACTCAATAGGCTGTCGGCTCAGTCTAGCTGATATCTATGCGCGCATCACGTTTCCGACTCCGATAGTGGGAACTCTCGATGCATTGGCAAACACATAAATCGATTCCAGGATGCAGTCATATGATAAAAGCTAATCATTCACTTAAACTTCATTTGAGATTGTCTTAACTAAATCGCGCAGTTCGATATCGGCACGGAGCAGCCCTTCCATCTTTTGGCAGGCATGCACTATGGTTGAGTGATCGCGCCCTCCAAATGCCGCTCCCACCATGCGAATATTTTCGCCCGGAAGCAGTTCACGGCAGATGTGCATAGCGATATGGCGTGCCAGTGATATCTCTTTATTGCGGCTCGGGCCTTTAATTGCTTCCGCTGTTGAACCGAACTTCATCGCGACAGCTTCAATTATCTCATCTATCGTCAGACGTCGTTTGCGTATTGGTTTCTCAATAAAATACTCTCCAAGTACACTCTGCGCCATCTCTTCGCACATCGGAGTCTGTTCGATAGAACTATAGGCAATCAGTTTCGTTAGTGCACCTTCCAAGGCTCGAATATTGGATTGAATTGCACTCGCTATATAGTGGAGTATGCTGTCTGCTACTTCCACTCCCTCACGTTCGCGAAACTGCTGTAAAATTGCAATTCTGGTCTCCAGTTCTGGCGGAGCAATATCAGCAATCAATCCGCTCTGGAATCGGGAGCGAAGCCGCTCATCCATTGTATTTAATTCCCGTGGACTCCTGTCGCTGGTGATTACAATCTGTTTGCCGCCCTGGTAGAGTGCATTGAAAGTGTGGAAGAACTCCTCCTTCGTATGCTCCTTATCCGCGATGAACTGTATATCATCCACCAGCCAAACATCCACGTGGCGGTACTGTTTTCTGAACTCCTCCGTAGAGTGTTCTCTCAACGCTCGAATATAGTGCTGTGCAAAAAACTCCCCGGAAACATACGCAATACGCTCTTTTGGCCTCTGATGCCGCAGTACTTGAGCTATCCCTTGAAGCAGGTGTGTTTTGCCCAGGCCAGGTCCACCATACAAAAATAGAGGATTGTAGTTTTCGCCCGGACGCTCTGATACATTTATTGCTCCGGCATGTGCGAGACGATTTGAACGCCCTACCACAAAAGTGTCGAACTTATATCGCTGACTCAGAGGAAGAGAGGGAATAGGTAGTTCAGATTCAGTACGCTTGCTGCCAGATTTCTGCTTATCCGAGCGAGTTAATTTAGACTTGAGATTTGGTGAAGAAGCACATGATTGTGACGAGTCAGAATTTGGACTGTCGATAGTATCGGCTGCATTGAGATCCAGTTCATGCTGTAGTCCCACCGATGTCCTGTTTGATTTACGTTTCTGCTCCACAACACGCTGCTGTTCCCGCGTGAGTATAACGAACTTGATCGTTATACCAGTAACATCGAGATGAAATTCAAGAGCGCTTTTGATAGGATTGGCTGCTTTTTTTTCAAGCCAATCGCGAGCAAATGCATTATTTACTCCCAGGGTAACTATCCCGTTGGTGTAGTCGAGCGGCTGTGCAACCCTGATATAGCTCTCAAATGTAACAGTGCTGACTTTGGATGCCAGCAGATGTAAAGCTAGATCCCACGCGCGCTGTAATGGCATGGAATGGTCTTCATCCCCATTCTCTAATGTTCCGCTCACCCTGCCCCCCTAACGTCCGCTTGCCCGTATATTTACGGAACGCGGCTTCTCATTGACGGCCACCTCAACGCTTTTTTTCAAAGACGCTTGCTCCGAAGTGACAGGAGATTATAGCAAAATTACGGGCGGGACGCAAGGTGATTTGGGAAGAAAAACCAACTCTTTTTAAAGGTTTTTTTGTCTACGCAAAAGCGTCGTCATGGAGAATCTGACGGATTCAAATTTTTATATATTCCTCCTCTATTTTAAAAATTATCTTAGTCCCCCACTCACTCCCAGCACCTGTCCGGTAATCCAGCGTGCCTCTTCGGAAACAAGAAATGCCACCACATCTGCAATATCTTCCGGCTTCCCTAATCGACGAAGCGCGGTATTTCCAATCAGCGCTTTTTGATATTCGGGAGGGATCGCATTTCTAAGCATGTCCGTATCAGTCAGACCTGGCGCCACGGCATTAACTCGGATACCTATCGGGCCTAACTCGGCAGCATGACTCTTAGTAAGCGCTTCCACGGCTGCCTTGGTGGCGCTATAAACCGACATTCTAGCAGGTGGTGACTGCGCTGCCCCGGAAGTAATATTGACGATATTTCCGCCACTTCCTGCCATGAGTTTAACAGCTTCTTGAGATGCAAAAGTGAGACCTCGAACATTCACTGCAAACTGGAGGTCGAAGTGCTCTTCGTCTAGATCTTCCAGAGACCGCATCTCTGAGATGCCTGCATTATTAATGAGGATATCCAACTGATGGAAATGTTCTCGGCAACTAAGAAAAAGCTGCCATATCTCAGCTCGATTTGCAATATCTGCTTTTACCGAAATTGCCTCCCCACCCTCCGAGCGGATACTATCCACCACATCATTAGCTGCATCCAGATGCGTTGTGTAGTTCACTATAATTTTCGCGCCTTCTTTGCCAAGCCGCTTGGCAATCGCTGCACCAATTCCTCGTGATCCACCCGTGACTATCGCCACTTTGCTTGTCAGATTTCCCATCTATTTACTCCCTCATAAATATCTCATGAATTGATTTCACTGCACTATACCTGTTAAATGAAATAGAGTATCGTCACATCCCCAATCCCACAACCTCAACCTAAACCTCATAAGCGTTCGTACCTAAAAAGTTAAATTGGGTTCAAATTGAAGGCTATATAGATTTCAAAAGTGCAAATATCTTATGTTTATGCACTTTTTTTACGTTAAAAGTTTTAGCTTTTCGTATAAACACCACTCGGCCATTTAAGGGCAGAGTCCCACAACGCAATAGTCGTGAAAGTAAACGAGGAACGAGTGTCCAGGGAGAAGGGCCGGGGATGAGGGTACAACCTATAGTAAAAGAAGGTTAATCTCCACCGCTCGCAGAAAAATACATTAATCACAATTGGAGGTTATTCCCATTATACTCAAAGATAAAGTCTGCCTTATCACGGGCGGTACACATGGTATTGGAGCTGCATCTGCTCTGGATTTTGCTAAGCATGGGGCTCATATTTGCCTGGTAGCACGCCATCATGATACGGACACTGAATTATTACTTAACTCTCTAAGGAATCAAGGAATCAAAGCCATCTTTATTCCCGCTGATGTCTCAAAGCCATCCGAATCCAAACGCTGTGTGGAAGAGGCCATAGAGCAGTTAGGTGGATTAGATGTTCTGGTTCATTCCGCAGGAGGAGCCGTGCCTGGCAGTATATTGGATGTGAGTGAAGAAGCCTGGTACAGTGCCTTCGATACACATGTTCATGCTATTTTTCATCTGATTCGGGCTGCTGTACCGTGTATCAAGCGGCGAGGTGAAGGAGCGATTCTGCTCATCTCCTCCGCTGCTGGACTTCGAGGATGTCTGGGAGCTGCAGCTTATGGAGCCGTCAAAGGGACTCTTGTACAGATGACTCGAATCCTCGCGAGAGAATTAGCCAATGACAATATTCGAGTAAACTGCGCTGCTCCTGGAGTTATCCGAACCAGATTTCAGGATATTCTCTCGCCTGAACAGGTAAAAAATAATATAGAGAACAGAATACCTCTCCACAGAGAGGGAAAACCAGAGGAGGTCGCCTCAGTTTTGGTAATGTTAGCTGAGAACGATTTTATTACTGGTGAAACAGTAACTATTGATGGTGGAATGACGATGCGAATTGTTTAATGGCATTCATCATTGGTGAATTTCATGATTTTCTAATAACATTTACTTTAATTTGAACTGTACATAACAATCGCCTTTCTTTCAATCTTGGAAGATAGGCATCGTACCTCTTATTTTTTAATTTAAAAATATTTATAACACTCCCAACTTTCGTGACATGCTCCGCCGACTACGGTATATAGAATCATAGCAAAGCTGGGAAGAGTGATGACACATACTGACGACGTAATAATCCGAAGAGTGCAGGCGGGCGAGCGTTCTGAATTTATGGAACTATTTGACCGCTACTATACGCAAGTGGAACGATTTGCTAGAAGGCAGATGCAGGACGCAGAATCCGCTAAAGATGTTGCGTCTGAAACTTTTCTACGCGCTTTCCGCAATGTCGATAGTTTTCGTGTCAATGATGGGGTCTCGTATCCGGGATATCTTCTCATGATTTGCCGGAGGATTGCCATTTCAGAACGAAGCCGCCTGAGGAATGCTCCTATGTTTTTTAATGATATGAGCGAAGGCAGTGCAGATATGCTGCCGGATGATGGTGAGCCACCTTTTGAAAATCTGCTGCGAGTAGAGCGTTCCAGCCGAATTCATGATGCACTTGATAAACTTGTCGCTGAGGATAGAGAGATTATTCATCTTGCCTTTGAGCGTGATCTTTCAAGAAAAGATATCATGGTTATTATGGACAAACCCTCAGTAAGCGCGGTCACTTCACATCTGTATCGGGCTCTGCAAAAACTTAAAACGATAGCAACACGCCAGGGTTACTTTGCTACGTGATAAGGATCGGACGGTGGAATTATAATGCAGGATAAACAGCAAGAACTTGGGGATCAGATTTGGAATTATATTGATGCCAGGAAAAATGAAAACGATGTGAACGAGAGTACCACTCGCAATCAAAAAAATATCGTTTCGCCTGATGTGGCTGAATTAATGATGCTTACGGATGTTCTATTTCAGGAGTTTAAATCAGATCAAATTGCATCCAGCAGTCAATCAAATGCACGCACCCACCTGGAAAATGCTATTAAGTCTGAACGTACTGTTTTGCATCCAAACAAGCAGGGTAATTCTCGAAAAGGAAGACTTTTCTCGCAATTTCGATGGAACCGTCAAATGGCACTGCTTCTAATACTTCTGCTGTTGGCTGCTTTTGCAGGGGGAATGGCCACCTGGAATGCCTATCAGAACTACTGTAAATCAAACGCACCAGACAAGCAGACTCAAAATTTTCAGAGGGTGATCAAAGATCACTGCTCACTACTTGCGCTGCCCCAGAAGATGCGGCGCGCTCCAGAATCCCAACGCGCAATGCTTGCATCGTTCCCTAAAAGATCGACAGGACATTGCAGTAATATAAAGGAGAATGAACTCGATGAAGGATCTACTACGAATCACCGCTCTTCCAGCCGCAGCTTTGATGCTGCTTTTACCAGTCGCGAGCCAGGCGCAGTACATGCAGGGGAATCTGGTGTCGGACATCAAAGGGTTAGCACAGGTCTATGATCCCTTTCTTGGCAATGCCTGGGGCATAGCGCTCAGCAGCAGTGGCCCATTCTGGATATCGGATAACCACACAGGAGTATCCACGCTGTATCGAGTAAAACCAGATCCGCTAAACCACACCCATGATATTGCCTCGACTATTCCTCTTGTTGTTACAATACCGGGAGCTGGGAATACTGGAAGTGGATCTCCCACCGGGCAGGTGTTCGGATTTGGCGGAGAAGCATTCGTATTCGATTCGGAAGATGGTTCTATATCTGGCTGGCACGGCGGCACTACGGCTGCTATCCATGTGGATAATTCCGCAAATGGAGCTGTATATAAAGGACTGGCAGTCGCTGGCAATCAGCTCTATGCTACCGATTTCCATAACGGAAAAGTGGATGTTTTCAACAGTGGTTTTAACTCGGTCAATTCACCTGGTGGCTTCGTAGATACTACACTTCCAGCAGGTTATGCCCCTTACAATATCCAGAATATCGGTGGCAAACTATTTGTGACTTATGCTCAGCAGGATGCTGATAAACATGATGGCAATTCTGGAGCGGGGCTGGGATTTGTAGATGTATTTGATACTAATGGAAACCTTATTCAGCGTCTGCAGGCGGGCGACTGGTTTAATCAGCCCTGGGGGCTCGTTCAGGCGCCTTCTTCTTTTGGAGCTTTTTCAGGCGATCTATTAGTGGGTAATTTTGGTGATGGCTGGATCAACGCGTTCGATCCCACCACAGGTAACTATATCGGTGCCATGACAGATGCTATGGGTAACCCAATTGCAATCGATGGTTTGTGGGCCCTCTCTTTCGGTAATGGTGGTAATGGCGGAGATAAGAATAAACTATATTTCACAGCTGGCCCCAACGGAGAGAACAATGGGCTGTTCGGAAACCTGCAGCCGACTCCAGAGCCAGGCACCTATGCACTGCTTATGGGTTCCTGCACCATGGTGGGCATGCTTGCAAGACGCAGAATAAATCGAAATAGTCGTTAAATAATACGAAACATCGATTCGTTGAATCATAGGGAGGGTCTATGCCCTCCCTTTTTATGCCTATTTTTAAACAAAATCACGGTGGCATCGAGCTGCGCGGAGGTACTTCCGGATGTTTAGCAAGAATATAAATCAATTGTTTTGGAATGTGTTTTTAACGTTAGCACAAATTTCATCTCTTCCTATCTTAAATGTAAGCGCCTCGGAAAAAGTGAATCTCCATTTAGGATTACAAGGAAATACAGTCACTATTCTATCTTCTTCCAATACAAACTCTAAACTCACCCTGCTTATATTGGGGAAAAATCAACCCGTAAAATTAATAGTTAACGGTAAAACTCTTTTAGAATGTATTTGCTACCATTGCAACATGGTCATGGATTTCACTTCAGACTCACTTTCATCAAGATGTCAGATGTGCCCCTGCGATGCTTCTAATGCCGAATGTATTACTGGGTTGAACATGAAGAAAAAATCGAGTATTGAATCTCTTTCTACTCTGCCAAAAGGGACGCAGATGCGAGCAGTATGGGATGGAGATGGAAATCCTGACGCAGGCTTATCTCGGTTAATTATAGATCGAAGAGGAACACTGCTTCCAGTGGATATCGACTGTAATGCTCTTCGAAATCAAATTACGGAAGCCATCAAACCGATGGGGGGAGAACTGATTGAGATTGGAAACGAGGGGAAAGTGCTGCAAATAAAATGGAACGAAGACTGGACGCCTTCACGCTCTACCAAACTCGAAAAAATTCTGGCGAAATTAAATATTCACTTTGCTTTTTTGAAGATGCCTGATCGAAAGATTGCTAATTCATAAAGTCGGATATGTACAGTTTTTGCAAGAGGCTTAGAAGATTGATAATTCACAAAATACTTGTGTCTATCAGACGGGTACTTCAGCTCCTTGCAATAACTACATATTTCTAGACAGTATCCCCTGGCTCTTACCATCTAATTTTGCTATGTCTGGGAATTCAAATCTATTGCCGTCGACATCGGTTAAAATCACGCGGGAAGCAGAGAGTTCCTGCATGCTGTCGCGTAGGTTCCGCACCACAATTTCAGCTTCACCTCGGTCTGTCTCCACTTTCCAGTAAACCGATCCAAACTCTTCCTTTACACTTAATACTCGCTCTACTACAGGGACAAAATAGCGCTTTTCCAGCTCATCATCTACCACTTTGCGCGATTCGCTATCCAGGGGATCCGGATCCACGAGAAGCCCGATATCCTTACCACCGCCATCAAGAAAACCAAGATAGTGCGATGGATCGGAGAGTGGGAAGGCACGAGACACAGATGCTTTGATGAAGGATCTGTCGCCTTCAAATGTCAGCCGTGTTATCCCTGAAGCCCGAAAGACTTTTACCTTCTTGGGATCGATAATTCTAAGTTCAAAAGAGGCAGGATCTGTGGGCGGAATATCACTTATCTTTGCAATTTCCTCATTTGCGGATACTTCTAGTTCAGCCATTTAACCCTACTCTTCCACTCGCAGCCAGTTCGAAACTTCAACCACAACATCCAGATTCTTGATTACCTTAAGCGCTTCGGAAATACTTTTGCTAGGTGCTTCATGCATTAGCCAGATAATATCGGTCTGCTTGCCCTGAACGGTTTTCTGAACCATAGATTCGATATTGATATCAAAATCACCGAACACTCCGGAAATCGCGGACAACACTCTTGGCTTATCCTGTACTACCATACGGATATAGTGTCGGCTAACCACGTCCTCGATAGCCATAATTGGCTTAGAATCAAAACAGGTGCACGAGATGCGCCCTGTAGAACCAAAACGTAAGTTTCTGCACACATCCATAATATCGCCTACCACAGCGCTGCCAGTAGGGCCGCTGCCGGCTCCTCTGCCGTAGAACATCACATCACCTACAGAGTCACCTTTAATCATAATAGCATTATAGACATCGTTCGTCGCTGCCAGTGGATGGTTTTTTGGCAAGAGCGCTGGATGCACTCGTACTTGCATCCTATCATCCGCGGTGCGCTTTGCAATTCCCAGAAGTTTTATAACATAACCAAGTTCATCCGCATACTGAATATCGGGAGCAGCAATTCTAGTAATACCTTCTACCGAAACATCCGCCACATTTATACGATTTGTAAAAGCGATGGAGGCAAGTATTGCTATCTTGTATTGAGCATCGAATCCCTCCACATCACTCGTGGCATCTACCTCTGCATAGCCATGATCCTGAGCCTCTTTCAGGACATCCAGAAACTCAGCGCGCTCACGCGTCATCTTCGATAGAATATAGTTGGTGGTGCCATTGATAATACCGATCACTTCCAGAATGCGATTGCCAGCCAGCGCGTTCTTCATCGGCTGAATTATCGGGATTCCTCCTCCAACGCTGCCTTCAAACTGAAGATCAAGATGTTTGCTGGCAGCTTGCTCCATCAGTTCACTACCCTCTTTCGCCATCATCTCTTTATTTGCGGTGACGATCTGCTTTCCGTTTCGGAGCGCGCGTAGTACATAAGATTTTGCTGGATCGACTCCGCCAATTAACTCACAGACAATATCGATTTCGGGATCATCAATTACTTCGAAGGCATTCGTAGTAAGCAGTGAATGATCTATTTCCACCGCTCTGTTCTTATCAACATCTCGGACAGCAATTCGTTTTATATGGAGTGGAAGGCCAATCTTACGCTCAATTTCCGCTCTATTCCGCTGCAGCAACGCCACAGTTCCGGACCCCACGACTCCCAGACCCAGAATTCCTATCTCTATTTTATTTTTATTCCAAGCCTGTTCCGCGCCTGCACCCATAGGAACCGATCCTTTCTCACATTTTAAACTAATAAACCACGAATTACGCTAATTTCCTCGAATACTTGCGTACGAAATAAATATAAATGAGTACTGTTTTGTGATCCTTTAAATGATTAGTGGGCCTTATTCGTGCAAATTTGCGTAATTCGCGGTTGATAATCTGTATCTAAATACGTTATTCGATGTACAAATCTGTGTTTACTGATATCTTTATCGATGTAATTCTATCGTGTGGTTATCTTTTTCGAAGTATGATCAGCGGAGTGCCAGAGTGTACCAGTTGTCCGTCTTTGACAGGAATAGCTACCACAGTACCAGATTCTTCCGCAGGCACCTCAGAGAATATTTTCATAGCTTCAATCAGCCCTATTGTCTGGCCGGCCGTTATGTCCTGCCCCACTACTATCAAAGGAGGAGAGCCTGGCTTTTCACTGCAATAAAACATCCCCATCATTGGTGATGTGAGTGCCACTTCGTTCTCCGACAGGCTATTTGGGGGATTCCCATGCGGCAGCTTTCCGGTAGTGATTGCTTTGCGTGGAACTATCCCTGGAGGCTGTGTCGAAGCTGCAGCAGGCTGGGAATTGGCTGTTTCTAGAGCGGATGACTGTGGTGATACGGAAACAGTAGGAGCGATACCGCTGATTCGAAGGCTTCTATCATTCTCTTCAACGATGAGCTCATGCAACATATTCGCTTCCACGATGGCTAGAAGCTTTTCTATCTCCTCAAACTCAAAACTGAGTATCCCCATGCGGGCGCGCCATCCTGTTCCAAAAAACTACAGCAGTATAATATAGATAGTGAAAGGGCATGACGCCTGAGCAAACGCCCTGTAATTTCGAGTATACCCTCTATAAGTAAGGCGTGTAAAGTTTATCTACAGGGGGTAGTCAGAGCAAATGAGATGAGAACGGCTCTTGTGATGTATAATGAAAGAACAAGTATCCAAATTATTTGCGGAAACGTCTAGATATCTCCATTCGTCTATTAGTTGACGGCCAAGAGTTGAGTACATTCTGAAAGGAAAGTGCAAATGGGCTACTTTATCACGGTCATGGCAATAGGGCTGGCAGGTCTCGTAATGCTTGCATTACCAGGTTTGCTTCGTGGTCATCTGGGATTTGTAGGCCACCACATACCTTCAGGTGCACATGGCGCCGGGCATGTATTGTCAGGTTCATCACATGGCGCAGTACATGCCGTCTCTTCTGCTGCGCACGCAACGGCAGCTGGCCAACACAACTTGCAGTCTGCAGGCTCTGGCAGAAACTGGCTTAACGGTTTAATTCCATCTCCAAGAGCTATATTTTCTCTGTTAGCCCTTTACGGCGCCTTTGGAAACGCGCTGGATAAGGCAGCGCATTTGCCCTTGGTGATGGCTGGTATTCTTGCCATAGTACCTGCAATAATTATTGAAAAACTGGTTGTAAAGCCGATCTGGAATCTGATATTTCAATCGCAAGGAGTTCCAAGCTCACCGATTGAGATGCTCCTGCTGGAAGACGCGGAAGCTGTTACTCCGTTCAGCAATGGCAGAGGTGTGGTTTCAGTAGTTCGCGATGGAAGAATGGTACAGTTTTCTGCGGAACTGCTTCCGAGTCAGACGTCGCTCCCTATCCGGGTTGGCGATAGGCTTCGCGTGGAGAACGTAGATTCTCACCGAGAAAAACTGCTGGTCTCTGTAAATTCCCAGCCATTGGAAAAAGATTGAGTCCGCCAACATAAGCGGATAGGAACTCATGGGTGAACTCCCTGGTTAAAAGGAAGGTTAAAAATGGAACCATCACTGTTCATATTAATTGGAGCTGTATTTGCGGTCGTGGTGCTTAGTTCAATTATCATCACCACATTCCTGCGCAGTGTGGATGCGGGTGAAATCATGCTGTCCAGCCGTGGCAAGAACCGACAGATTTTCCGCGGTCCATGCAAGGCGCTCATAATTCCTGTCATCACTCAGATCAGAACCATCCCGGCCCAGGCTATTAATGTAGATATCGAAATTACAGACCAGACTGCAGATCTCGACACAAACGGCCGCCCTGCCCCGGTTAAAGTGACGGTCAAAGCATCCGCAATCGTGAGCGTGGGAGAGAACGAAGCGATGGTGAACACTGCCGCCAACAAATTCTTCTCGAAGGCCCCTTCCGAGCAGCTTTCCACGCTTACCGATGTACTCTCGTCTGCCGGGCGCCGTGCAATTAACTTACTTAAGCACGATCAGCTATTTAATGCTCGTGCATCGAGTTCACCGCCCGTTCAGGCATCCACTCCCAGCACGGATATAGCACGGGCAGGGCTTGATCCACGTACTCCTGTAATTTCAGCCGACAGAGCCGCACTCACCCGGCAGGAAGAAGATGATGAACTCGCAGTCATTATTAAAGAAGCCTGTTCTCGTGAACTTCTAGATCTGGGACTCACATTCAACAGCTTGAATATAAAAGCTGTTATCAGTGACGTAGCCGATGCAAGACGACGAGAATCAGCTGCCAGGGCTAAAGCAAGTTCTGACATCGTGCAGGCTCAGGAAGAGCAGCGGGCGCGTATAGCACAACTAGAGGCTCAGCAGAAGATCAACGATCAGGAAAAGAATCTGAACATGCAGATCGCTTCCAACGGAGCTTCCGTAGCCAGAGCAGAGGCGGAGAAACAGGCTGCTATCAGGCAGCTGCGCGAGGCTGAGTTGACAGCGAGTCAGATCACACAGGCGAGAGCGGATGCCGAACAGAACTTCATTCAGCAGGAAGCGGAAGGTCGTGCTCAGGCAACCCGAATCAAGCTGATAGCGGAGGCGGAAGCAGAATCGATTCGGATGAAGGCACAAGCCCTTCGAGAAGCAGGCGAATTCTACTTGGACTTGCGTCGCCTGGAACTCGCTCCATCTC
This sequence comes from Chthonomonadaceae bacterium, assembly GCA_025352825.1. Taxonomy (GTDB): domain Bacteria; phylum Armatimonadota; class Chthonomonadetes; order Chthonomonadales; family Chthonomonadaceae; genus JANXSG01. The sequence goes on along the minus strand of JANXSG010000192.1, from coordinate 1,847 downwards.
TTACAAAAGAGGTTGCAGGAGCCCTCGCGAATGGACAATTTGTGAACTTTGGATCTACGGGTGCCGGCGGACAGAGTGCAGCTGCTTCTGGTTCGGATGACGTTATGCGCGTTGTTCAGACTCTGATGGCAGCACAGGTCGTGGGCAGGAGCGGCGGTTTTGATGGCAATAATGGATATGGGTCTTCCAATGGCAGGTCAAATTCGGATGCCTCTGGGGGCAGCGATGCTGATGTCCAAGCAATTCCCACTGCCAAACCTGTGAATCGCCCGCAGATACCTGCTGCTCCCGGAGCGCCAGATGCCACTAAATCGACATTCAGGAGATAGTTTAAGACGCGGCACTAAAGTACCGGTCTGGATATGCAAAGCCCATCTCCGGTCGATAGACTCTCCCTGCATGGGCTAAGATTCGCAATTTAGTCACCCCCTCTCCCTTGCGAGCTATCGAGCAAAATGGGAGAGGGGTACGGGGGGGGTGAGGTAAAAAAAAGGAATCTAATGCAGTCGCTAATTGGATTGACAACTGAAGAACTCGCAGCCCTATCTGCTGAACTTGGGGAGCCGCGATTCAGGGGAAAGCAGATCTCAACCTGGATTTATAAACGCGCCGCTGTATCGGTAGAAGTTATGAACGATCTTCCATCAGGCTTCCGGAATAAACTGATCCAAAGTTACGAAATCGGTCTGCCCATAGCCGCTCATAGGGATGTGGCGCCGGACGAGACGGTGAAATATCTCATGAAATTAGCGGACGGTCAGCAGGTTGAGAGCGTCTACCTTCCCTATGCAGAGCGAGTTTCTGTATGTCTTTCTTCTCAAATCGGCTGTGCTGCTGGCTGCCGATTCTGTGCGACAGCACAGGGCGGACTTGCACGCAACCTTACTGCGGGAGAGATAGTGGGCCAGCTGCTTAGGATGCAGTGGGATAATCCAAGACGCATATCCCACGCGGTTTATATGGGAATGGGCGAACCCCTTTGGAACTACAATGCACTCATTAAAAGCCTTCGGATTATTGGGAGTGAGGTGGGAATTTCTATACGAAATCTTACCGTGTCCACCGTGGGCGTAGTGCCAGGCATTCTTGCGCTGGCCAGCGAAGACCTGCCCATTACACTTGCGCTTTCTCTTCATGCTCCAGACGACGATCTGCGGGCCGAACTGATTCCGACTGCACGAAAATGGAAACTGGACGAGATTTTGGATGCGTGCTCAGAGTACTCCCGAAAAACCGGCAGAAATCTTACCTTCGAATACCTGATGCTGGGCGGAATAAACGACCGGCCGGATCAAGCACGCGCACTGGCAAATCTCCTGAAAAAGAAAAAACTTCCTGGCAACGTAAATTTAATACCATTCAACTATGTCGAAACAGAGCAAGGATTCAAACGTCCGGAAAAAAATGCTATCACTCTTTTTCGAGAAGAACTGGAGAATGCAGGCAGAGTCACCACGCAGCGAATGGTACGGGGGCATGGCATATCAGCAGCATGTGGCCAATTGAGAAGAACTATTGAAAAATCTCGTTCAGAGGGGATATTGCAGACAATTCCACTCAACGCTGCACGGAATTAATACATAAATGCTTTGCTTTTACCTAAGCTGGCAAAGCCAGAACCTAAATAGATTTCCTATTCTCGACCACTTGCACGACAAAATGAATTTCTTCGCTAGGTGGCGTTCCGCCGAGTGTGCTTCGCACAGCATCGAATCTCGTGACCGAAGATCACTCAGACGAAGGCTACATAGCGAAGAAATTCATTTCGTCGCAATCAATACGGTTTGACCTTAGCTTTTGCAATTGCCTCTATAGAGAATATATTCATTTCTTTGATCTATTTTCTA
>JANXSG010000102.1 GCA_025352825.1 Chthonomonadaceae bacterium | reverse complement strand
TGGACGAATGGCCCCATCGACAACACGAACATAACAGATCACACCCAAATACTGATCGAATTTGCTGTCAAAGACGAGAGCGCGCAGGGGAGCATCTGGATTCCCATGGGGTGGTGGTATATAGTCGACGATCGCCTCAAGAATTTCAGCTATTCCAATACCAGCTTTGGCACTTGCTAAGATTGCATGGGAGGCATCAAGAGTGAGGACTGTCTCGATCTCTTCTCGTACACGCTCCGGGTCTGCAGCAGGAAGATCGATCTTGTTGATGACGGGGATCAGTTCCAGGTTATTCTGGTAGGCGAGATTGACGTTTGCTAGTGTCTGAGCTTCCACACCCTGAGCTGCATCCACGACGAGGAGGGCTCCCTCGCAAGCGGCGAGTGATCTGCTGACTTCATATGTAAAATCGACATGACCAGGGGTATCAATCAGGTTGAACTGATACTCCTGACCGTCTTTTGCGATATAGTTTAGGCGGACCGCGGTCATCTTAATTGTAATTCCGCGTTCACGCTCAATATCCATGGTATCCAGAAGCTGAGCCTGCATATCTCGGCCTGCAATCGTGTGCGTGACTTCCAGTAAACGGTCTGCTAATGTCGATTTTCCATGATCGACATGGGCAATAATACAAAAATTTCGGATATGGTTTTGACTCATTGTGTAGCAACTCTCCCGCATCATTATAGCATATTGCTGCAAGTCCCCCGTGTTAAGCCCTGCCGATATCGAAATCATCTGCTCCAGATTTGAAATTGAAATCAATCGGTGAATTAACATAGACAAAACGAAGGAGATCAAAACAATTCTGTTGAAATGATGCTTAACACTAGTGTATTATTTTTTAGATAAAGGATAAACCATGTCGACTGAATCCTCTCACCCGCTCCCCTTTTTAGAGGGAGTGATTGCTCCGATGCTGACGCCAATTCACTCTGACGGTTCTCTAGATCTGCCAGGTGCAGCTTCATTCGTTGAATGGCTGGTATCACGCAGATGTGTGCGAAGTGTGTTTGCCCGCAGCGGAATGGGGAAGATGTTCACTTTCTCAGTAGACGAAACAAAACGGTTTGGTGAAACAGTGGTGAAAGCTGCGAATGGACGAATTGGAGTATTGATTGGTTCTAGCGGAGAGTGGACAACTCGAGATAAGGATCGAAGCCACAAACCAGATGCCGAAAGATACTTGTCTCAGGCAGTCGAACTAAGCCTCCATGCGCAGAAGATTGGTACGGATGCCGCCGTGCATGTGATGCCCGAAGCCTATGTTCCTCAAAGTGGTGAATCTATTGAAGATGCTTCCTACCGATATTTTCACACCATTCACGAAGCGACAAAAATCCCTATCATCATCTATCAACCAGGCGGTATTGAGGCGGAGTACCAGATGACTCCTGCACTTCTTCGCAGGCTCACAGTATTGCCGCGAATCGCTGGTATGAAGGTCTCCACAGCGGATGACCTTGTTTTTGAACCGCTGGCTCAGGTGGTTAGCGGTACAAGTTTCGCACTGATCGCAGGAAACGAAAACTACTATCTTCGAGCGTTGAACCAAGGAGCAGTGGGTGTTATCGGAGAAGGATGCAATGTCTATCCCGAAATTCTCGAATCGATTCGGGTTCATTTTCGGGCTGGGCACCTGCTGGATGCGGAGCGTGCTCAGGCAGATGTTCCCAAGGCCCTCGAACTGACACATGGTTATAGTGGATCGGTAATGTGGAAGCAGATTTTGAAAGAACGAGGTGTACGGATAGAGTACTACGACCGAAATAACGAGTCTACCGCTCCAAATGAGGCAGTCTTAAAAGCCAATACTGCTCTGAAATCAATTCTTGCGAAGTATTAGTATTACTGAGAAAATGTTAGCTTCCGAATGCACCATTACCATCGCTTAGCCGAGGCAGGCGAGTCTTTGGGATTAGGGCGGGAATCGTTGAAATTGGCGAGCTCGTTCTCATGTAATTGTCCGCTTTCATGCATGATCCAGGTGAATAGCTTACCTTTTCTTGCAAAGACAAGTCTTCCTTTTCTATCCCAGTCTGCCCATTCAGCACCATCTACCAATGACTCACCATTTTCATATCGAATAGTGAAGTGAAGTGGTTCGAATACTTTATTTGGGAATATATCAACTCTAGAACTAGTTGTTTGTTTGGATTCTTTTTTTCTAAAACCATTGGTTTTTGCATCACAATATTGTTTCCTACACGCTTAAATTCGCACTCCTGTTTACTATTCCATCCATCTCGCTGCAATCTGCGAAGAAAAACAGGATCATCTTCACCGCAAGCGTGAGGATTATCGATCACCTTAATTCCTTTTGGCTTGTGATTCGGATGAGGCTTTGCCTGGGATGGATGGTGATTGAGCCAGACTTGTTTATTCGTTTCGAATAGACCGCCGCCATGCCAGCAGTCACCTTTGGGCCAGAGAGCAAGCGCAGTAAGATATGGTGGACGACTGATGGCAGTCCAAGCATAGGTATATTCTTTATCTTCCAGACTGCGACTATTGATCTTCTGTGTGAAGTAGATCATCAATAAACCGTCAGGAGAAAGATCAGACCGTTTTTCCTATATCCGTCCATGAAACCATTGGCCTTGCTCAAAAGTATCTCGCGCCGTATCCCACAGAATTATCTGCACCCATTTCGTTGGGCCTCGTCTAAAAATTACAGCTTTGTTGGCATCACGAGCGAGAATAAACAATAAGCGACAGGGAACAGGTTCAGGATTCTGCACCATCATATGAATACCTTTGAGCTAAATGAAATTGATTACTTGCTTAGGGGGTAAAGATTTAAAACAATGATACCCCACCTTGATTAGACAAGGTGGGGTATCACAGCGTATGCACCAGCAACTAAAACTCAGGTGTTTTTGCCATGCGTCTCCTGACCATCGCCCATTTCATGTTGTGCCAGAACGATATGTCCGTATATAGTCGCTGCGGTTTCGAACTTCCCGATATTCGGCGTGGATTTCAACCCAAGAGAGATTCCGAATGCAGAAATTGCTATGAGTGTCAATATCAGTGATATTTTACAGTTATATTTAAGTGAGTTAATCATTTTTGTTTTCCTTTCCCATCTCTTCTTCCAGCCAATTCCACCAAGATACAAGGTCGGCATCACGAATCTGAAACAGCGTCTGCAGAAACTTCTCTGCTGGGCAGTTAGCCAGACTTGAGTGAAGCACTGCTTCCATTGTCTCCTGTGCTTCGCGGTAGTATCTATCCTTTATAAGCGCTAATAGCAGGTTACATGCGCGCATAGGAGTCGGCTTCTCCATTGCAAGCCGAGCGTAAAGAGTCGCCTGTTCAATATTTTTTTCACGATTCCTGCCCGTATCGAACCATGTGAGATAGATATCTGCGGCGTTGGTCGCTGCGATATATCTATGTTCTCCAGCCTGAGGGTTCGCCACTATACCAAGATAGATTGAGAGGGCATCGCGCAGATTTCCTGTCTGGCTGAGTAGAACACCTACTTCACTAATCGCTGGAAAGAAATTCGAATCCAGGTGGTAAGCGTCTCGGTATTGTTGAATTGCTTGTTCAATTTTCCCGGCATATCGTAGATTTTGAGCCTTGACATATAGTTCCTGAGCCTCTGCAGTCTCTGCAGTCGGGTTGTCTCCCAGAGTGTAGGTATCCATCACTCTCATCGTCAGGCGCATCTCAGGTGAAGGAGGAGCCAACCCTCCACCCTTACTAACTTCGTTCACAACCGCCTCTTCCACATTGCCATCCTGAGAATCGTCTGTTCTTTCCGTCCAGGAAGTATCCAATAACCGACGGAACAGATCGTTCTGCCGTTCGGTAGACCAGTTCGGGGAGTGTGTGGATTTCTGACGCACGCGGCTGTTCCTCTGTTTCGCGAGCATGTGGATATACGGATTATCTTCACCACATTCGCGTTTCAGGATGATTGCTAATGCTGCCCTTGCCCTGCAAATTGTCTGGCGCTCCCTGTCAGTTTCAGGAGTCACCTTAAGGCCATTCTGGCGTTCACGGTCACGCGAAATATCTCTCTGCAGGGCTTCCATATAGTTCTTAGGTATCCCCTGTAGTGCATGTGCCAGTCCGTTTCGGAAACGACTACGTTCATCCTGTTCTATCGCAGCAATCTCTGGCTGAACAGCAGTGTTCGGATCTGTGAGTATATCCCTCAAACAGAAGTCAGATCGGGAAGAGGAATTCTGAGATATTGGCTGATCTAAAGATAGTGTTGGTAGTTCGCGCCTATCCACACGTTCTGAATCGCTTATGACAGAACGAATACACCGTGTCAGATAGGCGGCCGCATCTGGAAACAGGATATCCAGAGCATCTTCGAATTCTATGTTCTGGCAGGAAGCGTCGCTCTCAAACTTTCTTAGAGCTACACGTGCCATTTTCCTGCACGATTCCTCCAGCGCTGCATAACAATCATTTGCACTGAGCCGAGGAGTGATTAGCCGCCCATCGAATTCGCGCGGGCTCGTGAGCATTGAAATAGCCCTAGCCCCCACCTTCCGAAGAATTATTTCAGCGGCGCGGACAGGCTCTATGCTAAATTCTAAATATCCGATATCAATTTCAGGCTGGATTCGGACGTTCCGGGCAGTATTCGTATTCACCACGGGCATCCTCCTTACACAGAATTCGATGCGATCAACTACTTCATTTAACTATTACGCATCGGTATGAACTATGTGACAGCCCAAATTAAAAAATGTTCAAAATAAAAAATATTTCGTCCTCACACCCAGCCCCTCTCCCAAAAACAGGAGAGGGGAAACTAGATTGTGGGTTTAACCTTAGTATATCAGGTTTGATGCAAATAACTGTTCGTTCCCCATGTAAAAACTGAGAAGATCAACGAATTGATTTCTCCCCTCTCCTGTTTTTGGGAGAGGAGCCGGGGGTGAGGGCTTCTATGCGCTGGCGGCTTCGACACCCCGGAGGCGGGACTGTTCTTTGCGCTCATTGAGATATCCAAAGAACTCTTTGCCTTCACGGAGGCGCCTGATAATCATCTGCCGATCCGTCAGCATTTCTGCCACAATTCGAGCAATCGGTTTGGCGCGGAAGTAGAAACTGCGGTACATTCTCTCCACTGCATCTTCAATTTCGGCAGTGGACATGTGTTCGTACTGAAGCGTAGATGTCTGGATGCCGGAACCAGAGATAAGTGATTCTCGGGCAAACCATCCATTTGC
>JANXSG010000140.1 GCA_025352825.1 Chthonomonadaceae bacterium | reverse complement strand
GAAACCGATGGATATGCCCAAGGGCGACATAATCAAACTGTGGATGAAGCAGTGAAGTAAGAGAAACCTGAGGATCAGCCTGAGCGAAGTAGCCTGCCTGCCAGCTCGACAGCTTGGCGCTATTTACCCAGAAGTGCCCCAGCAATATAGTAGGAATGGAATCTGATTCTGCGGCCGCAGCTTTTGCCATCAGGGCAATCTCATCTGCATATCGCTGTTCTACAGCGCGTTTGCTCTCCTGCAGCGTTTTGCCTTGTAGTTCTTCCCTGCCGAGGTTGACACCTTTCATGAGCGTAGGTATACCGCAGATACGCACAGAGCCGGCTGCTGTTTCTATTACAACCGTTTCCGGTTTGCTGATGACAGTGACATTGGTCACTCCGAGGGTGCGGTATATCTCAACAGCGCTGGCACGCCCTTTAATAGCGGGGAGATCGTGGTTTCCGGCGAGGAGCACTACTGGCACACCAGCATCGGTTAGTTTACGAATACAGGAGGCGAACTCTCGCTGCTCAGTCTGCCGGGGATCGCGCACTTTATAGGCATCGCCGGCAAATATAGCTAGGTGGATTCCGGATTCGAGAGCTTTTTCTATAGCTTGAAGAAGCGATTTTTTAAAATCCTGGAGACGAGTGTTCATCCCTGTTTCGGGGTCGAGTCGGCCATATAACTCTACGCCAAAATGGGTATCCGCAAAATGCATCACCCTGATCGTCTGCTGCATCGTTCCCTTTCCGTCACACCTGCTTAGATTCGATATTATAGCCGTTTTGGAGTTCAAAAGCAATGCGAACTGATTTCACATGGTGAACGAAAAACACTCTGCTAAAGGCGAGCAGAGTGTTTTTCGTGTTGAGTACATTGGTTTGATGCATATCAGAATATAAAAGTTGAGAATCCCTATTTCAACAGTGACAGCACCAAATTGCTGGAGAAGTTGATTCTGCTCAATACCGAGAGAGCCGCTTTGCTGCCGAAAAGCTGCTGATTGAGCTGTGTTATCGCTTTTCCATAGTCTGTATCACTGAGATGTGAGTTAGCAGCAGATAACGATGAGATCGACTGCTGCAGGGAGTTCAGAGTACTCTGAAGTGTCTGTGACTGCAGCGCTCCCAAATCCGCTCGCTGAGAAGCCACCTGTGTGATGGCTGCACTGGAGATCGCAATGGCCTGCTGAGCGCCCTGTGCGCTGGTGACATCGATCTGATCGAGGCTTAACCCCGGAATCGCACCTGTTCCCAGAGAAGATGGTTGTACATTTCCAATATTCGCCGTGACACTCCGCCCGCCGTATATACCAGTTTGGAAGGTCAATCCATTCGAGCTGATACTCCCGATCTGCTGGTTCACAGTGGATGTGGAGTTGCCAGCGGAAGTCAGAGTGATTGAGTTCCCATGCGAATCCGAGACAGTCACCCCGCTCGCACCCTGAACCGCAGTGCCTCCGGTAAAGACTGATGTTGCTGGTGAGAGTGTACCATCAGGCGCAGAGACATTTGCTGTCACGGAAACTACCGCATTTTGCCCTGCAGTCGATGTACCCGCCCCACTGTTAATAAGCGGTGCGCTTTCTGATTCGGTTATCGAGTAGCTTGCTCCAAAATTCTGCTGCGTCAATGTGATGCTTCCAGAGCCATTTGCACTGCTGAAGCCAGCCGATACCCCGGTACTGCCAGCAGCCAGATTAATTTTATCGATCAACGTCTGCACTGTATCACTGCCAGTTACCGCGATCGATTGCCCATTGATCACTACCTGGCCCCCATTGCCAGAAGAGCCACCGCCTGCTGTGGATATAAGTGAGCTCGTACTTGCAAAAGTCACGTTTCCAGTGGATTGCGCTTGCGTGGCTGCTGTGTTGACGGTAATGGATACTGCGCCGCTTCCGGTGGAGCCTCCTCCAAAATTGCTGCCAATCTGGATGCCTCCGGAATTGGTAGTATCCGTAAGACTTGCTGCTATTCCTGCAGATCCATCGAGCAGCGTTTTCCCATTAAATTGGGTTTGCGAAGCAATACTCTGAATAGACTGAATATCTCCATTGATCTGAGCCTGGTATGCCTGAAGCACAGCAGGACTGCTAACCGCCGTATTCGCGGCGGCGATAGTTGTTGTGTGGATATCGTTGAGCAGACTGCTTACCTGGCTTAATCCACCATCGGCAGTCTTAATGAGATTTGCGGCATCCTGAGAGTTAGATGCGGCTTGATTTAAACTGTCTATCTGACTCTGATATACCGCCGACTCGAAAGAAGCAGCAGGAGATATCGCTGCATTCTGCCCACTGGACAACGACTGTATCGTTTGACTTGCGAGACTGCTCAGATAACTGAGATTGCGAAGAGCCACAGATGCTATATCAAAGGAACTTATACTCAACTTTTCACCTCTAAACAAATATCTACTATCAGATATAACGAGATTACGAGAACTAGATTGATCCATGTACAGTTGTTCCGTATCGATTTACAGAGCACAAATCGCAAAGGTACGAGATTATCAAACACCACAGAGATAATTGCAATAGTCCAACTAGTACAGTTTTTGCCTAACCCCCCCTGCCCCCTTTCCCTGATTCCCTCGTACCTCGGAGGGAAGGGGGAATCTTGATCGTTCAGTCTCCCCCTTCCCTAACGCAAACAGCTTTATCGTTTGCGTGAGCAGGGAAGGGGGGCGGGGGGTTAGGCAAAGAGATGGACAAATATGCGAGATTTACGACTTTTGCAATTACCTCTACAAATAGATTATGAATAGAAAATAGCAAGAATCGAGAAGTGTGCTGTCACATACTACCCATGCATTCGTAGGATATAATTAGAAGCGACATCCGCAAGTCTCGTCCCTTTAGTCAGCGCCAGACTTAATAAGGCTTGCAAAGGAGAAGGCAATGAATAAAAATAATAAAAACCGATGTCGGGCGGGGCGACTAATTTTGCTAACCACAATTCTGGCCGCTGGAAGTACATTCAGCTTGTTTGCCAGAGCTGATGAAGATACCAATCCTTCTTTTGATAATCAGGAAAACTCACCATTTTCACAGCCTGCAGCGGATTCTAATGATAATAACGGTCCTGTTCGGATGGCCAGATTTACCTATACCCATGGTGATGTCTCATGGCGATCGGACAGTTCGCTCGCGTGGTCTATCGCCAGTGTCAACCTACCCATTCGTCAGGGAGCTCAAGTATTTGTGCCAAACGGCAGTCGTGCTGAGCTTCAGTTTGACGACGGAAGTATTCTGCGCATGGGAGATGGGGCGGTAATATCCTTACAAACGATGTATAGCGACTCTGATGGCGAGTACACTCAGATCAAACAGAGTGATGGCTCGATCAGCATGAAGATCCTACATAAAGTCTCGGTCTACCAGATCGACACTCCCTACATATCTGCAAAAGCTTCCGGCCCTACAAAGTTCAGAATTGGAGTAGGCGCAAAAGAGTTGATCGAAGTTCCCTCTGGTAAAGTCACCATTGAAGGACGCCAGGGAAAGGTCACGCTGAGCGGTGGAGATTCTCTATCTTTGCGAGATGAAGATTCGCCTTATGATGCCATTCCGCTTGATCGCAGAGACAGCTGGGACAGGTGGAATGACGAGCGTGATCATGATCTAGGCGTGGGCAATTCTGATGCAAATCGCTACCTGCCCCCGAATATAGCACAGTGCGCACCCGATATCGACCGTTATGGTTCCTGGAACGATGTACCCGAGTATGGACATGTCTGGTGTCCCAGAGTTAGCAGCGGATGGCGCCCTTACCACTATGGCCACTGGGCGATGTGCGCTCCATTTGGCTGGACTTGGATTTCCGATGAGCCCTGGGGATGGGCGCCTTACCACTATGGTACCTGGGTATCCACATCCTTTGGCTGGGCATGGGTTCCCGGCCCTAGCAATCAATGCTGGAGCCCGGCTGCGGTAAGTTTTTGTGAATTCGGTGGAAACGTGACCTGGGTCCCATTGCATCCACGTGAAGTTCATTACGCTTCAGCGGGTTTCGGATTCCATTCAGGAAATTGGAATATGTTCTTCTCGATTGGCCAGGCGGCAGTATACTATCCGAATTCACACGGTTCCTTCGATGCACGGCCCTGGAATTCCCACTTCGTGAATCATGTAACCAATATCACGAATTACAATACCACCTTCATCAACCAGCGACCTATGAATGATCGAACGCCTCTTGGTTACGATCCAAGAAACCGCAACACTTTGGTTACGACCAGCTTCACACCTCGCAATGCCACTTTCGGCGGCGGTGCAACCATGGCTCCTGTCTCGTCATTCGGTGGTCATGGTCAGAATCAGAAGGTTGGTCGTGAAGAGAAGCTTATCTTCTCCCAGGGAAGAACGGTTGGATCACCGCAGGCTGGCCAGCTTCCCAGCGCAGGTCCTTCTATTCGAGTGACACAGCAGGCTATTTCAGGGGATAGAATTGCTCCGGTGCGTGCTCAGGCACCTGCCTCGGTATTCGCGAGGCCGCTTTACACAGCGCGTCCACCAGCAAATGTTCAGCGGGATGTCCCACAACATGCGACTATGCAGCCTGGTATCGTATTGAATAACAGCCAAAATACATCACGGTTTGAGTCTGATAGGGCGAATGGTTCATTGCCAACTTCTCAATCAGACCGGACACCGCCGGCTGTTCTTAACGGAAGAGGCTCATCGGCAAATCGAACAGATCAATCAGTGCCCTCTCGCCAGCCAGTGAATCCAGTCGGCTCCATTCAGAATGATCGTGCGATTCCTACCTATCAGAGACCGACGGTGTCAACTGTTCCTCAATCTAATGTTAGTGCGGCACGAGAATCGGCGATGCGGGCAAGAGAGAGCCTGGGATTGAGCGGACGATACGGCAGTGGCGGGTACTCTCCCCGTGCACAGAGTTCGGATAATCAGTCGTACCGACAGCGAGACACAGCCCCGGCACCAAGCACGGATAGACCATCCTATCGACAGCGAGACACAGCACCGGCGCCAAGTACGGATAGACCATCCTATCGACAGCGAGACACAGCACCGGCACCAAGCACGGATAGACCATCCTATCGACAGAGAGACACAGCACCGGCTCCAAGTGTAGACCGACCGAGCTACCGCCAGCGAGACACAGCTCCGGCTCCAAGTGTAGACCGACCGAGCTACCGCCAGCGAGACACAGCTCCGAGCGTTGATCGACCATCTTATCGACAGAGGGACGCAGGTCCTTCACCTCGTTCAGAAGATAGGTCATCCAGTCGAAGTTCAGATAGAGCAGCGCCAGCGCCAAGATCAGATTCATCGAGCAAAGACTCGTCGACAACCAAAAAGAAATAGTTTTCAAAATATCATATCGCTTTGAAAACCATCTCCGCCATATATTTCAGCGGGGATGGTTTTGTTCATTAATGGCAGGTTGGAACATATATAAATTCATCCAATTCACGCAGGAAGACCGGAAAAGACTCCTTGACACTCTATTTGGTATAATATTTCACAGTGATTTCAATGGCTATACTTCCGTACTCCTCAGTTACCGCTTGAATTGGCAGTGCTAAGATGCTATCATATGTGATTTGATGAATCTGTCTCCAGTGGAGTTATGTGCCTCTAAGCCTTGAATGCAGGGAATTTCCACTTTGTTATCGAATAGATAAGCAAAGTTTTATGAGAGAAGAGGATTTTGAAGATGTCCGATAAGTTGAGAAGCGCTGCAATAACTTCTGGGCCGCAGCGTGCGCCGAACCGTGCAATGCTGCGCGCTGTTGGATTTGGGGATGGGGATTTTAATAAGCCTATCGTTGGTGTTGCCAGCGGATACAGTACCATTACGCCCTGTAATAAGGGGTTGAACATTCTCGCGGAAAGAGCGCAGCAGTCGCTTCGCGATTCGGGTTGTATGCCACAGATATTCGGGACTATTACCGTCAGTGATGGCATATCTATGGGCACCGAGGGGATGAAGTACTCGCTTGTATCGCGCGAAGTTATTGCCGATTCTATTGAGACTGCCTGCGGGGGGCAGAGCATGGACGGCGTTATCGCTATTGGCGGCTGCGACAAAAATATGCCCGGCGCTATGATCGCCATCGCCCGCATGAACATCCCGGCAATTTTCGTATATGGCGGCACCATCAAACCCGGCAAGCTGGCAGGATGCGATCTCACCGTCGTTAGCGCATTTGAAGCTGTGGGAGCGCATGCGGCTGGCAAAATGGACGACAATCAACTTCTGGATGTCGAGCGGCACGCCTGCCCTGGCGCTGGATCGTGCGGGGGAATGTTCACTGCGAACACAATGTCATCAGCTATAGAAGCGATGGGCATGAGCCTCATCTACTCCTCAACCATGTCTGCTGAAGACCATGAAAAAGCAGAGAGCGCCGCTAAATCGGGTGAGGTTTTGGCCGCGGCGATCAGCAGGCAGCTTCTTCCCAGAGATATCATGACCCGCAAAGCCTTCGAGAATGCGATCATAGTCATCATGGCGATTGGCGGCTCAACCAATGCGGTGCTGCATCTGCTCGCTATTGCGAGCGCTGCGGAAGTTCCGTTAACAATTGACGACTTCGAAGTAATCCGAAAACGAGTTCCTGTACTCTGCGATCTCAAACCATCCGGGAAGTATGTCGCGACCGATCTACATAAGGCGGGTGGTGTTCCGCTGGTAATGAAGATGCTGCTTGACCGTGGTCTGCTGCACGGTGACTGCATCACCATTACCGGACAGACCATTGCTGAGGTACTGAAAGACGTTCCTGCTGAACCTAAAACCGATCAGGATGTTATTCGGCAATTCACAAATCCTCTATATGCGGAAGGGCATCTCGCTATTTTGAGAGGTAATCTCGCGCAGGAAGGCTGTGTCGCGAAGATTAGCGGCGTCAAAAAGCCAATTATTACAGGCTCGGCGCGTGTTTTCGAGAGCGAAGAGCACTGTCTTGAAGTTATTCTGGCTGGCGGTATTAACCCTGGAGACGTTCTAGTAATCCGGTACGAAGGGCCAAAAGGCGGCCCTGGGATGCGGGAAATGCTCGCTCCTACTTCGGCGATCATTGGCGCAGGGCTGGGCGATGCAGTAGCGCTGATAACAGACGGAAGGTTCTCGGGTGGTACATACGGGCTCGTGGTAGGGCATGTCGCCCCAGAAGCCTTTGTCGGTGGAAATATCGCACTCGTCGAAGAGGGAGATTCCATCACCATCGATGCCTCTACACTTACGCTTCAGCTAAATGTACCGGATGATGAGATTGCCCGGCGGCGTTCCGTTTGGAAAGCGCCTGCTCCAAAATATACCCGTGGTGTACTTGCTAAGTATGCAAAACTGGTCTCCAGCAGCAGCATCGGTGCGATCACAGATGGGAATTTGTAAAGGGTTGCTATACGAAATCCCTGTTGAAGCAGTATTTGTTTTTTTAGACAGGATTAACGGGATTTACAGGATTAAGATTCCGAAATTGTTCAAGATCCCTATTCTCGGAAGATCTGTTTTAAATCCTGTAAATCCCGTTAATCCTGTCTAAAATAAACTTTTCATGCTTCGATCTCATTTTGAATAGATCTAAATATCTAACTTTCTGGCTATTTTTTGGTTAAGAGAAGTATGGTTATGAGGCTGAATACACTTTCAGATATGAAACGCGGATGGTTCGTGGGCGACTTTGAACCATCCCTTTTGAGAACAGATGATGCCGAGATTGGAGTGAAAAGATACATAGCCGGTGATTATGAACTCGCTCACTTTCACAAGATTGCGACCGAGATAACCGTCATCATCACAGGTGAAGTGGAGATGAACGGAGTGAAGTATTACCCCGACGATATCATCACCATCGAACCCGGAGAGGCAACCGACTTCAGAGCCCTTACGGATGCGGTCACGGTAGTTGTGAAACACCCAGGAGTCCTTGATGATAAGTATCAGGTAAGTTAAGCAATTTGTTTGATTACCCTTCATAGCGCATTCAAGCTTTATTGAATCCAGTCAAAGAGTTAGGTTAAAAATCTGCCGATCCAGGTGAACGCGGGAATGGAATAACATCGCGGATGTTTTTCATGCCGGTAAGATAGAGCATAAGCCTCTCAAAACCCAGTCCGAATCCTGCGTGTGGAGCCGTTCCATACTTGCGCAGCTCCAGGTACCACCAGTATGCCTCTTCCGGCAGCCCCTGTGTACGGATTTTATCCAGCAGCACATCGTATCGCTCCTCACGCTGGCTTCCACCAATGATTTCGCCAATGCGTGGCGCCAGAACATCCATGGCACGGACTGTTTTGCCATCATCATTCGCGCGCATATAGAAGGCCTTAATCTCTTTTGGGTAGTCCGTCACCACAACTGGCTTTTTGAATACCTGCTCTGTGAGATACCGCTCATGCTCGCTCTGAAGATCGATCCCCCAAGATACCGGAAACTCCCATGCCTGCCCACTCTTCTCCAGTACGGTTATTGCTTCCGTATAGGTGATGTGCTCAAAATTACTGTTCACCACATTCTCTAGAGTTTCCAGTACCGTGTTATCGATCCGCTTATTGAAGAATTCTAGATCGTCCGGGCAGGCCTCCATCACTTCTTTGATCACGGACTTAAGGAAACTCTCCGCTAGTAATCGGTCGTCATCCAAATCACAGAAAGCCATTTCCGGCTCTATCATCCAAAACTCTGCAAGATGCCGAGGTGTATTCGAATTCTCTGCCCTAAATGTCGGGCCAAAAGTGTACACATTCGAGAACGACAAAGCGAATATCTCCGCTTCAAGCTGACCGCTCACGGTGAGAAACGCCGGCTTCCCAAAAAAATCTTCAGTATGATCGGGTTTTCCCTTCTTGTCTCCCTCCTTATGGCGTGGTACATTTTGGAGGTCGAGAGTGGTGACCCCAAACATCGCTCCTGCGCCTTCGCAATCTGAGGCGGTGATGATGGGAGTGTGCACATAAAGGAATCCACGCGCCTGGAAGAAATTGTGGATCGCACGTGCCAGCGCATTGCGCACTCTGAAAACAGCACCGAAGGTGTTTGACCGCGTACGGAGATGGGC
>JANXSG010000135.1 GCA_025352825.1 Chthonomonadaceae bacterium | reverse complement strand
GATCGCTTCAAAAATGTGTCGATGTGCTTCGCGATAGAAATCGTCGGGCTTGAGAATTTCAGCCGCCTTCTCGACAGCGGCCTGTTCTATCAGCATCGATCCTAATACAGCCTGTTCGGCTTCCATGTGGTGAGGCGGTATATGATCCATATTGGGAGGAAATCCATTACAATTTGAACATTATCTCCTGCTAGCAGGGAGAATTGATGAAGTATAAACCATCGAACCAGGCGCAGAAAACTTGGAGTGTAGACGAAGGTATCTTAAAATATTCAGAAGAACGGCACCCCCGCAGACACGCAATCGGGGGTGCAATAGGAGTTACAATATCTACGCCTAGCCTTCCGCGTCAGGAATCTCTCCGTAGTCTTCTCGGCGTGGGCGTGCCTCCATGCGCGGTCTTTCTGCGGCACGAATAGCGGCCTGTTCTGCTCTATGCGCGGCTGCTTCAGCGGCGGCAATGGCTGCGGCTTCTGCCTTGGCTGCCTTTTCAATCGCCAGAACCTTTTCATGTTCTCGATGATCAAGCTGCTCCTGTGTAGCCACTTCAATCGTGAAGGAAACCGTCACTTCTGGGTGAAGCTTAGCAGTGAGGCTGTACTGGCCGGTGACCTTGATAGGATCGATCAGGCTGATTTTACGTTTATCAATCTCTAAGCCAAGTGTTTTGAGAATGTTCTCTGCGACGTCTGCTTCTGTGATTGATCCAAATAGTCGTGTAGACTTTGGGCTGGCTTTTGCAATCAGTAGAAAGTGCTGATCCTTGAGTATCTCGCCATTCTGTTGTGCTGTCGCCAGCAGCTGTGCAGTCCGCGCAATTTCACGAGCTATTCTAGCCTCGTGCTGCTTCATCGCGCCACCCTTGGCCACCACTGCGAGCTGGCGAGGAAAGAGATAGTTGCGGGCGTAACCATCAGCTACAGCCACAATTTCTCCGTCTGTGCCAACTTTTGGCACATCGCGTGTAAGAATTACTTTCATTTACTTTAAGTCTCCTGGCAATCTACGGGTGTCTCCGGCCAACTGTGGTGCAGACCCTTTTCTATGGACACGCCTCGGATGCGTTATTTTCTAAATTGAATTCCCAGAACTGGAACAGGACGACGGAATATACCCTCTGCCCCAATCCAGATGGAAGCGTCATTATTTACCCTAAAAATACCCTTCGCGTCAAGTCTGGGATGATTTGTATCATAAAAATCTGCCTGTATTCCGAATTTACTCTTCAGATTCCAGTCCATACCAGCCCCAATTTTCGAAGCATGCAGTCCGTATCTAGCAGTAAGTGTATCAGATAGATGATTTCCCACCTGCAGATTTAATCTGGTATTTTGACCCAGATCATAAAGTCCCAGATCCAGATAACTAGTTTTTCCCGCGTGAATCTGCGCATCGATATCAACACGCATTTTTGTTGGATCAATCTGCTCGGATACATTAGCGATCAGATCAATTTTTGGAATTTTTAGATGCTTCTTGACGATATCTCCTGCGCCGGTTCCAGGCGTGCCGCCGCCTAGCAGGTCATTTACACGACTCACCGCCTGCTCTCCTTTGGAGGTGGCATTTTTAAGATTCTGCACCGATTGTTTTAGATCGGACTGGAGCTGTGGATCACCAGTGAGGGAATGAATATCGGATGCAATCTGATTAAATCGGGCAAGTGTAGTACGCGCTAGCTCAGCGGTTTCTTGTAGTGACTGCTGTAGTCTCGGGTCGGTCACTTGTTCTGTAAGCTTTTTAACAATGGTATTGGCATCATCAATAGTGCCATCTATTCGAGTGAGGATGTCGCCAAGTTTGGAAGTGAGGTCGGTAAACGAACCTTTACCACTTTTCACCATTTCGTGAAGATCCGCACTGAGCTGATGAGAAGTGATGCGGGCATCCTGTGATACTATCTTAAAGTTACTCACTGTTTCGAGAAGTGATTTTTTAAGTTCGGGGCTGCCGACTAGTGAGTGCATCGAAATTACAGTGGTGTTGACGTTGTTTATAAGCTTGTTGCTATTATCAAGCAGTACATCAATTTTTTTGTATGCTGCTCCGAATTTGGTATTGAGATTGTCAAATGTAGAATTGAGTTTGTTTACAGTCAATGCAACTTCCGGGCTGAGCGAAGCCAGAGTACCAAGAGGTTCTTCCCCTTTGACGATCGAATCCTCTTTCAGAAACTTATCTGACTTACCGGGAACTATTTCAATCTGAGGATTTGCGATTAAAAGGCCAGAAACGACTGAAAATTTTGAATCAAGCGGTATTTTTTGATCGTTTTGAATGACAAGAGTCACTACCGGTTTCAAATTTACAAGTTCGACTTTTTTGACTTCCCCAAGCTGCACTCCCCGCATTCTTACGATACTCTGCCGAAGGACACCTCGCGTATCATCGAAGGATACGCGAATGATGTAGGTATTAGGACTGATATGGGCAAGATAAAAATACATCCCTACTAAGACAAGAAGGGCGAAGATGACCAGCATCCCAACTTTCGCTGCAGATCTAGAATCCATTCTGGATGATCTCCTCTCACTTAAAAAAAATCTACGCACTTCCGCGAAGAATGGATCTTTCAGGTTTCAGGAATGCTTGAACTATCAGATTATCAGACGCCAGAACTTCTTTTGGTGTGCCAACCATGACGATTTGACCTTCGGATAGCATTGCCACTCTATCCGATATTCTGAATATGGACTGGAGTTGATGGGAAACTATGATCGAGGTTACCCCCAGGGAATTTCTTGTGTTCGTTATTAATTCATCAATTGCAAGAGCGGTTACAGGATCAAGGCCACTCGTCGGTTCATCATAGAAAACTAGAGATGGTTTCATAGCCAGGGCACGAGCAAGCCCAACTCGCTTCTGCATGCCTCCAGATAGTTCAGCAGGCATCTGACGTGCAATACCTGGCAATCCCACTTGCTCGAGTCTTTCTGTTACAATTGTGTCAAGTTCTTTTCGTGAGATCGTACGATTGTGGCGTATCACCCCAAAAATTATATTATCGTATACAGTTAACGAATCAAACAGCGCCGCATATTGAAAGACCAATCCCATTCGAAGTCGTACTCGGTCGAGTGCACTCTCTTTCATATCGGTAATATTGATGTCATCGATCAGGATAGTTCCTGAAGTGGGTTTTAGTAGACCCGTCATAACTTTTAAGAGGGTAGTTTTACCACTCCCTGATGGCCCCATTATAGAGAGAATCTCTCCTGTCTGAACATCCAGGTTGATATCCTGGAGTATGCGTCGCTTTTCCGTTGCATAACAGAGGCTCTGAACTTTTATGCTGCTCATGAAAACCCCTTGACTATAGATGCCGTTGGAAAAACTGGGTTAAGATTTGAGCCAAAAAGAAATCTGACAAAAATATTAGCACAACGCAGCAGACTACAGAACTCGTCGTTGCTTTCCCAACTCCTGTTGCGCCACCTTCGGTTCTCAATCCTTGCTGGCAGGAGACCGTCCCGATAAGAAGTCCGAAAACCACCGATTTAATGAGCCCTCGCCAGAGATCTACTGGCTGAGTAAATTTATGAACGGATTCCCAGAATACGATGGAACCTACACCATATGATCTTGCTGCTAACATGGCGCCGATCATCCCAAAAACATCAGCTAGAACCGTGAGAAGGGGCAGCATACACATAGACGCAATGACGCGGGGAGCCACAAGATAACGAATAGGGGAAATAGCCATCGCGCGAAGTGCATCTACTTGCTCTGTTACCACCATAGTTCCTATTTCGGCGGCAATGGCTGCACCTGCGCGTGATGCCAGAGAGACACCAGCAAGCATCGGCCCTAGCTCATTCAGAAACGCATATCCTACCGTTCCTCCCACAAAATCTGGAAAACCGATCTCAACGGCTAGTGTGGCTGTATAGATAGAGAAAACCGCGCCTGTGAAAAAGTTATTTGCCAAAACAATCCATATCGAATCCGCACCCACAGAAGCCATCTGAGTCAAAACATCCCGCATGGCGACACGGCCAGTCACGAGTGATTTAAGGCATTGAAATGAGAGCAACGCTGTCTCACCAAGAAAAATTAGCAAGTTACTCAGCATATTTAGTATCCCCAGGCTTTCACGCTGAGATCGCGCTGAGGGCAGCATATCTTTCGATATAGATAAGATTTCCTCAGATTGTGTCATGAAGGTAATTATACCATAGCGAGAGAACTTAAAGTTTTTACCGACAGAATATCTTGATCACGCTGAAAATAGAGTAAAATCAATTCTCGGGTTTCAGCTAATCATAAGATTCTATGAAAAAATCTTAAGTGGAGAATATATGCAGAGAGGTAGAGAGTTATTCGCAATCACTTTAGGAGTTCTGATTATAGCCTCAACACTATTTGTGCCTTGTACCGCTAATGCTCAAGAACCGTCAGCTGACGATGCGAATAGACGTGAGATAGCTAAACTGAGCAAAATTATTATCGATCTTCAAAAACGGCTGCAGATATTGGAAGAGAAAGATAAATCAGCAAAACTAACAAAATCTAAAGATTTAAAGCCGGTCATGCCTGCTGATGGCACCATAAAGATCGGCGGCTTAATGCAGACCTGGTTTGTAAGCGATGATCATAATCCAAACACATTTCGTACAAGGCGCATGGAATTAATATTTTCAGGAGTGCTCACACCTCGATTTAAATGGTTCACCAAGGTTGATTTCGCTAAACTTCTGATACTGAACACAACAAAGTCTGGTTCTGCTTTGGGAAGCGTTTCGACTAACCAGGCTTCAAGAGCCCTGCAAGATGCCTTTGTGACATATACCCTTTCACCAAAATTTACAGTGGATATCGGGCAGTACAAGATACCAATGAGCCAGGATTCTTTACGTGGAAATGATGACCTTATATTTGTTGAACGCGCTCTTTTTAATACACTCCCAAATGCTAACGGAAGAATAGCAGATACTAGAAGTTTGGGAGCTCAAGTGAACGGAAGGTTCAGAAATGCAGACTTCACTGTCGGAGTTTTTGATGGCGGTATACGGCAAAATGATATTGACGTCTCCGATAATAAATCCCTGGTTGGCAGGGCGGGATTCAGTCCTAAACTGTCTTCAGGGCAAAAACTGAGGGTGGGGCTTTATGGGGCGGAAGAGGAGATGGGAGCTGTGCTGCCTCGTAGAAATCGATTAGGAGCGGAACTGGCATATTTAAATGGAAATCATCAGCTCTTCGCTGAGATGGGGGTTGCAGATGATGGATTTCCAAATGCAAGAGGGCGAGGTGGGAATCTTACTTACGCCTACAAATTCAGCCACTTGTGGCAAGGCGCTTTTCGTTGGGATGCCTGGGATCCCAATACAGTTTTGCCCAGCGATATCGAAAACGATCTCACACTTGGGGCTAACTACTTCATTCGAGGGAATTCGAAAATACAGTTCAATTTGGTGAGAAAATATCTCAGCTCTAAATCGCCTTCCTTTCTGGGAGTATCCCGTACACAGTTTTACGTAAATTGGCAGGCAAGTTGGTAGGATTGAGCTCCTGGTGCTGGACTCCATGTTATTTCCAAGGGTGATTCCGCAGTTGATGTTTATAATTGTTTTGAGCTTAAAGGAACGATATCGATATGCTTCTTAACCGTGAAGAAGTTCGCAAGGTTGCTCTACTCGCCAGGCTGGAACTGACTGATGATGAGATTGATCAACAGGCAGTGAATCTCAATGGCCTGCTGGACAAATTTGAAGCTCTGCAGGAGATAGACGTATCGGATGTTGAGCCTACGTCACATTCTATTCCCATGGTAAATATCCTAAGAGACGATTTGCTTGTTCAGTCCTTATCTCGTGAATCTACTCTAGCAAATGCTCCAGAATCGAGAGATGGATGTTTTATTGTGCCTCGAATCGTCGGTGATGTCTGAGTTATTTTGAGGATATTATTTTATATCATAGCTAAATGAGTTTGAAGGGTTTAGAATGTCCGAGTTATTTCAACTATCCGCAGTAGAAGCAGCGCAGCTGCTTCAGGCAAAAAAAATCTCCTCTGTGGAGCTTACGGGAAATGTAATAAACCGTATCGAAGATGTGGAAAATCGAGTGCAAGCCTTTCTCATATGGGATAAAGAGCTTGCGTTAAGCCAGGCAAAAGTTGTCGATGAACATAGAATGCGCGGAGAAGACCTCTCACCGCTTGCGGGTATACCGATCGCTTTGAAAGATAATATCTGCACGCAAGGAATCCGTACAACTGCTGGCTCGAAGATCCTGTATAATTTCATTCCTCCTTACGATGCCACGGTAGTCAATAAGCTGAAGCAAGCGGGTCTTGTATTAATAGGGAAGACGAATTGTGACGAGTTTGCGATGGGCTCTTCCACCGAAAACTCCGGTTATCATACCACTAGTAATCCCTGGGATTTGGAAAGAGTTCCAGGTGGTTCATCTGGAGGCTCCGCCGCTGCAGTCGCCGCCGGTGAATCCCTTCTTTCGCTTGGGTCTGATACAGGGGGTTCTATTCGCCAGCCTGCTTCCTTATGTGGAGTAGTTGGCATGAAACCTACTTATGGCCGGGTGAGCCGGTATGGGTTGATAGCATATGCATCCTCGTTAGACCAGATCGGGCCATTTGGGCGCACTGTGAGGGACTGTGCCGCTCTCTTGAATCTAATTTCTGGCCATGATGGGATGGATTCCACATCTACATCGGTTCCAGTTCCAGACTACACAAAGGCGTGCGAGAGCGATGTCAAAGGTTTGAAGATAGGTGTACCGCGTGAATTTTTTGCACAAGGTGTCAGTGGAGACGTTGATATGCTGGTTCGAGCTGCCATCGAGAAGCTATGTGAACTTGGCGCGGAAGCCGAAGAGTGTTCGCTTCCATTTTCAGAGTATGCCCTTGCTGCATACTACATCATTGCACCTGCTGAAGCAAGCAGCAACCTGGCGAGATTCGATGGGGTACGGTACGGCTTAAGAACAAAAGAGCTTGCCGGGCATATTAGCCTAACAGAAAAGACACGTAATGAAGGATTTGGCGACGAAGTCAAACAGCGAATCATGATTGGTACGTATGCACTCTCTGCTGGATACTACGATGCCTACTATAAGCGTGCTCAACAGATTCGTACACTGATACGCAGAGACTTCGATAGGGCCTTCGAAAAATTCGACATACTACTGACGCCAACTTCACCAACGACCGCTTTCAAAATCGGGGAAAAGTCGGACCCGCTTGCAATGAAACTCGCCGATGTCTGCACGCTGCCTGTTAACATGGCAGGGCTGCCAGCGCTTTCTCTGCCATGTGGATTTGTGGATGGGCTTCCTGTTGGAATGCAGGTAGTTGGAAAGCCATTTGATGAGGAGACAGTGTTTCGAGTTTCTCACACTTATGAGCAGGCTTCATTATGGCATACCAGCCGACCGTTACTGTAGGTCTATTTCAGAGTGGAACTAACGACATGCAAATGAATTGATGTTTTTTAAGCGCAATTGTTCCGAAAATCAAATATAGACATTTTCGATGTTTAATGGAATCAAAACGTGAGGCAGCCTGTGACGGACAGTTCGAACAGAACTTCAATAAAAAGAGATAATACCGGTATATGTTTGTTCATGATCGGGTTAGCCACTGCTCTCCTCACAGTATTACTCGGTTTTCGGGCTCAGCCATTTGTGGATCACCGTCCTGATCCATACTACTTCGCAGCTATGGGCAAAAGCCTGGCTCATGGTGAAGGATTTGATAAGTA
Source organism: Chthonomonadaceae bacterium (assembly GCA_025352825.1). Taxonomy (GTDB): domain Bacteria; phylum Armatimonadota; class Chthonomonadetes; order Chthonomonadales; family Chthonomonadaceae; genus JANXSG01. The sequence continues at coordinate 59,171 of JANXSG010000135.1, read as the reverse complement.
TGGACTGCTGATCAAACGTCGCGCACCATTCTATCCTTTTTTTATATCTCTTATATACAGGGTATTCGGTGACCACGCCATATTCCTGCAGTTCGCACAATCTCTGCTATTTGCCGGCACCTGCTTAATCACATATCATCTTGGATGCTCCCTATTTAATCGTCGTACAGGCTGGTACGCAGGACTACTGTGTGCTCTCAATCCAGTCTTACTTCGATACGTACCTGATTTCCATCTCGAGATCCTTTTTACGTTTTTAGTGAGCCTCATGCTCCTGATGACGGTACGATTCTATCGTCTAGCATCAATGTCGAATGCCGTGAAATTGGGAGTAGTAACAGGGCTGGCAGCACTTACAAAAGCAGTAATAGTTCTCTACCCAATTATATTTTTAATTTACTGGTTAATTCGTTCACGTAGTAACAAAATCAATGACCAATCACAAGCAGGTTCAAATATGACTCCCGCTCTGGTTATACTTGTGAGTATGGGATTGACCATACTGCCTTGGTCTTTTCGCAACTATCGTGTCACTGGAGGGCATCTCGTTTTAATCAGTTCGGGATTCAGTGATGCATTTCTGCGAGGGTACGTATTCTCAAAGCCAGAATATGCCACGTTAAAACTGCCCCCGTATACCTATGCAGAGAATGAATCAAATGCATATTTCCGCAAACTCTGTATGGATCAGGGAACATATTGGGAAAAGAACGATCTGGAGACAGACAAAATATTGAATCAAGAGGCCAAGCGAAGGCTCTTCTCGAACCCTGTAGAATTTATTCGCAAGTTTATCACCGGGCTCTTTACTTTTTGGTACGAGATGACAAGTAAGATTAACTCTTTGTTTGCTGGCCTGGTAGCATTGGGGTTATGGGTTTTTGCACTTATGGGTATTCAGCGTGCAAAAACTGAAAGCAAGGAGTATTGGCTCCTGCTTGCGCCAATACTCTATTTAAACATACTTCTGGCGGCACTGCTCGCCCTGGGTAGATACTCAGTTCCAATCCTGCCTGCGTTGATGGTTTTAGCCGCATTTGGAATCGATTCGAGATTTAAACCTATAAATAAAAGCATGGCTTAGTGAATGGTATCAACTCAACGCCTAACCCCCCGGCCCCCTTCCCTGACCATGCAAACGATAAAGCTGTTTGCGTTAGGGTAGGGGGAGAATTAATGATGAAGTTTCCCCCTACCCTCCGAGGTACGAGGGAATCAGGGAAGGTGGTCAGGGGGTTTGGCAAAAACTATACTCGTCCGACTTTTGCAGTTACCTCCATGGAATTTATATTGGCAACAAATATAAGTAGTGATAACATGGCATTTAAGATACCTACAAATCTTCGTGCACTTGTTTTTGATGTGGATGGAACTCTGTATCGGCAAAAGCCAGTGCAGCGAGCGATGCTTAAAAAACTTCTGTTAGCCACGATTTCCAATCCAATTGAAGGGGTGAAGACACTAAAAATTATATCTGCTTTCAGGCAGTCTCAAGAACATATTCGTGAACAAAATATACAGACCGAAGATTTAGCGAGAGCGCAGCTTCAGCATGCAGCGCTTAAGCTGGGATATGCTGAAGATGATGTGAGAAGAATAGTGGAAAAATGGATGGAATCTGCGCCGTTACCAATTCTGGCACAGTTCTTGCAACTTGGTATTAGAGAGTTCTTGAATGAAGCAAAAAATCGAAATATCCATCTTGCTGTCTGTTCGGACTATCCCGCTCTGGACAAGTTGAAGGCGATGGGGCTAGCAGGATATTTTAATACGATAATCTCTGCGCAGGATCGCGAAGTTGGCGTGTTTAAACCCGATCCTAAGGGGTTATTATTAGCTCTTGAATGCATGGGAGTATCTGCAGATGAATCGCTTTACATTGGTGATAGAGCGGATGTAGATTCTGCTGCGGCTTTTAAGGCGGGGTTAAACTGTGTACTGGTAACACAAAAAATACTGAAGTCAATTCCACCAAAAACAAGAGTTTTGCATGATTTTAAAGCGCTTCAGCATCTTCTATTTTCCTCCCCATAACCGATTAATCCGGGTGGGAGATCGTATAAAAAAATTTTGTCTTTGAAAAGTATTCGGTTGGGTATTAATAATATATGAAAACAACATCAACAAACAATGAATTGTCCTCGACTCAGCCAGTAGCTCGACCTACGCTTTCAGGGCATATACAGATTGCGCGCATAGATCACTGGTTCAAGAATGTTTTTGTTTTTCCGGGTGTGGCTGCCGCAATGGCGATAGATTCGAAGCATACACTCACCGGAATTGTTCCTCATTTTATACTCGGAATGATCTCAATTTGCCTGGTGGCATCCAGCAACTACACTATTAACGAGATGCTGGATGCACCTTTCGATCGACTTCACCCTGTAAAATGTAACAGGCCGACCCCTGCAGGCAAAGTCAACATTCCTTTAGGATATGTCCAGTGGATTGTGCTGATGCTCATTGGGGTGGGGCTAGGGCTGATGGTAAATATGCCCTTTGCTATTGCTGTTTTTGTACTTTGGGTAATGGGATGTATCTATAATATTCCGCCAGTAAGAAGCAAGGATCTGCCATATGTGGATGTGCTATCAGAGTCTGTAAACAACCCACTGAGAATGTTGGCTGGATGGTATATCACAGGCACAACACTGATGGTTCCGGCATCGCTGCTGATAGCTTACTGGATGATTGGGTGTTATTTTATGGCCATGAAACGCTATGCAGAGTTCCGAGATATTGGCGATCCAGCACGTGCTGCCGCCTATCGCAAATCGTTTGCCTTCTATACTCTGGAAAGACTGCTTGTCTCGATCATGTTTTACGGCTCGGCAGCGATGCTCTTTCTTGGCGCTTTCATAATGAGATATAAACTCGAACTAATTCTCTCATTCCCATTTATTGCATTAGTGATGGCCATCTATCTGGCGTTAGCTTTTAAAGCCGACAGCGCAGTGCAAAGGCCGGAGGGGCTTTACAAAGAACCTACCCTCATGGCTGCCGTCGTTGTGTGTACTTTGATTATGGGGCTGCTGCTCTTTAGTAACATTCCAATTATGCATACCATATTCAATCCGACAATATCTACAGCACTAGCCAGGTAGAGGTTAGTAGTATTATCTATTTGTTGGATGCTAATATCTTATCGATCTTTGCAGCCAGGACAGTGTATTGAAAAGGTTTTTGCACAATAGCAGTGATATTTGAAGGCAAATTCGTTAGTTCACCGGATGCAGCAAATCCAGTGTCGATGATTACAGGTAGCTCTGGTCTAACAGCAGCAAGAATTCTGGCAAATTCAACCCCGTTCATTTCGGGCATGGTTAAGTCTGTGATGACGATATCAGGTATATCTGACGCATTCGCCAAATAATCCAGACCCTCTTGACCACCAGTAGCGATAACTACATCAAATCCAAGTTTTGTCATGAATTGGGAGAAGAGATCGGTCATCAATGGTTCGTCATCAATCACCAGAAGCCGTGTTTTCTGTTTTGGTACCTGTTCGTTTATTTGGGTTCCCCGATAGCAGGGATCAAGTGATCCGAATTCAGTTGACTGTGCTTGAGTCAAAGGCAGATACAGCTTTTACTCAATATATTTAAATCATTAAGGAAATTCTCTACATCCCCTCTAATTATTACTTCTTCCAAACACTGATTTGCAGATACATTCTACGTAAATACTACGATTCCTTCCTCATTGAAAGGAAGAAGTCAAAAAAAACAAGTATAGCTCCATGAAGGCAACTATGACAAACAATCGATTCACTGATTCAGATATTTCACTCCTCAGGCATACTATCTCTCTAGATGGTATTTGGAAATTTTGTTTTGATGACGAGCCAGAAACATTGATTTCTGTTCCTGCTCCCTGGGAAAGTACATTCCCAGGATTAATTAATCGTCCTGGAACGGCAGTATATACAAGAACATTTCATTTTGATAACAGAATCGAAGGTAATATCATCTCACTCCAATTTGGTGCGGTGGACTATTACTGTGAAGTTTGGCTAAACGGTAGTTTCCTCGGCGCTCATGAAGGTGGATACACGCCCTTCGAATTCGATATACACAAGATTTTGATAGAAAACCCCCTGAATGAACACACACTCATTGTTAAGGTTACAGACTCTACCGCGAAAGCTAACGCGATTTTACCAAATGGTGAGGAGTTGCTCTTCGCCGAGATACCTCATGGCAAGCAGAGTTGGTACAGCAGTGTTGGCGGAATATGGCAAAGCGTCACTTTAGAAATTAAACCTCCTCTCAATATTGAACACGTAGAGGTACGGACAGACATACATCTTTCTGCAGCTGATTTCCATGTGCAGCTCAGCGGGCTAAATTCTTTGCCTAAAAACGAAGATTCAATAATAAAACTCATAGTTGATATTATGTATGCAGATACAATCTCGTCATCAGGCTCTTTGGAAATTGCTCTTCCTTCTGAAAATATTGATAGGCAAATAATACACATTCCTATTCCGAATGCGCTGCTGTGGTCCCCAGAATCACCTTCACTTTATAGAGCTGAAGTACGGATTGAACTTAACTCCTTACTGATCGATTGCACTACCACGCATTTTGGAATGCGTGAGGTAGATACGCGTGATGGGCGCGTTTGCATTAATGGGCAGCCTATTTTTCTAAGAGGAGTTTTAGATCAAGATTTCTATCCCAAGACAATTTATACTACCCCTTCCTCCGAATACCTGCGGGATCAGTTCCTAAAAGCGAAAGAGCTTGGATTGAACCTGATGCGATGCCATATCAAAGTACCAGAGCCGGAGTACCTCGATCTGTGCGATGAACTTGGTCTTCTTGTTTGGTACGAGATTCCAAACGGTGATAAGCTGACGGACAAGTTTCGAGAACGCTTGGACGCTACTTTCAAAGCGATGTGGCGCAGAGATTCTCACCATCCCTGTATCATCGCGGCATCGATCATCAATGAAGCGTGGGGCATTGATATGCTAGAGTCTGAGCAGCGACTGTGGCTGAAACAGGCATATCATCGTGCAAAAAAAATGGCTCCAAGCTGGCTCATTATAGATAACTCTCCTTGTCATCCTAATTTTCATGTTGCTTCTGACCTCGACGATTACCATGTCTATTTTAACATTCCAGATCAGGCTGGAGAGTACGCGGAATGGATTCATCATTTTACATCTAAGCGCTATGCAACTTATTCTACGTACGGAGATGCTGAATACGTCGGAACGGAGCCATTAATACTTTCCGAATTTGGCAACTGGGGTCTGCCGCATTATGATAAAATTCTCGAATTCGAAGGTGGTGAACCGTACTGGTTCGATACTGGAGAAGTTCCTACACGCCCTAGAGGTGTATTAGACAGATTCGCTGAACAGCAATTAAATAGAGCGTACAAAGATTACAACTCCCTCGCAGACGCCTCTCAAGAGCAGGAATGGCTCTCTTTGAAGTGGGAGATAGAGGAGATGCGGCTCCATCCTTCCATTGCAGGATATGTCATTACAGAGTTTACTGATTTGAACTGGGAGTGCAATGGACTTTTGGATATGGGAAGAAATAGAAAGATTTTCCATGACAGATCCAAATTCTTACAGGCTCAAGATATTCTAATTCCGCGACTCAAAGATCGTGCATCTTTTTGGGGAGGCGAATCGGCGATACTGAGACTTACTTACTCCTGTTTCTCCGGCAGGTCACTTCAAAATGCTCATTTGAAATGGAGTATCAAGGGTTTTCCCGATCTTGCAGGCGCTCTTTTACTCGGTTCAGCAGGCATCAACCTTGCTGGAGAACCAGGTAACTTTGAACTTCCCTCCATTCAAGTCGATCTGCCTGAAGCTGAAAATCCGGTAAAATACGAGATCAGTATCGAGCTTCTGGGAAGTGATGATTCACATATCGCATATACTACTCAAAATATTGTGATTGTACCAAACAGTTTTCGATCTGTTCAGCTTCCTCCGGTTCTTGCGGTTGGGACAAACAGCTCCCCAACATCCATTCCTATGCTAAGTAAACAGTGGAATTCTGATACAGAGCTATTTGTGAATTCTGGTGGGAGTTTACTGCTTATTGTCGACAATTTGGAATCTATTCCCACCGATTCCATATTGGGTATTCAGTTACATAATCGAACTGAAAATGGATGGTGGGGAGAATGGTGTGCCACCAAAACATGGTTTTCGAACGAAGCATTTCCATCTCTTCCAGATCGTGAACGCTTTGACTTTGAATATGAGGCGGTGGTGCCACAACTAGTTTTCACAGGCGCTAATTATGGAAATGTTCTCTCGGGTCTATACGCTGGCTGGCTTCATAACCCCGCAGGAATTGCGGCGAGGCTGAATATCGGGAAGGGCCGAGTAGTGCTGACTACATTCTATCTATTATCAAATATCACCCATGATCCATTGGCTAATCTCATATTAACCGATCTCATTGCGCAGCTCCAAGGCAATACCTAAATCAATTTTATAGAAATTTCACATAGTTAGGAAAGCTTATGTCCAGTAGAGTGGTTATTGTGGGTCTGGATTGTGTGCCACCCGAATTTGTCTTTGATCTCTGGAGTGATCTGCTCCCCAATTTTAGAAGAGTCATGCTTGCAGGCATCTACGGTTCTTTAGAAAGCTCAATACCTCCGATTACGGTGCCTGCATGGATGTGCATGATGACTGGCCAAGATCCTGGAACGCTGGGTATCTATGGCTTCCGGAATCGCAAAGATAATTCCTACGATGGACTCGGTTTTGCCAGCAGCCGTATGGTAAAAATGCCCGCGATTTGGGATGTTCTAGCTGAAGCTGGGAAGAAGACAATCGCGCTGGGCGTACCGCTTACTTATCCGCCCCGTCCCATAAACGGACTCCTCATCTCTGATTTTCTCGCGCCGGATATTTCCAGTGACTACACATTCCCATCAGAATTGAAGCATGAAATTCGCGATGTTGTAGGGGATTACATTCTGGATACCCGTAATTTTCGTACAGATAATAAAAATCAACTGCTTAAAGAAATCTATGAGATGACGGCTCAAAGATTTCAGCTGGCGACCCATCTCCTGATAAATAAGCCATGGGACTTTTTCATAATGGTGGAAATGGGACCAGATAGGCTTCACCACGCATTCTGGAAATATTTCGATCCTAAGCATGTAAAATACGAAGCTGGACATATTCTGGAACACGCCATTCGTGACTACTATATTGCGTTGGATGCACATCTCGGAGAGTTTATTTCAAGGCTAGAAGAAGATACAACGCTGCTCATTGTTTCCGATCACGGTGCTAAAAGGATGGATGGTGGACTCTGTTTCAATCAGTGGCTCATTCAAGAGGGCTATCTTGTATTGAAAGAGCCATACGATACTGTGAGCAAATTCAGCCCGGATCTTGTCGATTGGAAGAATACGAAGGCATGGGGAGATGGTGGATACTATGGAAGACTGTTTCTAAACGTAGAAGGAAGGGAACCAACAGGAAACGTTAAAGTTACTGAGATAGAAAGCCTCAAAAGAGAAATCCAGAGTAAGCTCGAAGCGCAAACGGATGAAAACGGAACGCTGCTTGGAAATCGTATATTTCGGCCCAATCAGATTTATGCAGAGATTAATGGCGTCGCTCCCGATCTTATTGTCTATTTTGGCGATTTGCATTGGAGATCGGTAGGCAGCATAGGGCACGCAAGCATATGGACGCACGAAAACGATACCGGCCCCGATGATGCTAATCATGCACAACATGGTATATTTCTTATGGCGGATGTTTCTGAAATACATTTACAATCTGCGAATCCCCCAACATATATCCCAGCCTCACATCTTCGGGTGGGACTTTCTTTATATGATATTGCACCCACTGTACTAAATAAAATAGGCATAGTTCCTCCCAAGGGAATGGGGCGGGCTCCCATCAGTTCTGCCATGGAATCGCTTCAGGATACGGCCTATTCTGAAGAGGAAGAGGAAGAACTCGCTCGAAGATTAGAAGATCTTGGGTACCTCTAAATTATACGATTCTGGCAATAAGGCACGTTTAAAGCAAACAAGGAAGGAGCTGATTTTAGATGTGGACTGAGGATCAACTCACAGACGATCTGGATAGAATTGGACTAGGCGCAGGCGATTCTGTGTTATTACATACCTCTCTGCGTAGAGTTGGCAGAATGCAGTCGGGACCCGAGACTTTGCTTAATGCAATCAGAGAAGTACTTGGGACTGAAGGAACGCTATTGGTTCCTACATTCACATTTGCACATTCCGATCCTGCCGGATGGCATAATCCGCCAAAAACTCTGGAAGCTCTGGTGCTTGCCAGGGAATCAATACCGCTCTTCAACCCCGATACTTCGCCTACCCATACAGAGTGGATCGGTTATTTTCCGGAGTTTGTTCGTAAACAACCAGGGGCGTTTCGCAGTTCACATCCCATTGTCTCCTTCGCTGCGCTGGGAAAGAATGCGGAATTTTTAACCCGGAACGCACCTTTCCATTTCCCTTTGGGCGAAAATAGCCCTCTGGCAAGGCTTCATCAAATCGATGGCAAAATACTATTGCTGGGCGTATCCCATAAGTCAAACTCCTCGCTTCACCTTGCAGAATTCTGGGCAGATGTCCCCTATATCAATCGGTCGGCGACGTTGAAAACGACTCCAGATACCTGGAGTGTAATGAAAGGAAGCCCGGAATGCAGTGAAGGATTTGTGAAAATTGAGCCGCTTGCTATTCAGTCGCGCCTGGTGAAACGCGGTGTGGTGGGAGATGCTCCCAGCCAGTTGATGTCACAGAGGCAGCTTGTCTCTTTAGGAATATCACTTCTTCAGGGCGATTCTGCAGGGCTTCTATGTGATATCCCTGAATGTAAGTGGTGTGTTCCAGCCCGTAAAATGTTGGCGCTTTCGCAAGGAGCCATATCTGCAGAGCTTGATCTTGAATAACCGTATCTCGTGTATTTGGTTGAAGGAGGCAGGGAGGATGGGGTAGCTACGCGTTCTTCTGGCCTTTTGCACGTGATAAATAGAAAATAAATATTGATGCCGCAATTACAATAATGAATACTATTTTCACTGCCGAACCCGCCAATAGCGATTTTCCAAAGATTTGAGGCGACTTTGATACACCGAGATTATCACCATACAACACTATTTCTGTATTGGCTGGAAAGGTAATTCGAAATGTGCCTTGAGGAAAATCGGTATTTATCTCACTCATATTCAATGTGCATGTTTGTATCACATCTGGATGTGGAGAATCAGCCGACCCTGCCGGCGGTTTTAAGTGATTGTAGATATATACTTTATACTCGGTAGGCACCCATCCACTGCCCAACTTCTGCCCTTTCGTGAAAGTAAGGCGCACGTATCTGATACTGTTTCCATCACTAAAATCGAACTGTATTGGTATGAATCTACCTTCGATTTTAGCGATCCATACATCGCTGGCAAAAGTTGTCAGAGAGGTTTTAAATCCCGGGATAAGCTGCAGATGATAACTGTTCCAGTTATCTATCCGCTCCTCTCCCACCACTTTCAAATTCTGACCCTGTGATCGATAGAAGTCGGCAAGAGGTCTTTCACTATTCTGAGCTGTCGAGCAAACAAGAGATGGATGAAGAAGTATATCTTCAATACGAAATGGCACACGAAACGCATAGACATGTATAAAATAGTTGTTGATGTTCTCTGCTTTAAGTCTATTGTGAATTCCAATTCCACTTGCGTTTGGGAATTTTGAGTAGATATCGTACTCATCTCCACTGCAAGCCATTTTGTGAGAACCTCTATCGGTTTCAAACTCCCAAAAAAATTTATATCCACTATCGATTGCTGTCCAGTTTTTCATATAGGTGGGTGGAGAGTTTATACTTCCGCTTGCTTGTATTCCATTCTGAGAATTTGTCTGGCGGCCATCAGAATATGCGGCGGGTTCTATACTCCCTTCCAGCCGATAAGATCGTACCGAGGATTTTAGATCATCAATCAGCTTTTGCCAAGATTCTATCAGTATTTGTGGAGTTGGAATGTTGGCATTCTGAGTGTGTGCCGACTGTGGCATGATCGTTCCTATAAATATCAGGATGGCAACGTTAAAAACATGTGCGAATTTAAAGTTTGAGAGAGATAAATTCATTTAGTGGAATAGTCCGTTTCACTACAGTAGTTATTGTCAATTTGGAATTTGTGAGCTCATAACTTCATTTCAATACTATCACGCAAATACACGGACTGTCAATATAATCATCACATAAATGCGCATGAGTGAGTTCTTATTTTTATTCAGAGTGATTTGACCAATACCCCTAGAAGAGGTATAATATAATGCAGGCGGTCGGGTGGTCGCTGCGATAGTAGTGAATTGAGCTTGCTCAAGACTGAATACTCCGTAGAGGAAAGTCCGGGCTCCATAGGGCACGATGCCGGATAACGTCCGGGCGGGGCAACCCGACGGAAAGTGCCACAGAAATGACACAGCCTGTTCGCAGGCAACGGTGAAATGGTGCGGTAAGAGCGCACCGGAGGTGTGGAGACACATCTGCCAGGTAAACCCCATCGGGAGCAAGGTCGAATAAGGAGGGGTTGATGCGGCTCGCGGACCCTCCGGGAAAGACCGCTTGAGGAGACGGGCAACCGGCTCCCTAGAGAGATGGCCATACAGATACAAAACCCGGCTTATAGACCGCCTGTGAAATCCTTCCGCATTGCCTAGGCAGTCGGGAGGATTACTGCTTTGGAGGAGCTTTCTGTTCCAGGCTGTCTGCCAGGAGTGAAGCAACTTCATCTGTGGAATCCAGCCAGTCGGCATGCAGGTTTCTTGCAGTCGATGGTTTAGTTCGTGGGTGGTTTGCCAATTCTTCATCTCGCCAAACTATATTTCCTGCACGGCTAATGAGTATCGCCTGTACTCTTGGTGACACGACATGTGGCTTGATGTGCCTGAGGCCAATATTAAATGGGTTAATATTCCAGGTTTGATGATTAAGCTGTAGCCCTTCACCAATACTTGCTGGTTCTCTCAAGGCGCTGATTAATACAGCGTCTGCCTTTAGAAGTTTCGCCAGGTTCATGGCTGTGCTTAAATCAGGCGATGGCCAGTCGCTGCTTTGCTTTCCTGATAGCTGTTTATAGCCCACGACATTACGAAATTCAGATTTTTGTTTGGCGCTCATCACCTTGTTCATCAGCGTCAGTTTGAACTGTGGATTCTCCTGAAGTCGATTAGCGAATGCAGTGTCGAAACGTTGGAGTAATAATCGTAGATTTTTCTGATAATCTCTTGTAGATTCTTCATGCGCTGGCTGACTAAGAGCTCCTGTGCAAATTACAACGGGCAAAACCACAATCGTGTGGATATTTTTACAGCTGCTCCAATCATGAATTGATTTATCTGAAGCTGCTATCACCAGGGATGTATTTAACAGTAAAACTGTCCAAACTGCTATTTTAAACATATGCACTCCTCTCTTGCGAGAAGCGCCGCACCTTGCAAAGCGTCACATTTCGCATCCGTAATATTAAAACGCCCCCCTGGGATCTGCTGCGTGACAAAAGCGTATTCCAACTCTGGCCGCCACTGGGGATCTTGAAACTCCTCTTGAAAGAAGCTGCCAATATTCCAGAGTCCACCAAGTGTGTAGACAGGTATGTCTCGCGGCATCCATAACCGATGTCTAATCTGACGAACGGCATGACGGAGCCTTCTGGCCATTTCCGAAATATGTGCGCGCGCAATTTGGTCGCCCGCATCAGCGAATTCCCCAACTATTGGCGCAATCGCGGCAACTTTTGCCGTGCTGAAATTACCATATAGCCACTGCATGATCTCATTTTGAGAGTGTGTTTCTGTCTCTTCGAGAATTTTTTTGGAGAGAGGAGATATCCGGCACTCTTTCATCTCTTCAAGCACACCACTGATAACACGAAGCCCAAGATTGAACCCGCTGCCTCGATCTCCGAGAAGGTAACCCAAGCCATCTTCCCTGAGTGTCTCCCCTTTAGAATTTCGCCCGAATGAGACAGCGCCAGTACCAGCAATTACCACGATTCCTGGAGAACCTCCCGAAGCGCCCCAATAAGCCGTGAGATAGTCTGGTTCTATACGATAACATTCGGAAAGCAGAGTCTCCTGAAGCATCTGAAAATATGAAGCTCTCTTCTGCTCTGCGGAATAACCAGCGATACCAACACAGACCGATTTGTACCTCATATCGAGAGGAATCCCTGCCAATTTCAAAGCACCCCGGATAGACTGTAGTAGCGAATGGCGCAGTTCGGCCTCATCCTGGATTGCGAGGCTTCCAGGACCACCGAGCCCGATACCTAGCTCCTGGCCATCTGAGTTGGTTATGAGTGCGGCTGTTTTCGAGCCGCCGCTATCTATGCCGAGGTAATATTCCATAAATTAAAATTTCGATTTCAGAGGGAGATATTCCTTCAGAATATCTAATATGAAACTCTCGCGAGGTAATTGCAAAAGTCTCAAGATAGTTGAAAAACTCGTTCAGGTTCTCACCCCCCGAGAGGGTGGGTCAAAAGTCTCTTTCGGACTGTAAATGGGCTAAAATTCGCTATTTTTCAATGGCAGATCAGCGTCAAAAAAATCTTCGTCGCTTGTGTGGGCATTGTAGAGCGATTTTTTTCAATCGAAAATTTCAGAAAGACTTTTGACCCGCCCTCCCGACCCCCTCTCCTGTTTTTGGGAGGGGGTCGGGGGGTGATGGCTGAAATATGCATTTGCACTGACTTTTGCAATTACCTCATGCTAAATCAATGTTCTATATTTTTCTGGTGGAATAGAGCAGGATACATCCTGTATGAGGTTTGAGCTGCACTAATTTCACTCTAGAACCATCGATGCGCTGCATTGCTCCACCCATTAATATACGCACGGTGATACTGTCACTTGAATTTACATACACTATTCCTCTATCATAGGCGCGGCGCCAGACCATCCCGCCTTCTGCCGAAATAAGGTGGCGTTCTTGATCGGAATATCCAAGTTTAACGTTGAAGTACCGTGATTTATCAATCAACTCTTTTTGTAAGACCTGTAAACTTAGCCCTGCATCCAAACGCCTCCCAGGAAAAACTGGCATCGGCTGCAAAACAAATCTGCCCTGTCGGTGTGCCACCAACAGATAGCTCGCTACCACATACTCCAGTTCTGTATCGTTGTGATAGGCGGCTTGTGCAATGAATACTTTATCCTGCCGCGCATATCGGTCAGCGGCTTCTAGTTCAATCTCCCAAAACTTTTCTATTGTTGGCTTGGCTGCACCCAATGGATAGACCCAGCCGCTCACTAACGCACCATCGATATGTGGCGCTAACTCGTCCCATAATCTCCCTGAGAGTTCGGATAGTCCTGTACTATAGGCAGGTGGGAGTGTGGTATGGCCAGCAAGAGTATTAAAACCAGTTGCCTCCACATTTAAAAAATAGTCCACGGGAGCATGAACCCTCTGCAGGAAATCGGAAGCAGACTGAAGTCTTATCGAAAATGTGTCGTTTCTACTTGTCCATAGTGGGAATTTAGGATTCACAGGCAGATCCGTGGCTACCACACCTTGAGCAGCAGTTTCGCGCATTTCGAGATATGCCTGTTCGCGCCAGTGAGAAGCCCATTCTTTGGAGGAGCAGTCCATCCAGTGCGCCTGATTATCAATGGGTAATATTATTTTAGAATTTGGTTTTAGAGCTGCCTTTAACAGTTCATCTTTCCAGCCACCGACGCTCTCGCTGTGTTTATTATTTTCGAACATTTTTGTGGCGCTTACTCGAATCATAGGTGTGAATAATGGATGATCACGCACGATTGGTGCATAAAATCTTGGAGGAAGCGACACATAATCGAAAGCAGTGAGATCGCAGTTTTCTCCAATCCATACGCGATTCTCATCGGAAACTTTAGCTGCTAGATTGGCTGATTCTTCAAACGGTGTACTTCCTTTGCTCAGCCCCATGGAAAACACACCGCCGAGTCGAACAGCGTAGGCAGGCCGTATTCGCGGAGTGATGGCGGGAGATTGCTGAGCAATTAGACTACTGGCATTCAATAGGCAATGCAGGATTGATATTAAACAAGCGGTTATAACAGGTATTTTCATAAAATGAAATTCATGAAAAGGTATATATTTTCCTGCTTCAACCATGCTCAGAACTATTATGTTTCAAATCGCTCGCTCTAACAAAAATGGAGTATTGGGGTATTCTTAATGAGAAAAAAATATGGTTTCAGCATTCAAAATAGATGTTCAGGCCATATTTGGTTGTGGTTTGGTACTTTTAGGAGACGGGTATGGAATATATCAATCTTGGTAAAACTGGTTTAAAAGTATCTCGAATATGTTTGGGGTGCATGAGCTACGGTGTCCCGGATAGAGGCAGCCATTCATGGTCATTGGATGAGGAGAAGAGTCGCCCTTTTATTGAGCGAGCGCTCGATTTGGGTATCAACTTCTTCGATACAGCCAACGTCTACTCTGATGGCACGAGCGAGGAGATACTTGGGCGAGCTTTGCGTGACTTTGCAAAACGCGATGAAGTGGTCATTGCAACGAAAGTGCATGGCAGAATGCGTTCGGATGTAAATGGTGCGGGGCTGTCGCGAAAATCGATTATGTCCGAAATCGATGCTAGCCTTTGTCGATTGGGTACAGACTATGTAGATATATACCAGATCCATCGATGGGACTACGATACACCTATTGAGGAGACATTGGAAGCTCTGCACGATGTGGTGAAAGCGGGAAAAGCGCTTTATATCGGTGCTTCCTCGATGTATGCCTGGCAGTTCACGAAATCACTCTACATTGCAGACAAGCACGGATGGACTAGATTTGTCTCCATGCAGAATCACTATAATCTGCTGTACCGCGAAGAAGAGCGAGAGATGATGGGGCTGTGCACATCAGAATGGATCGGGGTAATACCGTGGAGTCCATTAGCACGTGGTAGACTGGCACGACCCTGGGAGGAACATCAAAGTACGGAAAGATCAGGCACAGATGCTTTCGGGAAGACGCTCTATAGCAAAACCCAAGACGCTGATCGTCTTGTGGTGAATTCTGTTTCAGAAATAGCCATCGCTTACGGTGTACCCATGGCGCAGATCGCTCTCGCCTGGCAGTTAAATAAATCAACAGTCACTTCTCCAATTATCGGCGCAACCAAGATGAAACATCTCGAAGACGCCGCTGCATCGCTTTCGGTAAAACTTGCTGACAAAGATATACTAGCGCTTGAGATGCCGTATATCCCCCACGAAGTAAGTGGATTCTCCTGATGGCGTTAAGATTATCTGAACAGATTAGCTCACTTTCGAACATAGAAGTCGTCTTAACCTGCATCCCAGTGGCCGTAAATGTTATCTGGGATTATTGAGTTTTCTGGATAGATTAGATAGACCAGTTTCCTCGATCTTTCCCAGCCACTCAGAAAATTTGCCCGAGGGAATACTCTTCGGGCAGTTTCACCTCTTTCCGGATGATGTGCCGGATCGTTCAGAACCATATCGCCATCTTTTGTAAATCCCACACAAACGAGCAAATGGCCTGGGTCAGCATCACGATGCTTTCCTAATAGCAGATCGTAGGAGCAGGACACTACTATTGGGAACCCCGCGACAATCCAGTCCTCGAGTTCGCGGATATCTGAAAAACGAGTAACATACGCAACCATTCCGGGTTTTGACCCAGCAAATGCAGTGTTAAAAGGCCAATTTCCTGTGCCATCATACTGTTTATCGTAGATAGAATGTGCCACCTCCGGAACCGTTATATCAAGTTCCGGGCGATGAAGGCGGCCTGCCCAGAATGCCAGCGTCATAGCAGTGCTTGCAGGGCTGCACCAGCCGGCGGCGTCCGGATAACCGAGTTGGGTTTTCGAGGGAACAGTAACTTCTTTCCCCCAGGCCGCCTTGTTGGGGGGAAGCGAATCCGGTTTGATGGAAGTATCCGTCATAGAGATACCCACGTATTTCAGTTCAGGAATTGCTCCCGATGTGGAAGGCTCTAAAGTTATTCTTATCTGGAAATGCGATGCTGGTTTATGAAGGCTAAGCGTATCCGTCTGCACCTCACCATCGCTGTCTTTCTGACCAATGAGACTTGTTCGTGGATAAAGAGTGTTATCTTTTGACCACAAACCCATTATGTAGAATGATGAATCTTTACCATCGCACGTGCCGCTGGCTTCGATCTTTAGTCCCGTTCCAGGCGGAGTGTCTGCATTCCATGATACGACTATCTCGTTGGCAGGTATTGCGGTAAAGAGCCGAGGAGAAATTAGAATTTTCGTGCCCGCAACTGGATCAAGAGTTGTTTTAAATCGTGGTACTTCCATAAAAGCTTTGCCACGATAGTCACCGGCATGTTTATCACCATTCTGAATCTGTTTTAACACGTCTATCAGCTGATCGAGATGATCGGTCTGGATTCCATCGACACCCATCTGAATTGCTTTACGAAAACCAGGAGGATTGTCGTAAGGGCCAAGGTTATCCACGTAGACCTTAACACCTGCGGAGTGTGCCTGATCCACCAACTCCTTTGTCCATTCGAGCAGATTTCCATCGAGCACTTCCGCAGGGAGCAGTTTTTGGTACTCTGCAATCCCGCCCTCTTTGCGATACTCATCCGGCAAGGAAGGCATAACCGGAATATGCGGTGCGATTTTCTTCCACTCAAGAAGTCCATCCGTACCGTTATAGACCAGCACATTTTTCTCCATATGATATTTTTTCACGAGTTCGAAGCACTGTTCGGTAGGCGCCTCTTTATGATCTAGATAGATATTGATTTTGCCTTGGCATAGCTGCAGAACTTCTTCAAAAGTAGGCACTTTCTCGTTTGAATATTTTGCTGAGAATTTACTTCCCGCATCAAGCGTTCGAATGGTATCGAAATCAAGATTTTTAACTGCCCCTTTTCCGTTGGTAGTTCGATCCACAGTTCTATCGTGCATGATTACTAGATGCCCATCTTTAGTGGCGCGAACATCAATCTCTACGTAGTCCGCACCCAGTTGGATAGCTTTTTTGACTGCAGCAAGGGTATTTTCCGGTGCTAAAGCTCTACCGCCTCTGTGCCCAATTACCGCTATGGAATGTTTTAGGTGCGGTAATTGGGCAGCAGTTGGCCTGGATGAACCAGATATTGTGAGAATAAATGGTAACAACATGATAACTCCTATGTTTGATATCGAGATGATTGTCTGAACCAGGATTAAACAATTCTCATCTGGCTTAGTTTCAGTTCTACGCTAGCGCAATTTTTTCTTTAATCAAAGCGAGGCGGATAGCTTCTCGAACGCGCATCTGTTCGACGGGCATGGAGTGTAGATCAGTAACGATCTTGACACGAACGTTAATGGTGGTCGGCGAGAATGCCGATATCCCCATGAATTTCGGTGTTGCCTGCAGCAGGTTGACGTCGCTCTGAGTCATTAATGTTTCTGCGGTATGTTCAATAATCTCTTTCACCCTATTTACATCCGCCGCCGCTCCGACTGAAATTTCTATCGAATCTTCAAGCGGGTGGCGCGAGTGATTGGTGACCGTCGAGACATCTCCATTCGCAACATAGTGTTCTCGCCCCGTGGTATCCAGCAGTCGAGTAACACGCATTCCCATCTCCTGCACCTGTCCTGTTACAAGCCCGATTGTCACCACATCCCCTACTAAATAGATGTTATCTGTGATGATCAAAAATCCGGAAATGATATCTTTTACCAGTTTTTGAGCACCAAATCCCAACACGACACCAATTACTCCAGCTGTGGTAATAAATGGAATAATATTGAAACCTATCGCCTGGAAAAACAGAGAGCCGAATATGAATGTCAGGAGATATCCAATTAAATTTTTGAACAGACCCTGCATCGTCTGCAGACGACCGCTTCGATCGTCAGTGGTTCCGTTACGTATCTCACGATCGTTTTGTACCTTTACCAGTCCATTTATTAATTTGAATAGTACATATCTAAGTACAATGTACAGTACGATTAATCCTAATATCTGGATTGCCGAGTGCAGTGCATTTTCGGTGATATGGCTTAGAACAGTTTCCCAAAAGGATCTGGTGTATATTGGCAGACGTGGTGGTGGTTTAGGTTTCATAAGAGGAATTGATTGAAACATGAACATAGACTGTAGTATGCGGTAGACTAGTCTTTGTTTAGTACATCCATGAGCGCTTTTTGAATATTATCAAACTCAAACTTGAAACCTGCTTCCAGAGCTGCTTGTGGAATTGCTTTCTGACCTCCGAGAAGAGCTTCGGCGAAGCCGCCCACAATTAGTCTTAATACAGGAGCGGGAATGGGAAAAATGGCCGGACGATGCAGGCATCTCCCCAGAACGCGAGAAAACTCGCTATTTCTAACAGGATTCGGCGAAGTGCCATTGTACACACCTGATGCATCTTCGTTCTCTACAGCCCATAGAATGAGTTTTACAATATCGCGATGATGAATCCAAGGCATCCACTGCCTTCCGGAACCGAGAGGTCCGCCTAAACCTATCTTCCATGGAGATATTGGAATCGGTAGTGGGTATAGGAGTTTGCTCAATGCACCGCCAACGCCTAGTACGATACCTATTCGAATCTTTACCACTTTTACACCTATCAAACTGGCTCTATCGGCTTCTTTTTCCCAAATTTCGGCCAGTCCGGCTAAGAAGTCTTTTCCTGGTGGACTGGATTCTGTAATTTCTGTATCGCCTGTATCACCGTAGTAACCTACTGCGGACGCCGAAATCAGCCTGGCAGGATGCGTATCCGTCTTGAATGAATCGACAATATTTCTAGTGGTATCGATGCGGGAATCCATCAGTTTGGCTTGAGACTCTGGAGTCCAGCGTTGGCCTCCTACACTCTCCCCAGCCAGATGTATGACGACATCACATTCGGTACAGGATCTCTTCCAACCAGATTTGTCATCTGCCCTTCCCCATTCAATTGGGGTTACCCCCTGTGGAAGCTGTAAAGATGCTTTGAGAGCATCACGTGTCAAAGCGACGACAGTGTGTCCTTTCAAAATTAGCTCAGAACACACTGCTTTTCCAATAAAACCTGTCGCACCAGTTACTACTATTTGCAATCGATACTTCTTTCTAGAAGCGTTTACTCTCTGGCTTCAGCCTGCAGTTTGGCTGCCTGTCCAGGGTCGCCAATGTGCATGGTGTCGTAAGCTTGCTGTGAAGATTTAAACGGGCCGACTCCTTCATGCCCATGCCAATCGCCCTGGTTCTCAATAGGATTGGGAAGCCCAGTTTCGGTTGTCCGTTTCGCTATCCATGCATTCATGCGACTTTTTAGTTCTTCTACGACTTCCGGTTTCGTTTCTGCGAGATTTACATTTTCTGCAGGATCTTGGATCAAGTTATAGAGCTCAATTTCGGGCTTGAAATGGAAGTCTGGTTCCAGCGCGACAATTAGCTTCCAGTGGGGAGTTCGCCAGCCATGCTTACGCATCCAGGTACATTCGGTGATGTAGAACTCTTCATCGTGTGAGGCTCTTTCATTTCTCACCAGGTCCATCAGGCTGGAGCCGTCGAATTGAATGCCTTCTGATGGAATTTCTGCTAGTTCCAGCAGAGTTGGAACCAAGTCTTTATGTTGATTATAGCCGCTAATTCGTGTGCCGGCTGGTATTTTGGCCGGGTATCGAATTATCAGTGGAACATGGAGTGTATTGTCGTAAATGCCGTGGTGGTCGAACCAACATTCGTGATCGTGCAGCGTCTCACCGTGATCTCCGTTGAGCGCTATGATTGTCTCATCCGTAATTCCGTGAGCTTCAAGCGCATTAAAAATTGTTTGGATACATGCATCCATATAGGCGATGGCGCCATCGTATTGCGCAATCACATACTCTTTATCGGAGATACCAGGCGGCATCCAGCTAGCAAAGAAATCACAGAACGGCTTGAAGCTCATCACTTCATCCATTGAGTGGTTATTTGGATCGCATTCATTTCCATGATAAAACATTCGTTCGTACGGGGCAGGTGGAAGATAGGGTGCATGAGGATCCATATGCCTCAAAAACAGGAAGAATGGCTTATCTACTCCTGCAAGTCGATCAAGTTCTGGAATCGCAACTGCATTAAGATTTTCGGCTTTGGGGCTGCGGCCTTCATTCCAGCTTCCCCATCCTTGAAATTCCAGATATTTGTCAAATCCCCTAGAGCTGGGATTGCCTCCGAAACCGACACAGGTAGTGTTGTAACCATTCTCGCGAAGAATTTCTGGGAGTGTGGGAACTCCTTCTCGGAGCGGACCGCGATGCCGTAGAGCTACTACCTGAGTACCAAAGGTATCGAGACCGGTGAGCATGGAGGCATACGCACTTGTGGTCGGGATGTGCGCGCTGTAGGTTTTCTCGAAGACAGCGCCTCCCTGAGCAAACTTATCGATATGGGGAGTGGTTTGGCGGTGGTATCTGTAACAGCTCATGTGGTCGGCTAACAGGGAATCTACAGCGAGCAGCACAATATTCGGATGCTTGACGGACATTCAATATCTCCTATGTTATTTTGAAACTGTTTCCATTTTTCGGCAAATTGCTCACACTCTCCTGCAAAGCTACGAAAATAGCGTTATTAGTCCTCACCCCCGGCCCCTCTCCGAAAAACAGGAGAGGGGAGATTTAACTCATTGGTTTTCTCATTACCGCTCAGCGGGACATAAATTGGAATGAGCATATGCTAAACAATATATCGAAAAAAAGGTTGCCTTAAGCCACCCATCTCCTGTTTTTGGGAGAGGGGCTGGGGGTGAGGCAGGCGGTGAAGTTGAATAAGTTACACCATATATTGCTATGGAGTTAAGTTGTGATCGGGGTATACTAGTTCAAATTCCGCAGCCTATTCATGCTCCGCTTATAGGTAATTCACAAATTATGAATTCATACCCACATAATTATAATTATATCCGTAAATCTGCGTTCATAATTTTTTTGATTATTACGTTTTCGTTTGAAATAAATAGTCTTACGCAGGCTCAGAAAATTGGCAATCATGACGCTGTTTATGATACAACTGGAAT
Source organism: Chthonomonadaceae bacterium (assembly GCA_025352825.1). GTDB lineage: Bacteria > Armatimonadota > Chthonomonadetes > Chthonomonadales > Chthonomonadaceae > JANXSG01. The sequence continues at coordinate 38,134 of JANXSG010000135.1, read as the reverse complement.
TCTAAAACCCTGGACTTCCTGGCGAGATGCACTAGACCGCGAGATGAAATGGTATGCGAAATGCCCGGTAGAAAACGGGTACCTACGCTTTGTATATATGACATTTATGGATGGTGACCATAATTTAATCGAGCGCAGACCGGATAGTATTCCATCGACACAGAATGCGGTTGGTATCATCTCCTATCTGAAGTACTATAAGTTTGCGGGAAGCAGAGATAAACACTTTCTGGATGTTGCAAAATCGATGGGTGACTATCTTTTAAAAGAGGCTATCACCCCTAATTCGGGTAAATACCCAAGTTTCACGCGTTCTACAGGATGGGCTATGAAGTTCCCTCAGCCAGAAGACTGTGGATCGCAGGCAGATCACCCGTATGAGATTCAGCCAGATAAGGGCGGACTTGCCGGATATGCTCTGACTGTGCTATTTGAAGCGACTAAAGATCAGCGATACCTCGATCAGGCTGTACAGAACGGCAGAGATCTAGTTATAAATATGCGCGAAGGGACATCGAGCAGATCACCCTGGCCCTTCCGAGCAGACTGGCGTACGGGAGAGGGCAGAGGAGATATCTCGGCCAATATGGGTTCGATTCTCCGACTGTTCGATAAGCTGGTGGAACACGGCTATCCCGAATTTGGGGAGCCTCGGAAGAAATTATGGGACTGGATAAAAACTGTTCAAATCCCGAATATTAAGAAGGATGCCAAGCTTTGGGAACAGTTTTTTGAGGACTACGATCTGCTGGGAAATCGTAATGCATGGTCGCCATTAAACCTCGCACGATATATCCTGGAACGTAAAGAATCTCTTGATCCGGCCTGGAAAGAGGATGCCCATGACCTGATCGATTTCGTGGTGAATAGATTCACCGGGTTTCGCTCTGGAGTGCCGATCTGCGGAGAGCAGGATGACGATAAAAATCCCTGGGGTGGTATCCTATCGACCTATGGAGCAGTGCTTGCAATGTACACCGCGGAGACTGGTTCGAAAGAGTATCGTGCGCTTGCATATCAGGCTCTCAACTACTGCATGTACGCCATCGATAACGATGGTTGCCCGGGACACTCCTCGCTCACACCTCGTCGAGGTGGATGGCAGGAGGATTCCCATACGGACGTCGTGCACAATTTTATAGATGCAATGAACGCAATTCCGGAGTGGTCGAAGCGATAAGGAGATCGTTTGCGTGGTAAAAAGTCTTCCGATTATGCTGCTCATCGGAGCAAAAGGATTTTTAGGGTCCGAGATGGCGGCGATTGTATATGGTTATTACAACGTCTTTTCAGGCAGTTCCCGGCCTCTTGAATGTGATAACGATGTTCAGATAGATATTACTTGTGCAAAGAGTGTCCAGACTGCATTTCGAAAGGTTCAGCCGGACGTTGTTATTCTGCTGGCTGCGCTTTCCGATATCGACCGCTGTGAGAGGGAGCGTGATATGGCGGAAGCTGTCAATGTGCAGGGGCCTAAGAATGTCGCCATGGAAGCGCGTGAGATCGGCGCGAGAATGCTGTTCACCTCCTCTGCGGCGGTCTACGATGGAGAGCAACAGAGTTATCTTGAAAGCGACCCGGTATGCCCGGTAAGCTGGTACGGCGAGACCAAAGCGCGTGGTGAAAACGAAGTTCGCAAACTGCTCCCTTCTGCGCTGGTTGTTAGGTTCGCATTGGCGGTAGGATTATCAAAACAGCCTGGAACGAATTCGATGGCGGACAAACTTATTGAAGCGCTCAAAATTGGGATACAGACCGCCGCGCCTAATAATGAGATTCGTAATATACTGGACCCGGAAACACTATGTAGAAAGATGATGACACTCGTCACAACTCCAGCCGCGGAAGGTGTGTTTCACCTGGGTGCATCGGACGCTATTTCTCGATACGACTTATGCGTGAAACTCGCGGAAGGGTTGGGGTATGATCCCAGCCTGATATCGCCTCAGACCGAGGTTCACCCAGATCGCGCTCCCAGAGGTAAAGACCATTTCCTGAAATCGGAAAAGCTGTCTCGCTTCTCATCATCCCCCTTGCCGACTTGTGAAACCGTCATTGAAAGGTGCATTCATGCAGCTGCCCAAAGCTCTCTATGAGCTTGAATATAATCATGGCGCCGAATACGGACATGAAGAAGAGGCTGCAGTTCTGGAGGTGCTTCGGGCGTCTGCGCCTTCCTGCGGGCCGAAAGTAAAAGAGTTCGAGGATGCGTTTGCAGCGTTCTGTGGAACGACTTACGGCGTCACCTGCACGAATGCGACATCGGGATTAGAACTGGCGATGATCGCGTGCGGTGTGGGGCCTGGCGATGAAGTGATCACCACACCAATCAGCTGGATATCTACGGCGAATGCAGCGGCGGCACGCGGTGCAAACGTGGTTTTTGCGGACATAGATCCTATCACACTCAATATCGATCCGGCGTCGGTGGAGCGTAAAATTACCGCCCGGACGAAAGCGATTCTTATCGTCCATCTGTACGGGCATCCTTGCGACATGGATGCGTTGATATCAATAGCGAAACGGCATAATATCCTCCTGGTAGAGGATTGCGCCCACGCCGCAGGCGCTGAATACAAAGGCAGACGCACCGGTTCGCTTGGAGATATCGGAGTTTTTAGTTTTCATCAGCAGAAGAATATCACCACTCTTGGTGAAGGCGGCCTCATAACAACAAGCAATAAGAAGCTGTACGAGACAATGCTTAGCTACCGATCTCTTTGCTGCCTTACGTACGACCCTAAAGGAAAATATCTCCCCATCGACGAGAGGGTCTTGCCTATGGGTCTTCGGTATTGGATGCTGGACTTTAATGAAGTGGGATACAATCATCGTATGACGGACATGCAGGCCGCGGTCGGGCTAGTGCAGCTTGGCAAACTCCCATTACTCAATGCTAAACGATCCGCGCTTGCAAAAACATATACGGAACGGCTGTCCAACATTCCTGGCCTAACTCTACCAGCTGTTTCACAATATGTAAAACATACCTGGCATGTTTATTGCGTGATGGTGGAACCTGAGTTCAAACTCTCAAAAGAAGAGTTCATGTGGGAGATGTACGTAAATCGTAGAATCAAGGTCTGGAACCACTACATGCCTATCCACCTCACCACCGCATACCGCAATCAGGGGCATCACGAAGGAGAGTGCCCCGTCGCAGAATCGATGTTCAAAAAGTACGTGAGCCTGCCGATCCATCCACGAATTACTGAGGAGGCGTTGGATTACATGATGAGAAATATCAGGGAACTGGCATGAATGGATATAATACAGCAACATCATTCTAAGCTGTAAATTTTATAAAAACATACCGCGGCTTCGCGTGCGGTATGTTTTTATAAAATTTATTTTGGTACCGTTCGCTCTCGCAAAATAGGAATTATGACTAAATTCGAAGAACAGGTTCGTGGCGTTAGGGATGCTGGTGAGCTATTTGTTCGAGGCCTACCTATATCGATTTCGCGCGCTCCGGGTCGACTTGATCTTATGGGCGGGAATGATGACTATACCGGTGGGTTGGTTTTCGAGTCGACTATCCGGGAAGCTACCTGGGCTGCGGTACAGATTCGCCCCGATAGTAAGATCGTTTTTCTGAATCCAAAAATGAGCGCTTCTGGATGGCAGGCGAGAGTTGAATTTGATCTTAAGATGCTGGATTCGGAAGAGACTGTAAGACGATTGGTGAACAGCGATCCTGGGTTACACTGGACTGCCTATGTACTCGGCATATTCTATCTGCTGAAAACTAAATATCCAGATCAGGTTTTGTATGGTGCAGATGTCGTTATCGATTCGAATGTTCCTTTAAATAAAGGGGTGAGTTCGTCTGCAGCAGTAGAAGTCTCCGTTATGAAGGCGGCATCCCATGCCTATGGGATCGATCTACGCGGTGTGGAATTGGCAGAGATGTGTCAGTGGGTTGAGAATGTGATCACAGAATCGGCATGCGGTATTATGGATCAGATCACTGTCGTTCTTGGCGATGAGGGCTATGTTCTACCGCTAGTCTGCCAGCCGTGCGAACCTCGGCCTCTGGTCCGTCTTCCTGATAACCTGCAGTGCTGGGGGGTTGATTCCGGGGTCAGCCATATGGTCAGCGGGCTGGAGTATGAGGCAGCGCGGGCGGCGGCGTTTATGGGTTATCGCCTAATTTGCGAGTGGGAAAATCTGGAGAATCATTTTGATGAGACTCCCACAATTCCTAGATGGACTGATGCGCGCTGGAACGGATATCTCGCGAACATTTCCGTCTCCGAGTTTCGCTCGAAGTATGAAACACGACTTCCTGAACAAATGACCGGAGCTGAATTTTCCGCGAACAACAGGCCGCATGTAGATCTTTATACAGTCATAAGCCCGGAATACGAATATCGTATACGAGCAAATACACGTTATGCTGTGGAAGAAAACATGCGTGTTCGGCTATTTGCGTCTCTCGCAGCACGTGCGGAAAGTTCGGATGCGTATGAGCTAATGGGCGAACTGATGTACCAATCTCACCATGCCTACACCGAATGTGGTCTCGGATGTGAACAGACCGATGAGCTAGTTGAGTTGGTTTGTTCCGAAGGCGCTAAAAATGGACTATTCGGAGCTAAGATAACCGGTGGCGGGGCAGGGGGAACGGTCGCTGTCCTGGGATTGAAGTCCGCAAAATCCGCATTTGATCGTGTGATTGCTGCGTACGGAAGGTCACAAGGGATTACTCCTTACGTGTTTGAAGGCAGCTCAATTGGCGCGGATATGTTTGGTGTGATCACTTTGGAGGGTTAGCATTTGACAGCATCTTCGAGTATGGAGGGACTATTCGGGCGAACCAAGGCAATATGGTTCTTCTTTCTGCTGGCGCTTGCGAACTTGATGTGGGCAGGTCAGGGGACTGCGGTGAAATTCCTCAATCATAATCTTGGGCCTATCGCCATTACGTTCCTGCCATTCTATGTCACTACACTTCTTCTTCTGCCACTTCTATATATTGAGCATATGAAAAACCCTAGATATGTACGGCCAACGAAAAGAGATTGGGTAATGTTTTGCTGGGCTGGAGTGCTCGGTCAAGTAGCTGCTCAACTCGGTGTGACCTGGGGACTCAATTATGCTCCCGCCTCGAATTTTGCGATCCTGAATTTGATGATTCCCGTATTTACTGCCTTTCTTGCCGTGATTTTATTGCGCGACCGAATGACCCCCCTTCTAATAGTCTGCCTTATAATCGGGCTGGGTGGAGTTTTTCTGCTTTCAACCAACGATCTAAAAAACGCCAATCTTTTTACCGCTAATAATATAATCCTGAAAGGGAATGTTCTTATTCTGGTAGGCTGCCTGGGATCGGCTTTCTACAATGTGTACTGCAAGGGACTGTTTGCCCGATTCAAAGAGATCGAGATACTCATTTATAGTTATATCACGGCTTCACTATGCAGTATTCCGCTTCTTATCTGGGTGGAACCGTTCCATCTTTCTACGTTGACCTCAATCGACATGCGGGGGTGGTTAGCTTTTGCCTTCTTAGCGATATTTATGTACGGAGTATCGATGCTGCTTTTCTTTTATGTGATTCATCATATATCAGTTACAGTTGCCTCAGTATCTATGTATCTCATTCCACTGTTCGGAGTGCTGATGGCATACTTTTTTCTGCATGAACGAATGGGCCTGTTCTCGATTATGGGCGGGATAGTAGTTCTAGTCGCGACGATAATCATTATGAAATATGATAGCGCCACATAGTAAATTATGTTTAAACTTATCTGGAGTTGACTGATATGAAGATTCTGGTTCCAATAAAGCGAGTGCCTGATCCATACGGGCGCATTCGCTTAACTTCAGACGGTTCCATCGATGCGAGCGACATTAAATGGGTGATAAATCCTTTCGACGAGATTGCATTGGAAGAGGCGGTTCGAATTCGTGAACAGGGCGCAGAAGTCGAGATCGTGGCGGTCATTATTGGTGAAGCGGTCTGTGAGGAACAGCTTCGAACAGCTCTCGCGATGGGTGCGGATCGTGGAATATTTGTAGAATTCAATTCACCTGCCGATCCCGGAATAATCAGTTTCCTGCTTGCGGCTGTCTTTAAAAGTGTAAACCCGGATATAGTATTGATGGGGAAACAAGGGATTGATGACGATTTCAGCCAAACTGGACAGAGGCTGGCAGCTAGGCTAAATCTTCCCCAGGCGACCTTTGCTTCCAAGATAGAGATTGTTTCAAATGGATCAGCGGCGCGAGTGGCCCGCGAGGTGGATGCGGGGCGCGAAACTCTGGAAGTAAAGCTGCCTGCGGTGATCACAACAGATCTGCGGCTGAACGAACCACGATATGTGGCGCTTCCTGCAATTATCAAAGCCCGTTCTAAACCAGTTAACCGCGTCAACACTTCAGAATATGGATCTATTCCTGCACTGCAGATATCAGTCATCAAACGCGAGGTTCCGCTCCCGCGCAAAGGCGGGAGAAAAGTTGGCAGTGTCGATGAGCTAATTACTGCTTTGCGAGATGAAGCTAAAGTTATAGCCTAGTTCTTATGTGCAATCTGCATCATAACCATACAATTAATTGAAATGAGAGATATGAAGAGACTGCTTATAGTTGCGGAAACCGATGGGGTAAAGATTCTCCCATCCACACTGCCCACGATGACCTTTGCTCAGTTGTGGTCGAAAGAGGCCGGAGGGGCTTTCGATCTGCTTGTGATTGGCGGATCGGATATTCAACAGGCATTAGGCGAATGGCAGAACTTCGGTGCAGAAACTATCTTTATCTCCTCTTCTGCAGAACTAGCCCATTTTACTGCCGATAGGGCGGCTATAGTGGCATTACAGGTCATGAAACAGTCTGGCGCAGATTCATTAGCAGGGCCATCTTCTACTTTTGGCCGCGATATCTTGCCGAGGATTGCCGGGCTTTGTGACCTCCCGATGGTATCTGATGTTCTTAGTGTCGTGTTAGCTGGGGATAGTCTCACCTTCAAGCGCCCCACATTTGCAGGCAATGTGATCACCACAGTCCAGATTGCCGGGGATTGTGGCGTCTACAGTGTCCGAGGTACTGCCTTTGGGAAGCCGGAAGTCGTCACTACTGTTTCTGCGATTGCGCCGATAGATATTAATTTCGAAGACTTGCCAACCGGAACTACGTGGATAAGCCTCGACAGCCCGGAACAGAATCGGCCAGATGTCACGAATGCCAGGGTGGTGGTGACCGGAGGGCGGCCTCTCCGTGATGCAGATACCTACGAAAAACTCATTGGTGGCTTGGCGGATAAGCTCGGAGGCGCAACCGGTGCGACACGTGCGGCTGTTGATAGCGGCATTGCTCTGAACGAGTCACAAGTTGGCCAGACCGGTAAAGTCGTCGCGCCGGAACTATATATTGCAGCAGGCGTTTCCGGTAGTGTACAGCACATCGCTGGCATGAAAGAGTCTAAGGTGATTGTCGCGATTAACACCGATTCGGACGCTCCTATTTTCGAAATCGCCGATTTCGGGCTGATTGCCGATCTGCATCAGGCACTTCCGGAACTGATTTCCAAATTATAATCATTAGTAGTTCATTCCTCAATGCCAACACGAACCATATTTTTTCATATATCACCCACAATGCAGGTTGTCTTCTACCTGCTCTCTCTTCTCAGCCTCATTGTATGCGGCTGGGGATTTGTTCGGCGGATGAAGCTATGGAGGAACGGACTTCCTTTCCCAAAAGTCACCGACTGGCCAAAACGAATTAAATCTCTTGCTGATCAGATGTTTGCACATCGCCGAATACGCCGCCGATCTTATGCAGGTAAAATGCACGCTCTGATCTTTTTTGGCATGTTTGTTCTATTTATAGGAACGAATATCGTTGCAGTCGAGCACTATGGCGCTCTTATATTCGGTGAGCACTGGCTCTATAAAGGTTCGTTCTACCTGCTATGCAAGATCACGCTGGATCTATTTGGGGCAGGGTTGCTCATCGGAACGGCGCTTGCGCTCATTCGGCGTTATGTATTCAAGCCGCCTTCACTCGGTCAGAACACAATGGATGGAGCTTTCCTGTTACTCCTTTTTGCGGCAACTCTTACTGGTTTCCTCCTGGAAGGAGCAGGAATTGCGGTCGATCCAAAACGTCTGGCATTTGCAGGATTTTCGCCGGTTGGCAGTCTATTTTCAAATGAGATGCATGGAATTACAACGGGGACATATGCTCTGATCTGGTGGATTCATATTCCTCTCGTGTTGAGTGTGATTGCTGCGCTGCCGTACGGAAGATGGCTGCATCTTTTTGTCGCACCAATTACCATCATCACGCAGCCGGATCGATCGATGGGTGTGCTTGAACCGGTGACTATGGCTCAAGTCGAGGAGACCGGACGCGTTGGACTCGGGAATATCGGTGATCTGAACTCGTGGGAGCTGATGAGTTTCGATGGTTGTATGGAGTGCGGACGCTGTACGGACGTATGTCCGGCGAATGCGGCTGGAAAACAGCTGAATCCAAAGAACATCATCCTTGATCTCCGGAAGTTAATGGCGCACGGCGCTTCGGCTTCCACAGATGTTATCTCGGACGAATCTCTCTGGGCCTGTACTAACTGCCATGCCTGTGTGCGTGAGTGTCCTACTTTAATCCGCCATGTTGATATCATAGATGGGATACGCAGATTTCGAGTCGCGGAAGGCCGGCTTTTCGGGCCAGCCGCTACGGCTTTAAGGCAGCTTTCGAGCCGTGAAAACCCGTGGGGACTGCCTGCTTCACAGCGTCTGGACTGGGCAAAAGACCTCGATATTCCATTAGTGCAAGCCGATACTGAGGTGGAAGTGCTGTTCTGGATAGGATGTGCGGGAGCCTTTGAACCTCGCGCACAAAAGACTGTCCGAGCTATCACGCAGCTTTTACAAAAAGCGAATGTAAGTTTTGCCGTGCTTGGACCAAAAGAACGATGTACAGGCGATCCTGCACGCAGGATTGGGGATGAGTTCCTTTTCCAGCAGTTGGCCGAAGCGAATATCAGCACATTAAACGGTGTCAAAGCGAAACGTATCATCACCCAGTGCCCGCACTGTTTCCATACCATGAAAAATGAGTATCCGCAATTTGGCGGCAATTACGAAGTCCTTCATCACACTCAATATCTGAACGAGTTGATAGCGGAAGGCCGGCTGAAAATCCCGAAGTCGCTCAATGACTCGGTCACCTATCACGATCCCTGTTTTCTTGCGCGTGTGAATGGGGAAACGGAAGCTCCTAGAAACCTACTTAACTCCACTTCGCTAATCCCACTGACAGAAGTAGATAGGCGCGAAAGTAAGACCTTTTGCTGCGGTGCTGGAGGTGGCAGGATGTGGATGGATGACAGCCCGAATGAACGTCCAGGGCTAAAACGAGCAGAAGAGTTGATTGCTACCGGAGCAAAAACAGTAGCCGTTGGATGCCCGTTTTGTAAAGTGATGGTTGGGGACAGTATAGCCCAGGTTGGCGGAGAGACTGCCCCGCAAGTACTGGATATTGCAGAGCTGATGTTGAAAGCAGTTCAAGCCCTCACCCCCCGACCCCCTCTCCCAAAAACAGGAGCGGGGGAGCTAGAGTGATAATGATGGAATGATATTAAACTTGCTACATCAGATCAGATTCAGTTTTAACTGTCCTGTCTCCTTTTGAATCGCCCTCACTCCTTTTTTTAGGAGAGGGGGTTGGGGGTGAGGGCGGATCTCTTTGAGTTAATGGATTAGATTAGAATAGGAGTGGACAATGCAGCCAACTACTGCGCCGATTGGCGGCGCTTTCCTTATTGAAGATGCGAAAATCGAAGAGACACTTACTGCTGAAGAACTGCCTGCAGAAGCTCGGCTAATGGCGAAGACGGTCGAAGATTTTCTTCGTAAAGAGGTTCTGCCGTTAGCCGCGCGAACAGAAGCTCACGAAGAAGGGTTGATGAAGTCGCTGATCAAGAAAGCAGCGGCGCTGGGCCTTCTGAGTACTTCCATTCCGGAAAAGTACGACGGTCTGGATCTGCCAAAATCGCATAACGCATTGCTGGCTGAGAAACTTTCACTCGATGCTTCGTTTTCTGTTTCACTGGGGGCGCACACCTCCATCGGGACTCTGCCTGTTCTCTACTTTGGAACTCCTGATCAGCGACAGAAGTATGTTCCCAAGCTGGCAAGCGGGGAACTCATCGGCGCCTTCTGTCTGAGTGAAGCCAACTCCGGATCGGATGCGTTAGCCGCTCAAACGAAAGCGACCCTCTCTCCAGACGGCAAACACTATCTGTTGAACGGCACGAAGATGTGGACAACCAATGGAGGTTTTGCCGATCTCTATACTATTTTTGCTAAAGTGGATGGCGAGCACTTCACGGCATTTCTCGTCGAGAGGAACTACCCAGGCGTTTCTGTTGGAAAAGAGGAGCATAAGTTAGGCATTAAAGGATCGTCCACTTGCCGAATTATCCTAGATAATGCGGAGGTCCCGGTCGAAAATGTTCTTGGTGAAATCGGCAAAGGCCATCGGCCGGCGTTATACTCTTTAAATATCGGTCGGTTTAGCATCGGAGTAGGCGGGTTGGGGTACAGCAAAGAGGCGATAAAAATATCATCGAAATACGCAAAACAGCGCGTACAGTTCGGCAAGCCTATCGCTGAGTTCGGGCTGATGCAGCATAAATTTGGCGAGATGGCGCTTCAGTGTTTCGTCCTGGAAAGCATGGTCTACCGAATAGGCGGCTGGTTCGATGTCCGATTTGGCGGTATCGAGATTGATGATGAAGGTGCGGCGGATAAGTACCGTGCGGCTTCCGAGGAGTACTCTATCGAGTGCGCCATTATGAAGTTTTTCGGGTCGGAAGTTCTGGACTACGTGGTGGATGAAGGACTTCAAATCCATGGCGGCTTCGGATATACGGAGGAGTTTCCGATGGCGCGTGCCTATCGAGACGCCCGTATCAACCGCATCTTCGAAGGCACCAATGAGATCAATCGCCTAACAGTTCTCGATCAGGCATTCCGGCGTGCCTTGAAAGGCCGCCTCGCATTGCCTCAGGCCGCTACGAAACTGAAAGATACAATTTTGAGTGCATCACCGAGTCTTCCGGAGTTGAACCTTGATCCCATCGACGAGATTGGCGGCTGGGTACAGCAAATACGGAATGCGACCCTCTATGCCGCTGGCCAGTCCTACGAAGCGCTCGGGCAGAACCTCATCGAAAAGCAGGAAGTGGTAGCCGCTATTGCGGACATGGCAGCAAGTCTGTTCGCGCTGGAGAGCGGATGGCTTCGACTCCAAAAACTGAAAATCGCGGGTTCATCGAAATTTGAATTAGCTCTCAGCGCAGTTCAGGTGTTTGGGGCGGACGTCTCCGCGAAGGTCGAGCAGTGGGGAAGGGTTGTACTCTGCGCCATCAGCGAGGGAGATGCTCGCCGAGTGAATATGAGTATTTTGCGGCGATTACTAAAAATCCCGCTTGTCGATACTGTCACCCTCCGGCGGCAGATTGCATCAGCAGTCCTGGATGCTGAGGCCTATCCATGGCTGTAATAAATCATCACTAATAGATAAATTCGGATTCAAGCAGGAAGGCAGGAACAAAGGAAGGGAGGAAAGGTCAGGAGTTCAAAGTTTCTATTTTTTCCTTGTTTCATTTGTTCCTGATTTCATGCTCTGATCATGTGAAATAATGCGATGTATAGCGATTGCATGGCATGTTACGCTAATACAGGAATAGGGATATAGGTGCGCTCTTGAGCGGATTCTAATTCCGTGATCTGGGGAACTTCGCGATAATGGCTGTCCCGCTCAATGGGAGTTCGGCCAGCCTCTTCAATCATTTTCACCATCGATTTACGTGTCAGACTTTGGGATTTGTTGCCCTGCTCACCATCTTTATAAGTTATCTCATACTCCTGAACTGTACCATCCACGTCATCCGCGCCATACCACAATGCCAACTGAGTGATCTGCGGAGTATTCATTATCCAGAACGATTTGATATGTTCGAAGTTATCCAGCATGAGTCGGGATACTGCGATATTGCGAAGGTCGTCGTATCCGGTGGGGTGGGGGATATTTTCGAGTTCTGTACCTTCCGGGTGGAACGAGAGCGGAGTCATCGTTACAAAGTGGCGAGTCTCGTCCTGCAGGGCGCGAATCCGTACCAGATGTTCCGCGCGCTCTTCGAGAGTTTCGATGTGCCCATAGAGCATGGTAGCGTACTGCGTTAAGCCGACTTTCGCCGCCGTTCGGGCCACATCCATCCAGCCCTCACCATCCAGTTTGCGATCAAATAGTTCCTGATGGACTCGCTCCGAGAGTATCTCGATACCGCCACCAGGAAGTGAGTCCAGGCCGGCCTCCATCAACTCACGAAGTACATCTTCGAGCGGTTTTTTCGCTTGACGCTGAATCTCTACCAACTCCACCATCGTGAAGGCTTTGATATGAATGTCCGGGCGAACCTCTTTTACCGTGTGCAGCAGATCCAGATAGTAGGAGTAGGGAAGCCTCGGATCGATACCGCCCACCATGTGCACTTCGGTGATAGGGACATCGATATGCGCCAAAAGCTTTCGACGGACTTCGGCCATGTCCATTTCATAAGGAGCGTGACCGCCTTTTTTGGCATAGAACGAGCAGAATTTACAGAATTTATTGCAAATGTTCGTATAGTTGATATGCTGATTACGGACGTAGAAAGTACGGTCTCCATGCATCCGTTCCCGAACAATATTTGCAAGATATCCAACGCTAGAAAGATCGGGGGTCTGGTACAACCGAACGCCGTCTTCAAAGCTCAGGCGTTCAGAAGCCATTACTTTATCGTAGATATCCATCAGGCCAGCGCCTATATATCTCTCCGCTCTCTTTCGATTAATTTCTGTTGGATTCATTGCGTCTACCGCCATCTTAGGTGTCATTTCGAACGTTTCTACTATTCCAGACCCCAAATATATCTGTGAATGATTTCACGAAACTAGGGATATTATACCTCTTTACTTAGTTTGAATAGTTGTTACAGATCGTAGAGTTCCGGGCGGCGCCCTAAAACAGGATCCAGTTCGAATTCGCCAGGCACGATTACGATTCGTTTCTGACGTGAAATATTTGGATCGATCTCCGCGATCAGCATCTCTTCATCTTCTGTTCCTGCCTGCTTCAGGATAACTCCGTCCGGGGTGATTATCTGGCTGCGGCCTATGAATTTCGTGCCTTCTTCAGTCCCGACCCGGTCACAGGCGGCTATCCAGACACGGTTTTCCCAGGCGCGGGCGCGGGTGAGGAATTCAGGGGAGCTCTCGGCTCCTGCCGGCCAGTTAGTAGGCACCAGTATGATGTCGGCGCCCTTAAGAGTGAGTGTTCTGGCAGCTTCGGGAAAGCGTATATCGTAACAGATTAAAATTCCGATACGGCCAAGCTCAGTATCGAAAATTGGAAGGGAATCGCCCTGAGACATAAATCTGTCGATACCAAGAACAGGGAGATGGCACTTGCGGTATGCTTGAATCTTTCCGTCTGGCGAGAAGAGAAAAGCGGAATTATAGGTGTGAACATGATATTTTTCTATCAGCCCGACTACTGCATAAATATTCATGCGGGTGCAGATCGCGCGTATCTGATCCAGGCGGGGCGAGTGAATGTCCAGAGCAGAGGGAATTGCCTCTTCAAGATTATGAAATACGTAGCCTGATAACGCACATTCCGGAAACAACGCCAATTGGGCGCCGCGCTCAGCAGCTTCAATCAGGCGTACCTCTATACTCCTCAAATTCTCAGCGACTGCGCTTCGTTTTGGGTTCATCTGTATTACAGCAATTTGAAATGGGCCTGGAGTATGATTGTTCAATAAAGAAATTCCTCATTCTGAATGCGAAAACGCACGATAGCCGCGTACCATCAAACCGCGCTGGTTTTCTTTTTTGGCGTCCGCAATTCTTCGCTCGTTCTCTTCCCTGTTTTCCGTAGTGGTACCACTAATTATGACATAGTCATCGGAGCTTCTGTACCTGTGAATGAACACGGGCCGCGGTTCGGTGGAGTGATTCTGTTGTGATCCATGAATGGTTCGCACATGAAAGAAGATCGAATCTCCTGCTTGGCCCGTGATCGGGAGTGCACGTTCCCAGGGCCAGTCGGTCGGATCCAATCCCAGATGGGAGATAGTATCGACATGTTTCAGTGTGCCGAATTTATGAGAACCTGGTACTACATAGAGAGCGCCGTTGACGAGATCTGTATCCACAACATAGTTCAGGGTAGCAACAGGTCCTTCATATCGATGTTCGAAATACGCAGAATCCTGATGCAGATTTTTTGGGTGGCCGCCTACAGGTTCTTTGTAGAGGCACTGTCCGTTCATGAACATCTCTACATTCGGTCCAAGTATTCCCTCTGCAATATCCAGTGCAGCGCTGTCGAAGGCGGAATGAAAAAACGCAGCGCTGGTCGCATAACCAATCCCGAGAACCATGATCTGTTTATCGCGAGAGAAATTGGCTGGCGCTGGAAGAAACAACGTTCCGTTTGGAGTTGTCCAGCCTTCAGGTATCTTTACTGCTTCAGGAAGCAGTGCAATAGATTCAGCCGCACAGCATTCAATGTCTTTGGATATTGCCTCAATATACGGGTTCATCAAACCGCGAACTACCAGGCAGCCATGCTCCATGTAGATGGCTGCAGCTCGGCGTGCATCTAATTTATCCGCGTGAACTTCAATATCAGTGATCGAAACAGCTCTGTTCTCGATTTCTGGGGTGGTCATCAATATTTCTCCTCTTAAAGGAAGTATTTGTGAAACTATACACTATTAAGGATTAGGATTGATGTGCTCCTGAACTCGATATTCAACTATTTTTAATTTTTTTTTAAAATAATTAAATTAACATGTTAAATATACCAGGTTGTGTGGAAAGAACTATCATGTGACCTTGTAAGTCGAAAATGCTTCTGCAGAAACGCAGTCGTATCTAGACTGCTCGGGTGGGTATTGTCGAAATGACAAGACCTCGTGCCCCTGAAATTTTACAGAGGGAAATGACGGCAGGATGCCGCCAATCACGCACAGCATGGAGGAGATACTATATCATGGGTTTTCAGATCAACACCAACGTCACCGCTCTCAACGCGCTGCGCAACTTGAACACTGTTTCGTCGGCTGTCAGCGCAAGTATTGAGAAACTATCCAGTGGTCTTCGCATCAATCGCGCTGCGGACGATCCGGCAGGACTGATCATCTCAGAAGGTCTGCGAGCACAGATCGACGGTCTTAACCAGGCCATTTCAAACTCCCAGGATGCCACCAATGTTATAAAGACTGCTGAAGGCGGCCTTACCGAAGTTAACAGTCTGCTGCGAAATATTCGCCAGATCGCCGTTCACGCCTCTAACACTGGTGTAAACGACATTGTGGCAGTTCAAGCCGACCAGACACAGATCGCATCCGCAGTCGCTTCCATCGACCGTATTGCAGCCAACACCCAGTTCGGTACCAAGCACCTGCTGGACGGCACGTCCGGTATCACTGCAGCAGTCGTAGATACCACCAATGTAGCAGGTATTTTCATTGGCGGTTCCTTCGGTGGGGTCTCCACACAGAATGGTACTTTGCAGATTCAGGTAAATGCAGCCGCTACTCGTGCAACCGCTTCTGGTGCGACACTTGCGACGTATGCTTCTATCAATGCAAGTATCTCCACTGTTAACGGAACAACTACCGGCGCCGGTGGATCGGTCATCATCAACGGTCAGAGTATCTCTGTAAGCGGCTCCGATACAGTACAAACACTGATCAATAAGATTAATAATGTATCTGGAACTACAGGAGTTGCGGCAGATTTCGTTTCTGGTAACGGTTCTGGTGCAATTACCCTTACTCAGCAGAATTATGGTAGTAACTTCACGATCAACGAATCGGAAAGTTCTACTTTACTTGCTGGTACAAGTGGCACACTGGTCGCCGGCCAGAATTCAACAGTTACAGTCGTGGCTTACGGCCTCGTAAATGGAGCTACAACGACGGTCGTCTCCACCTTTACAGGCGGTCGTGCTTCGACAGACAGTGGCCTTAGAGTTACAGATACTTCTGGCAACTCTATTCTTCTGTCAGAAGCAGGAAACGCGACAACTGCCGCGAAGACTGTTGCAAGCATTTCTGCCGGAAGCCTGCAGTTCCAGGTCGGTGGTAACGCCGGTCAGGTAGTGACAGCTTCACTTGGCAATGTCAGAACAGGTAATCTGGGTAATACATCCATCTCGGGTAAGAGCCTTTCAGGAGTGGATGTCACTACATCAACCGGGGCAACTCAAGCAATCCAGATTGCAGATGAGGCTATCCAGCAGGTAGCCCAGTTGAGAGCAAATCTTGGTGCGTTCCAGAAGAACACACTTGAGAGCACGGTTCGATACCTGGGTGTCGGTGTAGAAAACCTGTCAGCATCTGAAAGTCAGATACGAGACACGAACGTGGCTTCGGAAGTAGTGAACCTGACGAAGAACCAGATCCTTCAGCAGGCTGGTACTTCGGTACTGGCGCAGGCTAACTCAGCTCCGCAGCAGGTACTATCCTTACTGCGATAGGTAATGCATCAAATCGTTTCTCACTGGCATTTCCGCAGCGGTGATAAGTGATCAAGATGGACTGTTCGGGGCGCTCGTCGGAAAGCGCCCCGATTTTTTTGGCGTTTCTGCACTGCCTCAATCAAGGCTTGAACACATAGGAGCTGTTAAGGGTCTGCTGAATCGTATTCCATTCCAAACCGCCACATACCAGCACTGTGCCTCCTGGCAAGAGAATGGCAGTGTGTTCGTGTCGAGACACAGGTACAGAAGCCACCTGGGTGAATGAATTCACGGATGGGTCGAAGATATCGGCAGATGCGACAGTACTTCCCTTAACGGAACTCCACCCTCCGACAAGGAGGACACGCCCGTTCGTCAGTAGAGTTGCGGTATGATCCATGCGTGTATCACTCATAGTTGAGGTGAGAGGTGTGAAGGTATTGTATGCGGGATCGTATATCTCCGCCATATCAAGGGTATTGACTTGAGATGAACTGTAACCGCCCGTGATAAGGATACGGCCATCGTTGAGTGTCGTTGCGGTGTGGCGGTAGCGATCTCGGTTCATGGGAGGCCCTGCAGTCCACGTATTGCTTGCAGGGTCGTATATCTCTGGGGTGTTAAAGGAGATGTTGTTGTTTGTCCGCCCACCGGTAACCAGCACTTTTCCCTATAAGAGGAGCGTCGCTGTATGGCCAAATCTGCTCGCGGACATCGATTTTGCAGCGCTGAATCTACGGCGGCTGGGCGTGAATATCTCCGCTGAACTCAGTACGGCTCCATTGCTGAAGCGCCTGCGACCAGTACATTTCCGTTTGGCAAGAGCGTGCCTGAGTGCAGTTCTCTCGCAGAACCCATCGAGCCTGTCGCAGCCCATGTTCCTTGCGAGGGAGTGAATATCTCCGCCGCACGTATCGAACCTGACGTAGAGCTAAAGCCGCCTGGGGCAAGCACGGTGCCGTCACTCATCAGTACCGCCGGGAAAAAGCTGCGGCTGCTCACCATGCTGCCAGTCGCCGTAAACATTGAGGTCGTAGGATTGTAGTATTCCACCCGCTTGGTAGTCGCGCCATTCTGTGTTGTGGCTTGAGTTCGCCCTCCTATGACGAGTACCAAACCGCCGATCATCAGCGCTGAATGCGCATCACGCTGTGTGGTCATAACGCCTGCCGTCGGCGTCCATGTGCTCTGTCCGTGTGCAGCGAACGTAATGATCTGCATCGTAACCAGGCTCACCCCAATAATCCAATGTTTCGCGGTCTTATACATATCCATCACCTGTTCTCCTTAAGAGTATCGACTATTACTGCATCAAAAACAGAATATGCCGTCTGATTCGATCCTGTTCGGCCAGTAAATTTCATTATATTGTTTCTGATTATCTATCTTGTATTATGTGTTTCGGAAAGTTCGTTCGTCTATACTTCTCAACCGGGCAATATCGCATTGTTGATTATATACTAATTGCTGTATTCCCCTTCGCAATATGTTGCACTTCTCTGCGCCCCCGCGATCTCTGCGCGAGAAAAGGAATTACCTCAAGAGGTGATTGCAAAACCTATGGAAATACAATTTTTTACCTAACCCCCTAAGAGGGCGGGTCAAAAGTCTCTTCCGGACTGTAAATGGGCTATAAGTCGCTGTTTTTCAATGTCAGATCAGCGTCAAAAAAATCTTCGTCGCTTGTATGGGCATTGTAGAGCGATTTTTTTTCAATCAAAAATTTCAGAAAGACTCTTGACCCGCCCTCCCAACCCCCTTCCCTGATTCCCTCGTACCTCGGAGGGAATCAGGGAAGGGGGAATCTTTATCGTTGTATCTCCCCCTGCCCTAACACAAACAGCTTTATCGTTTGTGTGTGCAGGGAAGGGGGCCGGGGGTTTAGGCAGAGCAGTAATCAAATATGTACAAATTTTGAGTTTTGCAATTACCTCATACAATAGTGAATTCGCCCTATTGCAGGCTCTGCTTCAAGCTACAGATACTGGAATTCTAATGATTTTCATTCGTTCAAAAGCGCTAGAAGATTGATAGCAATAACATCTGGGGGGATGACCATTCCTCCGTAGTTACCTGTGACACTGTTATGTGTGTCAGCAAAGCATCCGTCGAAAGCCCCATTTCTGAATAGCTCAAGCGAACCTGGAATATTATGCGGCAGCCAGTTGTCTATTTTTGAATCGACCATCCAACGAAGCGCAGCAACAGTTACCGCTCGCTGGTAGCTGCTCCAATCCAACTCAGTATCGATCTCTGCCCATTTTATACCAAGTGAAATCGCTTGCGCAAATGTTTCCAGTACCTCCCACTGCACGTGATCCCGCACCCAGTTGGCAAAATACCAATCGCTGGAACATAAACAGGGTTTGGTGTTATATAACATCGGCTTTCCGGCAGGCTCCCATAAATGAGTGAATGGTAGAAGGCAGCGTATCCAGAAAATAGCCTTATCTTTGTAGCGTTCATCTCCCACTGCTCTATAACCCAATATATATGCGTTCGCTGCGTGCCCGGCGGCAAGGAGGTTGGGGGCATGGAGCGGAGTTTCCCAGAAATCACCACCTTCTGGACGGTAGAACTGCAGGCAGTGATCCAGTGCCTTACATGCTGCATCGCGGAGCCGGATATTGCCCGAATCGTTGGCAAACTGCAGCATCTCTATGGCAGGCAGTATAGTAATATCCAGTGCAGTGTCTCCTGCCAAGCCCATTGGTTCGACAAACTCACGAGCAACGACAAAATCATCCTTACGATAGTGCCTGCCATCCGGATCGAACGGAAATGACCCATCCAGCGATTGAAAGGAAAGCAGCTCTTCAATATGTTTAAGCTTTGTGTCCTGCAGGGAATCTTCCAGGGAATCGGTCTGTTCACGGCACCACTCAATCTTAGCCTTTAAAGATTCAGCAAGAGGTGCATCAGGGAACCGATCCAAGTATTCAGCGGCAAAACGAGGTGGGCATGGCTTAATTCCATCGGGTGTTTGTGCAGTGCCAAAGCCAAGTCCCTCATGCCAAAGTGGGCCAGTATACGCTGTGACGATACTATCCAAAGCCTGATGAAGTTCCAATTGAGTCGCTGATGTGATAGGCATTCCATGACGTTTAGTCCAGTCGGTCAGGACTTCGAGGCTGCTGCCTTCTACCAGAAAGATTTCAGCATCGAAATTGATTTGCTGTTCCGGGTGAAGTTCCAGAGGCACTTCAACACAGACCTGGTTTTCCTGACTTTCTAATACAGCATCCGGTGTCATCAAACCCAAAATGTGATTATTGCGCCTATCCAGAAAGTTTGGGGAGGCAAAAACGGGCTGTGGGGAACATCTTCTGTAGTTAAACCAGCCGGTAACCGAACTATTTGGATTCCATGCTAACCCGATACCGGTTTGCTGATGACTGACAGCCATGACGGGAGCGGTCACTTTGTTAGGATGAGGCATCCATCGCTTCGCCCAGGGATCTTTAAACCAGTCCGTTCCACTCGACCATTCATCGCCAATCAACCAGTCGATACCTGGGAAAATGGCATCGTCTTTAGCAGCGCCAAAAGAATCTTGGCCAACTTTCAGCCATGGACCGCGAATATAGCGCGCTGAAAGGTTACCTTGCGCACGAAACCTTTGGGAAATGGCGAGTACAGGAAGTTTTTTATCAAGTGTGAGGATGACTTCTCCTGTTAAAATAGAAGAATCCAGCGGGTAGTGAATCCAGTTCGAAAACGAGGTTCCGTTTAATTTCTCTCGAACAACTGCTGATCTAACTTGAATTGTGAGCCTTTCACCAAAATCCCCCTCCGTTTGTACAACATCTACCGCTTCCATCCGCATCGGGATCTCCTGGTCGCTGAGAAGGATCTCGCCGAGATGATCCAGAACGGCGATTAGTTCGCCAGCGCCATTGAAAATTTCACCCCATCCCCATCCCGTCCTGCGTTTATGAAAGTCAAATCGAAAATGAGAGTTCTGCAAACGGATACTTTCACCAGCGTAACTAGCGTTCTTATATCGTGGAGTATGATTCATAGCTTATCCTTTAATTCCAGTCATAACAAAACCTGTTTGAAAGACTCTCTGAGCGAATAAAAATAGCAGCAAACAAGGGGCCAGGATGAGCAGAGAAACTTCCATCAGGTAGTGCAGTGTGACTCCATAATGCCCCTGGAAAAACTGCAGTCCGAGTGCAAGAGTTGCTTTGTCTGGAGTTGTCAAATAGATTAGTGGTCCGAAGAAGTCATTCCAAGTACCGAGAAAAGTAAAGACGGCAACCACTGCAAGACAGGGTTTGATTTGAGGCAGAATGCTGCACCAATAAATCATGAAAGTCCCACATCCATCGAGCCTCGATGCCTCTTCTAGTTCCACCGGAAGTGTCAGCATGAACTGTCGGAGCAGAAATATATTCACTGCCCCACCTCCCAGCCATGCACCAATTGTTAGCAGTAAAAATGTATTCAGCCATCCAGAAGTTCGAAACATCAAAAACACCGGTATCATGGTGACCTGGGAAGGCAGCATCAAAGTAGCTAACGTTATAAGTAAAACGATATCACGCCCTGGCCATTGCAATCGAGAGAAACTATAAGCGGCGAGTGAAGCCGTGAGCAGTGTACCAGCAATTACGGAGCCTGTTATAAAGGCCGTATTGCCCAGATACAACGTGAACGGAAGGGTGGTCCACCCCTCTTTAAAGTTCGACCATTTTACAGGATTCGGAATCCACTGCGGAGGGAAAACTGCTACTCTATCAGCAGTCTTTAGCGCTGTGGATACCATCCATAAAAAAAGGAGAAGCAGAATGCCGGCTCCAAGTATGAGTGCAATGTAAATCCACATCTTCTGTAGACTACTGAGTACGGAAAGATGCCCGCGTTTCATGTTTTTCGCTCACCCTCATAATAGACCCACAGGGCGGATGTTCTGAAAACTAGTAGAGTCAACAGTAAAATAATCCCAAAAAGTATCCAAGCCATTGCAGAAGCGTAACCCATGTGGTAGTAAGCAAACTCTTGTCGAAATAGGTAGAGGACATAGAAGAGTGTAGAGTTGGCAGGCCCACCAGAAGTCATGACAAAAGCCTGTGTAAACACCTGGAACGATCCGATGATACCCATCACGAGATTGTAGAAAATTACTGGAGTGAGCATCGGAAGCGTTACATGCTTGAATTTTTGCAGGGTGGTAGCGCCATCCAAACTAGCTGACTCATAGAGATTTGAAGGAACACCTTGCAATCCTGCGAGATAGATCATCATTCCTCCTCCGACTCCCCACAGGCTCATCAAAATTAAGGAGAAGAGGGCGGTTCGGGAATCGTTTAGCCAGGAGACTGGTTGAAGGCCAGCACTGCGCATGAGTGCATTCGCAAGGCCATAATCTGGATTAAAAATCCAGACCCAGAGTAAAGAAACGGCGACCCCAGAGACAACCGAAGGGAGATAAAATATTGTTCGAAAAACGGTAATTCCGAATACTTTTTGGTTCATCAATAGAGCCACCATCAGGCTGCATATCAGTCCCAGGGGAACACTGATCACTCAGTAAATGGTGGTAACCCTAAGCGACTGCCAGAACAGATGATCTTGAAACAACTCTGAATAGTTCCGCACACCGATGAAAACAGGCGGAGTAAAAAGATCGTATCGGGTAAAACTTATATAAAGTGAGCGGAGAACTGGCCAGACTGTCAGAGTAATCAAACCTAAAAGCAGTGGTGATGCAAACAGGAGACCCTCCAACGTTTCGCGCCGTTTAGACCGTGACATCGTATGCACAAGCCGTGTCATTGCCTAGCTCTTTTCTTTAATATCTCAGAAATCCTACTATCGGCTTCATCAAAGGCTTTTTCAACACTCTTTTGTTTCAAGAAGACGCGGTCAAATGCCTCATTAACTACATCCACGACCTCGGGATCAGCGAATATCAAGGAATCTTGCCACGGCATGCCATACGGAACTGAATCCGTGAAGGCATTCAGATTCTGTGGAGGAAGGTCTCGTTTACGCCAGCAGGAATCTTTGGCTAGCGATTTGAGAGCAGGAATACCGCTGCCTTGCGAGGCGAGAATTTTCTGACCTTCCGTACTGAGAATGAAGCGCAGGAACTGCCACGATTCTTGTGGATGCAGTGTTGTTTCTGAGATGCCATACCCCGATGCCCCTATAGTTACAACCAGTTTATGACTGCCACGAGGCATCCGCTGAACATCCCAGTCGAACTGTTTCATGGTGGCACGCATTTTTGGAACCGCTGGAAATACGCTGGGCGTCATGGCCACTATACCTGCACTAAAGGGATGGATCGCCTGGGATGTAAGAGTGGCATCTTGTGGGGCGGCAATTTGCAAATCGGTTACCATATCTGTTAGAAGATGCAGAGCATGAGCTGACTTTGCTGATCCCAGAAGACTGGTCATTCTGTCGGGACTCAGCAGTTTACCCCCTTCGCTGTAGATCAACGAAGCATAAAGTCCGGGCCAGTTGTAGTTTGCGCGGAAACCATATTGTGTAGTGCGTCCCGAGCTATCCCTGACGGTTAATTTTTGCGCCATTTCAACAAATTCGTCGTATGTCCATTTGGGTGATGGATATGGGAGTCCTGCACGTCGAAACAGCGTTCTGTTGTAGAACATAACTACAACCCCAAGTTCTCTTGGGAGCATATAGAGGCTGCCGTTTCGATCTTTACCGGTCTCTAACATCTGGGGATAAATATCTTTTACGTTAAAGGCTTGATCGTTATAAATAAACGGCCAGAGGTTTTTAACGATGTGATATCGATTGAAGGTGGGTACGTTGGAATCAACTAGGAACACTACATCCGGCAGTGTGCCCGCTACTGACTGCATGGTCAATTTCATGTTATTATCCATTCCCGCAACAGGTTCTATGCGGATATGAATGTTTGGATGGTTCGCTTCGAACGCAATGGCATATTTTGCTGCCAGGTCCGATTCCTCTTTACCACTATATACGCTCACTCTCAGGTTTATGATCTGGGGATGCACTTCGTGAACATTTTTACATCCCAGAACATAAAGTGTACAAATAGTTAAAACTAATGCATATCGTGCTCGAATATCGAGGTGGAAATTTAAAATTTGCTTTCTGAGCTGAAAAGTTTTTGTTAGAAGGTCAATTCTTATTCTACTCTCGAATTCTGATCCATCTACTAAGGAAGGCATTCGCCGAATTCACTGAACTTGTATCAGGTCGACTTAGTAGTTTCAGTATCATACGTGAAATGATACAACCGTTTGTAGCAACCGTTTGTAGCAACCGTTTGTATTTTAAACTTTATCGGCAGAGATGTCAAGTATATCATCATCAATCGCATAAATAACACTCAAGATTGGATATAAATAGCTCTTGAGAGATTAGTAATAAGTCCAAGGTGGATTAAAATCAATAATTTAAATTCGAAATATTCTCATTTAATTCAGCAAATATGCGAATGGGGAATTTGCAAACATGACGATGCATTCATTCTAAAAATCACTGACAGAAATATGATTATTGTGAGAGGGAATTGCAAAAATCGGGTTCATGCACATATTTTAGCCCTCACCCCCCGACCCCCTCTCCTGTTTTTGGGAGAGGGGGATGCGGGTGAGGGCGTGAAGAGTGTTTTGACCATTTTGAGAATTTTGCAAAGGCTCGTGAGTTTATATCTGTAAATATATGTTCAATTCGGATGTTTGATACGGTTCACTTTAAGCGCAATACACGCACCAGAACTATATTGAACCGCCCTGATTACTAAATTTGCAGCTAAGGATGGAAGAAAATAAAGTATTGGATTCCAGCTTTATATGGGTTATACTTGCAGTATGGATACCAAAATTGACAGCAAAATTTCACCACAAATAGCTTTGAATCCAATGTATAAAGGGAATGAATTCGCGCTTTTGCAAGCTTTGCTCCAAGCCACAGACACTGCCATACTAATGAGCGGGTTGGACCGTCAGGATATTATTGCAAATCGCAGAATGGGGGAGCTATTCTCGGTCACACCGCAGGATATAGTAGAGCTTGATCCAATTCTAACTCGACAGTTAGCCTACGATCGCGTACGAGATTCCGAATCCTTTATTGAACTGCTGGATAAGACTTACAATAACCCAGAACTCTCCTATCAGGATGAAATTGAACTTTTAAGCATTCCTACTACTACACTTTTAAGATTTACAGGCCCAGTATACAATTCAGAATGCATACCTATTGCCCGGCTTTGGACTTTCCAAGATATTACGGAAACGAAACTTCTCCAAAAAGAGATTCAAGATCAACTTGACGAACGCACACAAGAGTTCCAGGAAACTTCGAATACTTTGCATGCTATCAATGCACTTTGCCAACTAACTATAGAACATAGCACATCTCATGAAACTATATCTTCCATAATACAAATACTTCAAACTCTGCTATTTCCAGAATACGTTGCTATCCTGCTTACAGATGATTTGGGCATGAAATACGAAGGTTTGGAGTGGGTACAAGAAAATGGTATATCTGAGATAGTCATACCAATCAAGCCAGATTTAGAAGATGCTATTGTTAGGCAAACCAAAGAGTATATGCAATTTAACTTAGAGAATCGACCTGAGATCATAGATCAGCTTCTTTTAAATAGACTTAATTGTGCTATAAACCACGCCGATCTAATTAGCAATAATCGAAAAATCGGGCTCGTTATCATCGGGGGGCAGATAATAACACACGAGCGTGATAGACTTCGAGCTATGCATATTCAGGCCGTTATAGACCAGGTATCTCTTACCATTGAAAATCATAAATTACAACAGAATTTGAGATTAACACTTGATAGGCTTCGATCTGCCCATGATGGAATGGTAGAAATGGAGAAGCTGCATATTGCTGGAGCACTAGCAGCGAGCGTGGCGCATGATATCAGAAATATTTTAACAGCGATGCAATGTGAATTAGATGCAGAACCATCCCTTGCTTCGGCAGAGATGCGCTTTCAAGTAAATCGATTTACTTCTCTCACTCATCATCTATTAGCTTTTTCTCGGCCGGCTGCACTTAATACGACACCTATCCAGTTGGCTGAAGTCATTTCGAAAGTCATACCATTAATTTCGGGCCAGGCAGCGATAAACGGAATTGAGATAGTGGTTGATATCCCAACCAATTTTAAGCTGATTGCCGCCGATTCCTCGCAATTAATCCATCTCTTTGTAAATCTTTGCTTAAATGCTATTCAGGCGATGACTACGAATGGCGGCAGCCTGATTATCAGAGGATATGATGGCGGAGATCAGCAAATATTAGAGATCGGAGATACGGGGATTGGTATTTCAGCCGATACGATGGAGAAGTTGTTTAATCCATTCTTTACAACAAGGGCGAATGGATTTGGACTGGGGCTATTCAGCTGCAAAAAAATAGTTGAAGAGCATGGAGGCCATATATGTGTACAAAGTGAACCTGGAATCGGTACGGTATTTAACATATCCTTTCCCGCACTTCCGTAATGTTTCGTGAAGAAGGAGATAATGATTCATGCCTCGATTGCTTCTGGTTGATGACGATAGATTTATACTAAGGGCGATCGAGAAGCTGCTATCGACGGAAGGTTACTACTGCCAAACAGCGGTGAATGCTGAGGAGGCGAAACGAGCGTTGGATGGTGAGCCTTTCGACATGATCGTGTTAGATGTCAGTCTGCCAGATCAGGATGGATATAGTCTTTGCAGGCAGATTCGAACTCGCCATAACATGCCTATCATTTTTTTGACGGCCAAAGATGATAATGCGGATAAAGTAATAGGATTGGAAGTCGGTGGGGACGACTACCTGACGAAGCCATTTGCTCCGAGAGAGCTCGTTGCCAGAGTGCGTGCACATCTGCGTCGAGCCACCGAGTATAATAACCCTCAAGATGCGAAAAAACAGATTCTCATTGGAGATCTCGTCGTAGATATAGACAGGAGGGATGTAACCAGGTTTGGCGTGCCAGCAAAACTGACGGAGCGTGAATTTGAACTTATGCTTCTATTAGCTAGAAATCGAGAAAAAGCGCTTGCAATGGACTGGATATTCCAAAATATTTGGGGGTACGAAAGTGATCTGGGTGTCAAAACGCTGGCTGTTTATGTTCGCCGCCTTCGCCAAAAAATTGAAGCAGACCCAGATAATCCAACTTATCTTATTACCATTCGAGGATTTGGCTATAAACTCACTTCCAGTCATGACTAATCGCTCGTCATAGTTATGTATTTGTACGAGAATATGCCGATTCTATTCGGTATAGTTAGCGAGCAGATTTACGATTTTATCTTGTATTTGAGTGCAAACTTTGTTTGGGCATAGATGATTGTTCATCAGTATTGAGAAAACCATTATATCTCCGTCTTTGTTGGTAACGTAGCCACTCAGACTACTGGCATGGGATACATAACCTGTTTTTGCATGGCAGTTGTTGAAAGCTGGCGTATCTTTCATACGGTTTCGCAAAGATCCATCCACACCAGCTATAGGAAGCGAATCGAAGAATACTGAGAAATCAGGCCGTGAATGAAGGAAGACGAGTAGTTTGACGATATTGGCTGGGGAAACGTAGTTCGTACGCGACAGACCAGAGCCATCGGCTTGATTAAGTTCTGAAATATCCATTCCGATCAACTTGAACCATTCGCGTGCAGCTTGCGCTCCTGTTCCTGATTCACCGCCCGTGCCCTGCTTTTTCAATTTTGCGCCGACGGTCTTTAAAAGGCACTCAGCGACAAGGTTATCACTTGGTTTATTCAGTTTTTTAAGAATGACAGAAAGAGGCTCCGAAACATGCTCAGATACCAATTTTAACGCGTGTGCTGAGGTTTTAGATTCAAGAATTCCACCGTGTACTCGTACACCATCTCTTTCCAAATATTTTTTTAATACATATGCTGCATAACGTGATGGATTGTCGATGGTAACTCCCACGGGAAGATTTTTATCAGGTTTGATATCGAGCGGAATCGTTCCTGTTACCAGGATAGTATTCAGACCCAATTGACGGCTTATATTCAGAGTAGAAGGTGTGCCGGCGCCGCCTGTAACTGCAGAATTAAGAATATTGGCATAATCTGTCACCGGACCTATATCGAAACGTACAGGATCTCCTTTTTTCTTTCCCGGGTGCGGCTGTAGGAATACCATATTTTCATTCAAGTTCAGTGCACTAATTTGAGCAGAGTAGTAAAAATCCATATCATCCCATGCCCAAGTATCCCCGTAGCGCTGGTGATCAAAGAGTGTATCATCGTATAGTATTGCACCCGAAACGCGTTTGATACCAGCTTTAATTGTTTCCTTCGCAATAGATTTGAGGTCGGCGGGGGATAGCAGGGGATCACCGGATCCAATAAGTATCAAATCACCTTTTAGTGTGCCATTTTTTAAAATTGGTCTATTGCGCCGCAACTGAGTGTGATAACGAAAGTCAGCTCCTAAGTTTGCCAGAGCCACAGCTGATGTTAGAATTTTATTATTCGATGCCGGCAGAAAAACATGATGTGCTTCGTGTTGATATAGTACTTTAGAATCACGTAAACGCTCTATATAGATACCCTGCCATCCGGTATGGAGGTCAGGTATCTCAAGCGACCAATCAATACTCTTTACTAAAGCTGCTGCTGCGTGCTCACCAATCTTCTGAGCATCGGCACTTTCTAGGAACGAAATTAGTATTAATACGAAGAGCGCTTTAAAATATTTTGCGAACACCTTACTCAAAAACACGTCTAATTCCATATGGTGTTAAATCCTACTCAAAATTGAGTTATTCTGCCTGTTTGTTTGCATGCTATTTAGTATACTCTGCAGAAATATAGCTGAGTATTCCGATACTAATCATAATCTAACCATAGATATTGCGCAGGGTTGTTTGGGAATGGAGTATATCAATGAAACATTTAGGAATCGCCATTTTAATATGGATGTCGCTGGGTAATGCACTCTCTGACAGTTCAGCACAGACTTCAAAATCAGATACTCCGAAAGTAGACCCGGGGCTAAGCCCGAAAACTACCCCTGCTACTCCTAAAATTGTACCCGCAGGTCCACCTATAAAGCCATCTGCAGAAGAACTGAATAAGAAAGCTTCTGAGCTGTTCAATGGTGGGAAAATTGATGAAAGTGTGGCTGCTTTCAAGAAGGTAAATCTGGCGTATCCCAAGGACATACAGGGGTATGTGGGGCTTGCAAATGTCTATGCAAGAATGAAAAAATTTGACGAGGGTGCCGCTGCTTACAGTAAAGCCATCGAGTTGAATCCTACATTTCCAGATTTTTATGCAAGTTTGGCGACATTTTATGGACTGGGAAAACATTTTGATGCGGCAGCAAAAGCGTTCGAAGGGGCCATTCAGATCAATCCGAAATTTCCGGGTTATTACGCTGGTCTCGGTAGTTCCTTATTGGAATCTGAAAAATATGATGAGGCAGGACTAGCGTATAAGCGTGCGATCGAATTGAAACCTGACGATGTTTCCCTGAGATTATCGCTCGCCGATGTAAATCTGCATGCTCGTGACTATGTGCATGCCAGAACCTCACTTATGGAAGCGCTTGGGTTTGCTCCAGACAGTGGTGCTGTTCATAATGCACTGGGAAATCTTGACGAGCAGGAGAACAAACATACGGAGGCTCTTGAAGAGTTCGAGACATCTCTGCGTATAAATCGTGCAGATTTGCAGGCTGCGATTGGGAAAGCGACTACACTTGCATCTTTAAAACGTCTTCCAGAAGCTGAGCAGCTTCTTCGCGGAATGATTGCAGCCTCACCAAAAGCGCCATCCCTTCATTCCAGTCTCGCACAAGCAATGGATACGGGTGGAAAACATTTAGAAGCTATCGCTGAGTACCTGGCAGCAATCAGTATCTCGCCTACCGATCCCTATCTCTGGGGAAATTTGGGATGGGCTCAGTATAACGCCAAGCAGTATGACGAATCCATCAAGAGCGGGCAAAAAGCGCTTCAGCTTGAAGCGAAGCTTCCCTATGTCAAATTCAACATGGGGCTGGCTTATGCCGTGCAGGATCGATGGAATGATGCAGAGAAAGTTTACAAAGAGGCTCTTAAAATCTCGCTGCCAGCAGATATCCGTTCTGGAATTTCCGATGTTCGTGATGCACTTTCACGTATTCCAAATGTCAAATCACTGAAGCAAAGCCTCGATTTTCTAACCGATTCAGAATGGAAAGCGCTGGGGATTTCTTCGCCGTAAGTGCTGATGGATTGTTGAAAAATTAGTATTTCGATTTTATATGTCTGAGATAGCGTAAACTTTCATTTGCTATAGTGATAGGATCAGGAAGATAGTTGAAAACTTCGACGGATATATATCCATCATAATTCAATTTCCTTAGCATTTCGAAGATCGGATTAAAATCTGTTTCGCCAAAACCTGGCCCTCTTCGATTAGCATCGTTAGCATGGATATGTGCGATCAGGGGAAAATGCTTTTCTATGAGAGATGAAAAGGATTCTGTTTCGCTAGAGGCGCTTTTCACATCGAAAATGGTTCGCAATGCTGAATGATTCCACTGCGATATTAATGCAGCAGCTTCACCGAGAGTAAGTATGAAGTCTGATTCAGGAGCTGGCAATGGTTCCAGACAAATGACAACTCCTCTTTTCTCTGCAGTATCTAGTGCCGGTAATAAGCACTCCAGCATTCGATCTTCCGCGAGTTGGATTCTCGTTTTAACTCCATCGGAAGCGGGCAGTCTCCGTTGGGCAGGTGATCCGAGCACGAGAATCTTTCCACCCAAATCTCCGCAAAAATCCACCAGCGCCGTCAGATAGTCTGAAGTCTCTTTGCGAATAGAAGAATCATTCGAAGTGACAGATAGTCCTTTCGGCGATACCAGAAGCCAGTGCAGCCCGGTGATTTCCAACCCCGACCTTTTTGCAGTATTTGAGATCACATTACGCGCATGAGGAGAAAGTGTTCGAACGTCATCTGTAAGTGTGAACGGGGCAATTTCAATACCTGAATAACCTATTTGAGATACTCTATGGCATGTATCCGACCAGTCCCATCCTTGAAACGTTTCATTACAGATTGCATATTTTATCATCAGGCAGCTTTCTATTTAGACGCGGTAATTTAGTGTCGGTCTGGATTTTCAATGCCAATTGGACGCCGGGGTTAAAGGGACTGTGAAAGTAAAACAATTACACCTCACCCCCCGTCCCCCTCTCCCAGGCTGCTCGATAGCTCGCAAGGGAGAGGGGGTGACTGTATCCTGCATTTGCTCCTCTCCCAGTGAGGAACGAACGCTCGGGAGAGGGGTTGGGGTGAGATGTAATTGCGAATTTTGGACTATGTTCGCATTACTTTCTCGTCCCCTAAAACCCCGCGCTGGATTTGCAAAGCCCATTTTCGGTCGCTTAGTCTCCCTGCATGGGCTGAGATTATCGACCGTGTCATCCCCTCTTCCTTGCGAGCTATCGAGCAATATGGGAGAGGGGGACAGGGGTGAGGTAGAATCCCGTTTTATTACTCTACTCTCTACAAGCTGTGCAGCTGCCGCGAGAAGAAGTTCCCGCACTTCCGGCAGCTTCTCCCGCATCAATCTCGATACTTCATTATGATCTACGGGTTCCGAAGTTAAACCTGCCCCGAGGTTTGTTACGATAGCCAAGGCAGCATACTGTATTCCTGCTTCTCGGGCGAAGATGGCTTCGGGCAGTCCCGTCATCCCGACCACATCCGCACCCCAGCTACCAAATAGTCTCACCTCGGCAGGAGATTCAAATCTGGGTCCATCGCAGCAGAGATAGGTTGCCTGTTGTAAAAGAGAAATGCCACTGTTTTCAGCCGCTTGCATTATAGCTTTTCGTAACTCATCGCTATATGGAATAGAGAAATCAGTATGTTTCCAAACTTCACCTTCACCAAAAAAAGAGAGAGGTCGGGCGCGGGTATAGTCGATGAAGTCCGTGAGCAGCGCAAACTGCCCGGGCAGCAGGTCAGTTCGTAGAGAACCGACCGCATTCGAGGCAAAGATAGAATCCACTTCGAGCTGCTGCAAAGCTGCAATATTTCCACGATAGTTTATCTGGTGAGGGGCCAGACTGTGATCGCTTCCATGCCTGGGAAGGAAATAGAGTTTGTACGGCTCGACGTAGTTATAAGAAACGCTAAGAACGGTCACGTTCCCAAATCTCGTTTCAACAACAATCTCATCGGCGTATATTTCAGGCGGGAGAGATTCAAACCCGGTTCCCCCTATAATTGCAATGTTATTACCACTCATTAGTTACCGTCCCAATCCCAAATAACGAACTTCACTTCTTGACAAAGCGAGTTCAAAATGCTAAACTGCGTTTATCGTATTTTCACTCATAGTACGGTTTTAAACTTCTAATTTCTCCACGAGTATTAATAATCGATGTCCTTTAAATCCATAAAGCAAATCGGTCCGCGCACATTCGAGCGTCGAGCTGTCAAAACTCATATGGTATCCATCGGGGAAAGTCTCCCTGGCACTATAGAGAATTACGCCGCCCCCGAGCTTACTCCCTCCTCGATTATCTGTCTCTCAGAAAAATTTGTGACCATATGCCAGAGTAATGTGCGCCACATTAGCGAGGTTCACGATAGCGCGCTTGCCCGGCTGATCGTTAAGTATGTTACCAAACATAAAAATGATATCGGCTATTCCCATCCCAAAAAGATGCAGGTTGCTATAGAGCTAGCAGGTTATCCGAGGATGATAGCGGCTATGATTCTGGGCGGATTATCTAAATTGATTCTAAAACGCAAAGGAGATTTCTATCGAATAGCTGGGCACAGAATTGCGGAGATCGATGGTTTTAACCCGGAAGCCATGAAACCGTTCGATGAGTATGCGATGCTTCCTCCCGTTCGCCCGGATGAAACTTGCACCGAACTCGCCGAGATGTTTCACTGCGCCTGCTATATGATCGACGGAAACAACATCAACGTGGAAGTAATTGGAATGAGTTCCAATTTGCACAAACTAGGTATCGACCGGGCTACCGCCAGGGAACTCATGCTCGATAACCCTATGGGACAAAACGACGAACTTACCCCGATATTCGTCCTACGAGAGGTGACAACCGAATCGGAATCAAGTGAGCAGTCCAGTACACATAGCGCCGCGGTAAAACAGTAGGATATGAGGCCTCAGCCTAGCCATCGCGTGAACTATCTGATAATTATGTTGTTTTCAGCGGTTCTGCTTGCTCCGCTAATCCGGGGAAGAACGCTCTACTGGGGAGACATCTCTCTCTATTTCGAACCAATGGCGAAGTACGCTCGCGAAGCATTTCTTCACGGAAGGATACCTCTCTGGAACCCGTATGTACTTTCCGGACAGCCATATCTTGGCAATCCACAGATGGCGGTTTTCTATCCACCCACATGGTTGCTTGCCATTCTTCCCGCGCCGCTATTTCTATCCGTGATGAGTGTCGTCCATATTACACTCTGCGGAGTATTTACCTACACTTATCTATGCCACTGGGGAAGGCATCGGATATCGGCGCTGGTTGGCGGACTGCTATATATGGGGAGTTCGTGCCTTGTCAGCCGACTGCAGTTTCCTTCGATGACCCAGACAGCAGCATATTTCCCCCTTATGCTGCTAGCCATAGATCGTTCTATTGAACGGCCCTGTCTGCGGAGTATGCTGATATTAGCCGGTATCATCGCGCTCACCGTTCTGGCAGGGCATCCTCAGATGGCTTATCTCATTTTGATGAGTACGCTGCTTTACGCTATAATAAGAGTACTGCATCATTTTCGGAATATTCGCAGGCAGCGCCTAACCATTCGGCGCAGAAATATTGTAGCTACACTCTCTGCGGGATTAGCGCTGGGACTCGCTCTTACCGCCGCTCAGATTATTCCCTGCGTACAGCTTCTTGTTGAAAGCCCTAGAAGGCAAATGACTGCTGCACAGGCTAACAGATTCGTATTTGAACCATCTCATCTTCTAACACTGATATTCCCCAGATTTTTTGGCCATCCTGCCAGTGCGGACTACTGGGGCGGAGGAAATGCCTGGGAACCCAGTTTGTTTATGGGTTGGCTGCCGCTGATTCTCGCGGGCGCCGCCATCAAATGGAGCTGGAAACGCAGACGCATCCGTTTCTGGACTATTCTAGGGCTATTTGCCCTCTGGACTTCCTTTGGAAACAGCGGAGGACTGTACTGGATTGCGTTCAAGATCATTCCTGGAGTATCAAGCTTTCACGATCCTGCCCGTTTCCTGTTTCTCACAACATTCGCAATCGTCGTTCTCAGCGCCGTTGGACTGGATCGTTATCTTGAAAACAGTTCGCGCGATACACCCATCCTGAGATGGGGTGTAATACTAGTAACCGTTATTCCTCTCTGGTGGAATGGATTAGACTGGAATCCGACCTATTCTCCACCCGTTAAAGAATCGGCTCCTAAGATTGTCGAAGTCATAAAAAAATCGATAGAATCTCATTCACGTATCTATCTTCCTGCGCACGATCTGCTTGGGCAAAGATTTATCTCGGATGGATACAGTAATTATGGAATCGAGGATATTCAAAACCAAAACGGTTTTATCAGCACACTAATCCCTAATCTAAATATGAGATGGAACATTGAATCTGCCTCAGGTTATGAGCCGGTTCCCATCTACGCTCCTTCTGTACTTGATGGTCTCGCCAGGACTGCGATGCGCAGAAATGAACCTAATTTCTCGAGACTCGTCGGAATGATGCATGCTGGCCTTGTCCTCGTTCCTTCATCCGACCATCTGTTTGATCCAAGAATGAGTGAATTGGACACCTCAAATGAGTATGGTAAAAGATTTTACGGTCAGATTAGAGCTGCTGTTAACCTGGATACTGCTCCTATAGCTTGGACAGTGCACCATTCACGCCACTTAGAAGGAAAATTGAGAATTCCATCGGCGCTTAGCGCCCCAGATTTTTTGCCACAAGGGACTGTGATCCTAAGCGGAAATATCGACCCGCGATCTCAATATCTTGAATGGATGCCTGAACCAACGGCTTCAGAAGCCTATATTCCTGCCGTAGTCCATCAACACTCCGCTACTGACTATTCAATACTAGCCGATTGTGGATATAGACCGGGAATACTGGTATTCTCTGTAACAGCTTATCCGGGATGGCACGCTGCGGTGAACGGCAGTGACGCAATAATATCCAGAGCAAATGGAGCCTATATGGCTGTCTATCTTCCACCTGGCAGGAGTATGATAAATATTCAATACAGCCCTGGAATATATGCCGTCGGCCTCTACGTAACCTGTATTGCATCTCTTCTTTTCAGTTTCATTGGAGTGAGAGTTTGTCTAAACTCGGATTAATCGGATTAAGAGATTTACTTGATTTCAAATGCATTTAATCCTGATAATCCTTTCATCCATTTAATCTAGCTTAATAAGACGATTTATGACTGCCTAAAAATATTAGATGTCTATTAACACAATAAATAAATCCGACGAAGTCGATATCCGGGTTGAGAAACCAATCTCGTTCAAAATGCACAGATGGGTTTGGTTTGCAGCCGTAATCAGTATTATTCTAATGTTGCTGCTTCGTTTCGTTGCTATGGATTCGGACGCATATTCAAAACTATCCTGGAGTACAGCACTTCTCACTGATGAAGGATTTTATACGCACGATGCTCGGAATCTAGTTCTGTTCGGTCAGGAACATACGGATGGTTTCAACAACGCTCTGATCATGCCGACCCTCCACTATCTGCAAGTGATCGTTTTTAAACTTGCTGGGGTAGGGGTGA
Source organism: Chthonomonadaceae bacterium (assembly GCA_025352825.1). GTDB lineage: Bacteria > Armatimonadota > Chthonomonadetes > Chthonomonadales > Chthonomonadaceae > JANXSG01. Next base: position 2,819 of record JANXSG010000135.1, on the reverse strand, counting down.
TTCAGGCAAGACTGATCTCTATAGTATTGAGCTTGTTAATGCTCATTATTTTCTATCGGACTGTTTGGCGGGTGTTTGGTACGAATGCTGCCGCAATTGCTACCCTGTTTCTAGGACTTGACCATACGAATTTGCTCTACAACCGTATGGCGCTGATGGATACTCCTGCGGCGTTTCTCATGACAATAGTGCTGTGGATATTCATACGAGCTTACGACGTCAGTTCAACCACAACGTTGAAATCCGATGAAGTAACGCCGAATATAGCTCAATTTTGGTGGATACTTTGTGGGTTGATGTTGATTATAAGCTATGCTACGCGGGGAGTTGCGGCGCTGCTTATACCCGCTCCATTTATTGTGCTTCTGTTTTGTAAAGACATTCCATTGAAAAGAGGGCTATTACCACTGAGTATCGGATTACTCATCGGAATTACTGTATATAAAATATGTTGGATATCACCTCATCAGGCTGAGATGACTAAAATGAGCCGCTACTATTTCAGCGTCCAGCTCATTCCTCATAGTATTAAAACATTCTATTTCAATTTACGCAGAGCCTGGACAGATTCCGGTGGATTACTGCCCTATCTTTTCAAACATACTGCTATTCAGATGCTGCTGGCGACCATGTGCGGGTTTCTCATTATCAAGCGAACTTGGAAAAACAGACTCACAAATTTGCAGTTCGCATTTGTTCTTTTCTGTGGAGTATGGATATATTCGGCTTGGCTGGCGTTTATGTGTATCAACTACGCACCCAGTCGTTACTATGTTTTGTTTTATCCGGCGATGGCTGCCCTGGGTGGTATTGCATTATCCAGGCCAACAGAACTAATAGATCTGCTGTGCACATCCTCGTTCAGCAGAGCATTTCTAAGTTTTTTTATTCTCTACTATCTGATGCGATCTGCAGATTTCATGCAGGCCGGAGCGCTGCAGGTAGTCGGTTTCGCTATTTGTTGTGCTGTTTTTGGTATAATGTGGAGACTTAAGTTACCACTTGCAACTAGAAAGCCATCGATGATTTCTGCCGCGCTGCTGGCGCTGTGGTTCGGACTGAACTTCTGCTGGACGTTCGACTGGCTTAGTCATCTTACTTATCGCCAAATAGAGGCTGATCGGTGGCTGGATACAAATCTTCCTGAGTCAAGTGTGCTATTTGGGGCAGTTGCTCCCGGACTTTGCATGAATAACCATTTCAAAGCAGTCAATGTAATTGCAAGACTCTGCAATGACGATCATCCGATTGAACGATTTCCGCATGTCCCGAGGTATATTATCATCTTGGACGATAACAGGTTCGATTCCAAATGGAAGGAGCAGTGGTGGGTAAGGAACTACCCGAAACTTCTTCGCAAAGAGAACAGAATTCACAGCTTTCCTGGTCTTCTGCGCCCATTCTTCACCATTGGATTGTACGCCGTACCAGAAAATGAATACACGGAAATACCAGCGAAATGAGTATAATGATAGTTCTGCAGCTGATGAAGACGCATGTCGTAACTGTACCGGACAACGCGACCATCGGCGAAGCTATAGATTTAATAGACCTGTACCAGGTTAGTGGTTTGCCTGTGATTAACTCAAAAGGTGTTCTTTGCGGATATATCAGCGAGAAAGATATCTACAAGCGAATCATAAAAGGCTTTAATGGTTCGATGTCTTCCATAATATCTATAACCGCGCATGCTGTTAGAATAGGTTCTGAATTAGTACGCGATTTAATGACATCTCCTGCAATATCGGTCGGTGAAAACAGCCTGGCTATGGATGCAGCTGATCTTATGATGTGTAAGAAGTTAAAGCGTATTCCGGTGGTCTCCGATCAAGGACAGCTTATTGGAACTATAAATCGAATAGATATCTGCCGTGCACTTGTTGAAGGAACAATCAACAGATGTCATTGATAGCTTCCAGGAGATTGCTGGAACGGCTGCGTCAAGGAGAGAGATTCTTATCCGACGGTGCAATGGGAACGGAACTGATTAAAGCTGGTGTTGATAAAGAAGATATCCTGGGAGCGAACTTAGATATTCCGGATAGAGTGAGTGCAATCCACAACAGTTATATAGTGGCCGGGTCGCAGATTATCACGACGAACACCTTTGGCTTCCGCACTGGCAAGGATTGGGGCGATGCCTTTCAAGCCGGTATTTCACTTGGAATGCTTGCCGTACAAGGCAGCAAATCCGAAGTCGGTGTATGGGTATCGATAATACCGAATATTGTGGCCATTGAGATTGACGGACTTGCGTATCTGTCCGAGAACTCCCTTCACTGGCCAAGCGCTATTCTGCTGGAGACCTGTACATCGCTTCAAACGACTGTAGAGGCAATGGATGCCATCAAGTCACTCAATTTAGATATGAAGGCAGTCACTTTTCATTTTCGAGAAAATGGCTTAATGCCCGATGGAACTTCACCTGAAACGGCTGCAAAAACCGTCACAGATATGGGTGCTGATATTGTGGGGGCTAACTGTGGTGAGAACCCGAGAACATTCATCCAAATAGCTGAAAAAATGAGAGCAGTTACTAATCTGCCGTTGTTGATGCAGCCGAATGCAGGACTTCCAGTTAAGAGCAGGGAAGGCTTTCTGCAATATGATTTTTCGGAACAAAAGTTTGCTGAAACCGCGAAGACGCTGTATGACGTGGGTGTCAATATTATCGGGGGGTGTTGTGGGACTAGTTCGGCGACCATTTCGGCAATAAATCAGCGGTTATTCCATCAATCACCATACTAAATTACTTACTTGGAGGGAAATCCACGTGTTCAAACATAGACTGAATTCAAATGCAGTCAGTTCGCTGATCG
>JANXSG010000119.1 GCA_025352825.1 Chthonomonadaceae bacterium | reverse complement strand
CCTGGCAAACTTGCGGATCAGTATTTACTGCACAAGCCGAATACCGAACATACGAAGGTGATGAAAGAGTGGCCTCCGCTGCGAAACTACAAGGAGGCAATCATCTTTGGAGGCATCGACCGTTTTCTCTGCAACAGCTTCCTCTACGCACTCGTCACCACGGTTGGCAGCCTGTTTTTCAGCATTCTGGCAGCCTACGCTTTCGCACGACTCAAGTTTCCGGGCAAAGACTTTCTATTTGGCATGCTTCTTACCACGATGATGATCCCAAGTGTCGTCACCCTTATTCCCCAGTTTCTTGTAATTCGCTCACTGGGCCTGGTGGATAATCCGCTGGGGGTGGTTCTGCCTTCGTTCGTCAGCGCTTTCGGTATATTCCTGCTGCGCCAGTTCTTCCTGAACATTCCGGCGGAGCTGGAGAATGCCGCACTGATCGATGGCTGCAGCAGATGGGGTATTCTCTGGAGGATTTTAGTTCCACTCTCCAAGCCCGCTCTGATAACTCTGGGGCTCTTCACTTTTATGGGGGCGTGGAACGCCTTCGAGTGGCCGCTGGTCGTGCTGAGTAATGAGAATCTCTATCCACTCACGGTTGGATTAGCGCTTTTCCGAGATCAGAATACTCAGGATTGGCCTCGTATCTTAGCTGCCGGCGTGATGGGAAGCCTTCCCTTAATAGTTCTCTTCTACGCGGCGCAGCGTTTCCTCACCCAGGGAATCAGTCTGAGCGGCATGAAATCGTGAGACTGTTTTACGACCATGACTCATATTTATATCTGTATGTAATTCAGAAGCTTCATATCGCTGATAGGGCAAATGATAGTACCTGCCAATCCAAAATTGTATCATATCTTGCACCATATCAAGCCACCCTCCATTATCAGCGAAGGTTATCTATACTCTGAAGCTGATCTCCTGGCAAAAGATATGTCTGCAGGAACGAATATCGGCATGGAAACCATCAAGGAACGAAGGCTGCACAACATTCTCAACTGTCATCCTGGTCTGATGGTCGGGCAGTGTGTTCCTTTCTATTTCTGTCCGCGATCAGTGATGCTCTACCTGATCTATCGAGGTAATCATGAGAACCTCGTCTATCGCGGTGGTCAAGAACCGATAATTCATTTGGAGTTTGATCGCAATACTTTAGTAGATTGGTCTTACGCAAATCAACGCAGGTGGGCATTTACGCTATCCAACGCGGGTTCATATTTTTTTGAGGCCCGAAACAATTTGGAGCAGCTTGGTGAGATCAACTGGGAAGCAGTCATGGCCAAGCAATGGAGTACTATTGATTTAAAGGAAGGTAAGCAGGCGGAGTTTCTCGTTGAACAGTCTATTCCGTGGGAGCTTGTACAGCGTATCGGCGTCATAAATTCAAAGATTGGCTGTGTTGAACGCGTTATAGCATCAGCGAATCATCAACCTTCTGTTAGAATAGAAGCGGACTGGTACTACTGAATTTCGAGACAAGTAATCATAAAATATTTAACAGGAAACATAATCAATGCCGATAGTGAAGCACTTGTCAACATAGTAAACTGTGTCGGAATTATGGGGCGAGGGATTGCTTTACAGTTCAAGAATTCCTTCCCGCAGAACTTCAAGGAGTATGTACGCGCCTGCAAAGCTGGTGAGGTTCAACCAGGGCACATGTTCATACACTCTACAGGATCGCTAACATACCCACTATACATCATAAACTTTCCCACTAAAAGGCAATGGAAAGGAAAGAGCCGCATCGAAGATGTTGAGGCGGGTTTGATTGATCTGAAGTCCAGTATAGAACGTCTTGGAATTCGCTCAATCGCAATTCCGCCTTTAGGAAGTGGCCTCGGTGGGCTTGACTGGACTCAGGTTCGCCCACGTATCGAGGCTATTGTGAAGCAAATTAAGGACGTCGAAGTTATTATTTATGAGCCTGCAGAGCTGCCAGCTTCAATAACTACTAAATCTACAGGTACGCCTCCGAATATGACGGTGAATAGGGCGTTACTTATGCTGCTAATGGCGCATTATCGCAGAGCAGTTTTAGATCCTTTTCTAACTCTGTTAGAGATTCATAAACTGTTGTATCTTCTGCAGGAGGCAGGGCCAAACATTAATTTGAGGTTTGAACAGGCACCGTATGCACCTTATGCTCCCAACATTCGCCATGTCCTCAACGCGATAGAAGGTTACTATATCTCCGGTTATGATGGTGGAACAGATAGTCCTGACAAGCATATTGATATTGTTCCTGGGGCTTTAAAAGAAGCAGAAGAAAGACTTAAAGAAGATTCTGATGCACTGAATCGATTGCAAAGAGTTATCGATCTTGTGGAAGGTTGGGAAACGCCACATGGAATGGAGCTCCACGCAACAGTACATTGGTTGGTTACAAAAGGCAAAGCGAAAAATATCGATCAAGTAGTCGAACTAACGTATGCATGGAATGAGCGCAAGAAAGCATTCACTCGTCGTCAGATTGAGCTTGCGTATGATACGCTAAAGAAGATATCCTGGATATAATTACTTCGAACGAAATGATGTTTTTTGACAAGAATTATATAACAACCTGTTAATCGCATCGCTTCTCTTAGCGATTTCTGTAACTCAGCAGTTGAATTATCCAATGTCGGAGAAGGAGATAAGGCAGATATGAGTACTGTTCAGTATCGTCACGCTATTATCGGCACAGGGCGCCCGCGTGGTTCGGAGGGCGCCACCGGATTTGGCATGGCACATAGCCACTACAAAAGTTTCCAGAACAGCGGACGAGTAAAGCTTGCTGCCATAGCCGACATAGAAGACGGACATGCCCGAGCATTTCTGGCCGACTATGGCGAAAGCGCCCCAATCTACCACGACTACCAGGAGATGATTACGAACGAGAAACCTGATATCCTGAGCATTACGGTCTGGCCGCACCTCCACGCTGATATGACAGTGGCGGCTTGCGAAGCGGGCATTCGCGCCATCCATTGTGAAAAACCGATGGCGACAACTTGGGCTGATGCAAAGCGCATGAAGGCGGCGGCAGATGCCAACGGCACGATCCTGACCTTTAATCATCAGCGCAGATTTCTCGAACCCGTTCAGATCGCCGCCAACATGATCCGCGACGGCGAACTCGGAGATCTCCTGCGAATCGAGGCACAGTGCAACGATCTGTTCGATACTGGCACGCACTGGCTGG
>JANXSG010000106.1 GCA_025352825.1 Chthonomonadaceae bacterium | reverse complement strand
TTTCTGAAATTTTCGATTGAAAATAAATCGCTCTACAATGCCCATACAAGCGACGAAGATTTTTTTGACGCTGATCTGCCATTGAAAAATAGCGACTTTTAGCCCATTTACAGTCCGAAAGAGACTTTTGACCCACCCTCCTGGCCCCCTTCCCTGACCACGCAAACGATAAAGCTGTTTGCGTTAGGGAAGGGGGAGAATTAATGATCAAGATTCCCCCTTCCCTCCGAGGTACGAGGGAATCAGGGAAGGGGGGGTAGGCAAAAACTGTACTCGTTAGACTTTTGCAATTACCTCATGAGAAACAATATTAGTATATCAGAAATAAAATCTATCTACTCTGAAACCTCTTCAAGCTCGAATTCTCCAAATTTTGCAAAAGCCATCACAATAGGCGTCGCACTTCAGCTTGCGGGAATCAATGTACTCTGGGGCGCATCCTCCGTAGCAGCTAAATACTCTCTCACCGCGATGGGGCCGTTTACACTTACGATACTCCGCTTTTTACCAGCAGGGCTTCTTATCCTCTTCATTTCTAGACGCCAGGGTGGGCGAACCCAGATTTGTAAAGGAGACGGATTCTCTTTCTTCCTGATGGGGCTGGTGGGAATAGCTCTGACCTATGCTGTATTCTATATGGGAATGCAGCGCACTACCGCAACAGACTCCTCGCTTATATTCGCCTGCGAACCTCTGCTTATCGCACTGTGCGCCAGAATTTTCCTGAAGGAGAGATTAAGAACGCGTCAATGGGCTGGAATGTCAGTGGGGCTGGCTGGGATATGGCTGATAGCTGGCCAAGCGGTAGGGAACCAGATCGCACTGCTTGCTCTCTGCTTAGAATCGACTACCACTATTATTGGTAAACGGCTGACGATGAGATATCCTGGCCTATTCGTAGCAGGCATAGAAATGGTAATCGGGGCTCTGCTATTATTGCCATTTGCACTTTTGGAGATGTATCGCACACCCATACACCTCACCTGGCAGGCAATAGCTGGACTGCTATATCTAAGCTTGATCTGTTCTGCGCTTTGTTATGGGGTATGGTATCATTTGCTGTTCCGATTTCCAGTATCTGCGATGGGAGTTTTCATCCTCGTCCAGCCGATGACGGGGCCATTCTATGGATGGCTGCTGCGAGGAGAGAGCCTGAAGGCAGGAAGCGCGATCGGTGGCTTGATGGTGATGATTGGAATTGCACTGACAGTTATTTCGAAGGCGAGTATCGGCAAACTTCGTCCAGAAAGTCTTCAATCATAAGCTCAGTCGACTCTTTCCAATCGATCAGCACAAAATCTCTATCACGCCGTTTTGTCAGCGGGTGCAGTGTTTCAATGTAGTCGTGGAGAATTTCTGTTCCATCTGCTTTCATTAGGAATAGACCAGCTTTGGTCTCGACATGCGCGCTATCGTAGTTCAGCCCGCCCGGATCGAGAAAATATTGGCCATTCGTGCGGCGTGGTTCGTCCATGGTTCCCAGGATGATGGCATCGGCATTGATTACTGCACACAGTTTCCGTACGGCTTCTGCGTCTGGATGAGGGAACTTGCCTCCTTTCATCTTTCCTCCGTTTTGAAACAGCATCTGTGGGTTCAGTTTAAGCTCTTTAAGCTCAGAGTCAAACTTTTCTCCTCCCAAAACTGTAAAAGAAGTTCGTGCGGCGGTACGTTCCAGAAGGCATTTTTTTGCATCCTCTTGAAGAAATCGGAGCTGTTCACGATATCGATCCATCTCCGATTGCGGTCTTTTTTTGCCTGAACTCTCGGGCACACCCGAAGGTTTTTGTTCCTGCGCTTTAAATAGGGTTGCAGAGCTGAAAAATATAGGTGCCACTGCGATCTGTTTAACGCCAGCAATCAGCGCCTTTTTCTTGTCGCCAGCCACATCGGCACGAACTGAGACAGGCAGCAGACAGAGTATACTAAAGAGAGTGAGTTTAATAAATCGATTCATTTCACAGCCTCATAAATTGGTGGTGCATACCTATACTATACACAACATTTCATATTGATACCAAATAATTTAATTTATGCGCATATTTCTAGTATTCCTGCTCGCTCACAGGGTCACAAACAGAGTTATTAGTGTTGTAATCAGTATTTAATCACCTATTTTAGAGAGAGTAAAAAATAGCCGAAAAAAAGCATAAAATGCTACTGCAAATAGATTCTGCATATAGGTATTCGCAAAAGTCCCAATGTAGTTGAAAAAATCTAGACGCCCTCACCCCTGCCCCTCTCCCAAAAACAGGAGAGGGGTGACTACAGAATAGGAATTCAATATTATATATGGTTTTGATCTTAATATAAGCGCATTTCCCACGAAGTGGGAAACGGTAACCAATGATTTTAAGTTCCCCCTCTCCTGTTTTTGGGAGAGGGGGCAGGGGGTGAGGGCTGAAACAGGTATACTTCCGAGTTTTGTAACTGCCTCTATATATGCCAATTAGTTGTGCTTAGAAACTGTTAAATTGTTTTGGAGTTGACTCGACTCACGGCAGCTGGCTCAGTAATGACTGCGGTTACACTTCCGGAGGGCAGCGGTTCATCCGTAGAATTCTCAACTTCATTTTGTTCACTCATAATAAGCACCTCCTCGATATTCTGAGGAGGTGTCCATGATTCGTGCATATCAAGCTGCGGCAGCGACAAGTTCCACGATTTTAGCGGCAGCAGACTGCATAGTTCCTGCCGGGATCAGCTTCGATTGAGCCAGAATCTCTGCTCCCTCTTCCGCACGAGTACCCGCAAGGCGCACCACGATTGGCACTTTGATATCCATTGATTTAGTGGCAGCGATCACGCCGTTCGCTACCTCATCGCACCTGGTGATACCACCGAAGATATTGATAAGTACGCCCTTCACATTAGGGTCCGATAGCACGATTCCCAGGCAGTTCCGTACACGGTCAGCCTGCGCACCGCCGCCCACATCCAGGAAGTTGGCAGGGTGGCCGCCCGCTCGCTTCACCTCATCCATGGTCGTCATTGTGAGGCCGGCGCCATTGCAGATAATCCCCACATCGCCGCCCAGGCGCACATAGGCGATATCCTGCTTATGCGCCACGGCCTCAATCGCGTCCTCTTCGCTCTCCTCTGCATAGGCAGCGAACTCGGGATGGCGATACATCGCGCTGTCATCAATCTCAAACTTCGCATCCGCCGCTAGCACGCGTCCATCCTCCGTCACGGCGAGAGGATTAATCTCCGCCAGCACGGCATCCGAGCCGATATAGGCGTTCACCAATTGGCGCAGAAACACGACCGCTTTATTCACTACCGACATATCCAGCTTTGCATCGTAACAAACTTGCCTGAGCTGGAAATCCGTAAGCCCCAGCAGGGGATCGATCGGAAGTCGAGCGATAGCATCCGGATCTTCCTCAGCTACCGCCTCGATATCCATGCCGCCTTTAGCGCTAACAATAATCACATCTCTCTGGCTGTCTCTATCGGGCACGATTCCGAGATAGTACTCTTTTATGATCGCAATCGGCTCTTCGATAAGCACCTTTTCGACTTTTATTCCCTGCGGAACTTGATGCGTTTTAAGAATCATACCCAGCATATCCTGGGCGATCTGTTCGGCTTCTTCAGGCGACTTAGCAACCTTGATCCCCCCGGCTTTGCCCCGGCCACCAGAGTGAACCTGAGCCTTGACCACTCCTGTGCCGCCTAGCTTCTCGACTGCAGCACGAACTTCAGCAGGTGTAGCAGCTACACCTGCATTCGCTGGTACAGCGACACCGTAGCGGGCGAGTACTTCTTTCGCCTGATATTCATGAATCTTCAACAGACAAACTCCTTATCTGGGAACGATCTTGGGATTTTGGAAGAGTTATGCAAATCGATATGATTAAGTTTACCTCACGAATTCATCTAGACATGGAGGAAAGTGCAAAAGTCATAAATAACGTATAATACAACCACTACCTAGCCTACTCTGGCGAAGCCAGTACCAAAAGTAAACTCTTAACCTCACCCCTGTCCCTCTCCCAGATGCTAGTACCTCGCGCGGGAGAGGGGGTGAATCAATTGAAAATTTAGCCTATGCAGGGAGCTTCTAGCGACCGGAGATGGGCTTCGCAAATCCAGCGCGGGGTTTCAGTGCCTGTGAAAGTAATACGATATTCAATTATTTCCGGAAGTTGAAAACTCCCGGCATCAAAAAACAGGCGTCTTTCAGACGCGATTCCCGTCCGGAGGACGGTTAGCCGCAGGCTTCCCAGACAGGTACTTCAGTGCCTGGCACATGAGGGACAAGTTTACTGATTACTTTCACGTCCCCTTCAACCCCGGCATAAACATAACTTGCGTTCAAAATGAACGTGATTCGTATTCGCGACGAAATAAATAGGAATCCTTTTTGGTTCTGGCTAAGCCAGATTATGAAAAAAAGCTTTTAATCAGACTTTTGCAATTACCTCGCAATTAACAGAATGGATTCAAAAGGAGGGCGATGTGCTGCTGCCACCTATACAGACTGATTTTTTCAAACATAACGGCTATCTGGAAGTGGGATCTGTGCTCACTTCGACTGAGCTAGCAGAAGCACAATCTGCATATGATGGCATATTTCAGGCTGAGGAGAAACCGCAATCCTATCGGAATCTTGGGCAGAAAGAAGGGGAGCAGATATCTGCCGGAGCAGTACTGCAGATCATCGACATGCATAGGCTGCACCCCATATTTCACCGAATAATGCATAAACCTCTTGTCCTGGACATCATTGAATCTCTGATGGGGCAAGCAGATATCAACCTCTATCACGATCAGGCGCTCTATAAACCAGCACTGAATGGGGATATTGTGCCTTGGCACCAGGATAATGGATACTGGAAACTCGATCCACCCGAGGCAATGAGTATGTGGATAGCTCTTGATGATGCAGATGAAGAAAACGGATGTATGTGGGTTATTCCAGGGAGCCATAAATCGGGTGAAGCAGGTCATAAGAGAGCAGGGCAGTACATCGCTCAGATAAAAGCGGATGCTGATGAATCGCTCGCAGCAGCTGTACCTATGTCTGCTGGTGCAGCAATGATTCATCACTGCCAAACCTTACATATGACCAAACCGAATCTCTCATCACGCCAGAGACGTGCCTGGGTCATCCACTTCATTCCAGCAAATATCCACCAAAAGGGTGTCATTCTCAAGGACAGATTAGTGTTGCGATCGGGATAGATTCGTTCTTACACAGGTGCTGATCTGAACAGGAATGGTGCGTCAAGGTGTTCTCCTTACGCATCAAGCAGCTTCCTGAATGCTGAAATCCCTGTTGTTGAGATAGTTAACCTCATCGGACTCGTCTTTCTGCCTCAGGACTTTCCATTCACTTTCTTCGATTCTGCAGAACGCCCGGACGAGCTTAGGATCGAACTGACTTCCAGCCCCTTTTTCAATTATTACTCTGACTTCTGAAAACGGAAGCGCTTTCCTTTGGAACTGATCCGTCCACATCACATCCATCGCGCCAGTCAGCGCGATTATCCGTGCTGAAAGCGGAATTTCTTCACCTTGAAGTGCATCAGGGAAACCAAGTCCATCCCAGCGCTCGTGATGCGATCTTACCACAGGGAGTGCGGGCGCTAAAAGAGGAAATTTTTCTAAGAGCTGTACTCCCAGCATAGGATGTTTGGATATCAGTTCCAGTTCAACGGCATCCAGTGGTCCTTGTTTCATAAGCAGATTCATAGGAAGAGCAATCTTCCCGATATCGTGCAGCAATGCGCCATAGGTCAGCTCCCTCAGATCGCCCGGGTCAAGACAAATTTCTCCGTTGTCTGCAGCCTCTCGTGCAAGCCGCAGGGCAAATCGTGCTACTCTCTGGGAATGGCCATCTGTCTCCGCATTGCGCATTTCGATGAGAGCATGTATCTGCGACAGAAGCTGTCCGGAGGACTGTTGAACGAGTCCCTCAAGTTGTCCCCATCTTCTGCATAATTTTGGTATAGCGGTCTGATTGGAATCGAGATCTAAACATACTGGAGCTCTTCTTAAAGATGTGGGTTTCTGAACCTCTTCTTCGTATATTTCATCGGAGAACGCAACTCTGTTCCTCCCGCTTTGTTTGGCAACATATAGTGCTCTATCAGCTCGTTCCACCACATTAGGGAACTCCTCATTTTGTTCGGGATAGTACGCTACCCCAATACTCACAGTCACAGAACTATGTGGGAACGAGTGGATAGCAATCACAGATCTCAGCCTCTCAGCGAGTTTCATAGCTTCATCTGGAGGACATTTAGGAAGTATTACTGCGAACTCTTCCCCTCCATATCGTGCTACCTGATCTTCTGTTCGAACGTTCTCTTTGAGAAGATTTGCGAGTATTCGAAGCAGTTCATCTCCCGCGGGATGGCCGTAAGAGTCGTTAAAATCTTTAAAATAATCCACGTCCAAAAGCAGTAAGGCAAGCGCCTGGCCTTCCCGATCAGCCCTCGCCTTTTCTATGGACAGAAACTCCTGGAAAGTACGATGATTTGAGAGTCCAGTCATGCCATCCGTGGTGGCAAGGCTTTCAAGCCGAGTGTTTGCTTCTGCCAGAGTCTGCATACTGATTTCAAGTTTTTCATGCGATGCACGGTGTTCGTTAGCCAGGATTTCCATACGTGCTGCATATTCTAACGTATCGATGCTTTTTTTCCTCAACTCATCACGTTCACCACGCATTTCTAAGATAAGAATCGAATTATCTACAATCGCAAGTATATGCCTTAAATAGAGCATGACAATTAGAAACACGATGCCTGCATAAGCATCTGTCTCGATAGGCAGCCTGCTTGCAAATCGCAGTATGGTCCATAGCAAAAATATTGCTGTTGTGATTAGCGTGGAAGTCATCAATGAAATGCAAGTATTTGGAGAAATCGACTTTAAGAAGGCAAGATTGACTCTTTGACCAGTTGATCCTTCTAAGTCGGCGCTGACCTCGTCTGATGCCAGGGTGGATAGCCCCTGAAGGATATAACCGACAAGCCAGCAAATATCCACAAATCCAATTATTTTGTACGCAGAGTTACTGATAGCGGCTGCGGTGGGGTTATACGAACGAAGTAATAACCACAGAAGAAAGGAACAGTTGAAATAGATTAGAGTGCTTCTGACACGGTTTTTTACAGATCTCTCTAATTTCTGGGGTTCCGTACATTTCTCAGGTGAAATGATACGTTTAATCATACGGTTTAGAAATTGATCCATGTTACAGCATATCTCAGCCAATTGGCTGCTCTTCCTGGAGCTTATTGCGTGTTCGTCGTGGAACTTTAGATAGTAATTTTTCAGACTTTTATCGAATAATAAAATATCAATACCACAAATAAAATGGTGATACTATTTCATTTCAGTATTTATCCTAAGAGTGATATTCCACATTTAAGATTAAATTTCAATAGATTTACCCATGTATACAGGGTGATTTACAACTTATATCATTCCCAGTACTATCAGGAATTAATTACAACGAAAATGTCGGTAATTGCAAAAGTCGGATACACACGCATATTTTAGCCCTCACCCCCTGCCCCCTCTCCCCAAAAAAAAAGAGGGGGGAACTTTATATCATTGGTTACCTGTATCCCACTTCGTGGGATTTATACTCATATTAAGATAAAAAACTCAAATACTTTTAAAAAACCGATGCCATAGTCACCCTCTCAGTTGGTTTGGGAGAGGCGGACGGGAGGGCGTGAACGAGTTTTTCAATTACTTTAGACTTTTGAAAATACCTCTAAAGTCTGCAATTTACAAACGTCTCACATGCTGGGAACTTATATATTAAATAGACGTATCTAGCTGTGTATTTTGTTCTCAGCACTTCAGGTACTCTATTCTCCTGCTTTGTACTACATCAAAAGAGACTGCCTCAATATAAACCATGCTTCAACGGCAGTCTCTTTATGGAACACGATGTCCTATAATAATAGTATAATAAAATATTAGATGCATGTTCTCCGCGAAGGGAGGAAGACGATTTACATGACTCAGTTCTTTAACTTCCGCAATATTTCCAACAGCAGTAGGATATCTCTACAAATTTCTATATTAGTATCTGCCTGTCTGTTGAATGGCTGTGGCGGACAGCAGGACTACGGGGGCTTTTCTCGCGGCCTCGGCGGAGATATAGGCAATGGGTACAACACCTCGCTCAGCTCTAGATCAGGCGAAAGAGATCGTAATACAGGTGGGCTTTCTGGCACCTATCCTATGATTGAGACCTCCTTTCATCTTCCTGGAATCAAGACTGATCCATTCGACTACGAGAAAACCGATGTTCAGGTAACCCTTCGAAAACCAGGCGGAGGCACCGTAGAAGTCCCGGCCTTTTTCGATGGCGGGGACGTGTGGCGCATGCGCTACACACCTATTTCGCCCGGATCTTACGCCGTAATCACTGTGAAAATCAATCGTGAAACTGCCCATGAAGAGAAACTGGAGAAAAAAGAGTGGAACGTCACCGGAGAACCCCAGCCAGGATTTGTGCGTGTGGATCGAGGAGACCATGCACGATTTGTTTTCGAAAGCGGCGCCCACTATTTCCCCTTGGGGCATAATCAGGCCTGGTCGGACAAAGCAGACGGCGACTACAGCGAGCAGTTTAAAAATATGCACGAAGCGGGAGAGAACTGGTCCAGAGTATGGATGGCGCACTGGGATGGAAAGAATCTAGACTGGCCTGCTCTCAGCCCGGCAGATCAGGAAAAAAAATCGGGTAAAAAGCCAGAATCTTGGAAAGCTGGCACATTCGATCTCGAAGTGGCGAAAAAATGGGATTCTATAGTCGCCGCTGCAGAAAAGAACAGCATCTATTTTCAACTGACAATTCAGCACCATGGCCAGTACTCCAGCGCCGAAGGACATAAATTTTCTGGAAATGTGAACGCCAACTGGGAAGCTAACCCATACAGTGTCGCCAACGGAGGTTTTCTCAAAAATCCCGAAGATTTTTTCACTAATCCAGAAGCTAGAATCCTCACCAAGCGAAAACTTCACTACATGATTGCCCGGTGGGGTTACTCGCCAAATATTCTGGCATGGGAGCTTTTCAATGAGGCTGAAGGTACCGATGCTGCCCACGGAAAAATGTGGGACGACATTGCTATGTGGCATCGAGAAATGGCAATCTTTTTGCGTCAATACGATATCTATCACCATCTCATCACCACGAGTTCAGAACCAGCAATCCCTATGAACAACCCTATATGGGAAACTGTGGACTACTGTCAGACGCATATCTATGCGCATGATCTGGTCACAGCGCTGAGTGCACTCCCGTCTCTGCCTGGGAAAAAGATTGATAAACCTATCTTTGTCGGGGAGTTTGGCCCTGAGGGGCTTGCGGATTTCGATGGGATTGGACTCCACGCGGGAGTATGGTCAAGTCTGTTCAGCGGAGCGGCTGGCGCAGCTCAATACTGGTCGTGGAATGAAGTGGACAAACAGGGGTTATATGGTCAGTACAAAGCGGTTTCGAAGTACTTAGCAGAATCTGCTCTAGCGAACCACGGCGGACTTGCGCCTGCAGCCCCTTCTGTGAATTGTACTTCTCGTGGATCGCTTGCCTTTGCTCCTGGCGGAGGATGGGCAAAAGCCCTGCAGAGTGAATTTGTGGTCGGTACAGATGGCGCTCCCTCTGGAATGGCGCGGTTCCCAAGTTTTCTGCAGGGTACAGCCCATAGAGAGATGATGCCTGATCCCATTAAGTTTCAGGTGAACTATGCTGAAAACGGACAGTTTTCGCTCTATGTGGGTACCATTGCTGCCGGAGGAGCACATATCAAGGTAACGATGGATGGGAAGAGTGTTGAGCACGATTTTACAGCATCTAAATCAGATACTGCTCCTGCAGCATCCGAAAACGTTCTGAGTATGGAAGTTCCAGCAGGAATACATACGATCACTATTGAGAACTCTGGTAAAGACTGGGCTATGTTAAAAGAGTTCCACTTCAGCCACTATGCTTCTGCTTTGGCTGCAAAAGCGCTCCTTGGGAAAGATTACGCTGCGGGATGGGTATATCATCGTGACAACTACGCCATTCCTTACACTCAGGAAAAATCTCTGATATCAGCGACCGGGCAGGTAAAAATTGCCGGGCTCCAGGCAGGGAAGTACAGAGTAACCTGGTTCGATACAAGATCAGGCGAATCCTTAAATACGGACGACCTTCTCGTTGCAAAGAAAAGTGATCCTGTATCTGTACAGACCCCTGCTATTCTCAGAGATGCCTCGTTCTTTATTACCAAAGAACGCGATGGGGGGAGAATTCCTGCAGCACGTAAGAGCGCTGAACGCGGAAATTCCACGAAAAAAACTTGACAAAATCTTCTTTTTGCTACCACAATAAGGGTTCGTAAATCGTTACCTAGTATTTTGTGGCACACTGTTTCGCAGGCCGATGATAGCCGGGCCTGCGAAAAGTTTGCATGTGTGCGGTTTGGTTAGCAGATGAATCTGCTAGAAGGAGATTCCTGAACTCATGAGTATCTACCCCTCACCCGATAAACTCGACGCGATGGAGAGTAAATATGCCCTGGTGATTCTGGCTGCGAAGCGCGCCCGCCAGGTGAAAGACGGAGCACGCAAACTCGTCGATACCAAATCTGCGAATCCATTAACAGTCGCTCTGGAAGAGATCGGTGAAGGCGCGATTATCCCAAGAATTGTTGAGGATGCAACGGTCGCTGCGCAGATGGCAGCCCTCAAACCGACGGAGCCTACCCTAGAAGATATTATTGGCGCCGGCCCTGTGCTGGCCATAGAACCAGAGATGGATAGCCATGCTTCTCAGCTTGCGGCGTTGAGGCGAGCGGAACCTGATGCCGATGATGACGAACTCGTGGGTGTCGACCGAGAGGAAGAACTAACACCTGTGGACGCCTTTGCGCTAGGAACCGGCGGGCTTGGCTCCCTCGACGATGACGACGACGACATGCTTCGCGATGTGGACGACGACGAAGATTAGTTCGCAGTTTTGAGGATTTAACCTCATTTGAAAGTTCTTTGCAGATGCCAAAAATAGTGGGAATTGACCTGGGAACTACCAACTCTGTGATAGCGGTTATGGATGGGCAGGAACCGACTGTTATCACTCTGGCAGAGGGAACCCGGCTATGCCCTTCTGTCGTAGGATTTACAAAGAGTGGTGAAAAGCTGGTAGGTTTGCTTGCAAAACGCCAGACTCTCACTAATCCTGATCG